>JAIPGO010000018.1 GCA_021736135.1 Candidatus Cloacimonadota bacterium
ACCGCAAACTGGGAGTTGAATATAGCAATTTACCGATAAGAAAAACCATAGTAAAACAGTAATTTAAAAAAGTTCCTGTAGTGCCTGAATTTTAAGTCATTAAGAATCAATCACTTATGGTTAAGGTGCGAAAGTCAGGTTAGTCGCTCAAAAGTCTCCGATAGATCGGAGCAGGCTTTGTTCCTGAGTACAGTCCAAAACTCTTAGCTTAAATTGGATATCGCTTCTTCAAACAACAATCATTAGTTTTCGCACAGCCTCTACAGCGTAGGGGGATGCCAGAAACATACGGCTATTTGTGAAATCCTATTGCACAAAGTGGATTAAATTTGAGTTCACAATAAAAACTAAAAATTAAGAAAAATCATTGAAAATAATATGACAAAGAATCCAAAATCGAGAGGTTACTTTCATAAATGCATTTATTTGAATTCTCTTTCCGCGCCTTCAGCCTGCCGGGGCATAGTAAAACGAAGACTGGCGCTTTCAGCGGTTAAATGACTTTTTATAGTGGACTCAAAATTTGTTATGACAAGTTCGCGTTTGTTCGTTTTGTCTTGATGAGCCGGAAGTTTTTGAAGACTATTCGCGGTTAAAATATTCTTACATTCTTCTTTCTCGTTTTATCATATTTCGTAAAACCGCTTTATGAAACTTTTATTTTTTGCTAAATACAATTCTTCAGCGATCCGGTCACAGATTGGTATCAGCATTTTCTCAAATTCACATAAAGCTGGTGAGATGCTGTCAATTCTACCCGTGGCTAAATAATTCGCACAAGCACACCAATTGAAACATCGCTCCTTAATGTCACAATTTTTACAAATATGGTCAGAATTCCTTCGGTTTTTTTGAAAGTACTCAATTTTATTTTTATCAATTCCGGAATCCAGACTTCCGATCTTATATTGCGAATTCTTTTTTACGAAAGCAATGCAGGGAAACAGATCGCCGTTGGGAGCAATTGAAAGATGATTGCCATCGGCAGCGCAACGTCCTTTATTCACAAATCCATCAATAAATGCATGAATCCTGCTGTCGAAAATATTTAAGTAAAAGGGACTATTATTTTTATAACGAATTTTATAATATCCGGCAATTTCTATTAATTGAGCTTGTAAAAGTTCAAAGTGTTCCTCTTGCCAGCTAACCTTATAGTTATTAGATATGGAAATCGCTTTGGCACCATTTTCTATTAAAAAAGAGATTGATTCAGCTAAATACTGTATTGTCTCAGGATTTAGAGTTATTAATATCATGGATTCAGGGATGAGTGATATCAGTTTCTTAAATTTTGAATATACCAGCTTCCAGGAATCTTTTTCTCCCATTTTCCGGAATAAGTTATGAGATTTTTCAATGCCATCAAAACTTAAGGAAATTGCGATATTGTGACTAATTGAGAAGTTGATAAACTGTTCATCGAGAAGCAAGCCATTTGTTAAAATTGAAAACAAAATAGTTTTCTCATTATTTTGATTGCAATATTCCACGATTTGTTTTATTAATTCCTTCTTTAGAAGAGGTTCTCCACCTACAAAAGTAATGTTCATTATTTGTGATGCAGTCTGATTTATGGCATAATCAATTGCTTGTCGGGCAATTTCGAAAGTCATGTCATCTTGATATTCATCCCCATTATTATAGCAATATGAACAATTCATATTACAACTTGACGTCAGGTGTAATGTTAAGTTCATTTGCCTTATTTCAATAAGAGAATTTTTCTTGTGGTAATTTCTTTCCCATTTATCTCAATACTATAACAATACACACCTGATTTTACATGTATATTATCATCGTTTTTTCCATCCCACTCACATTGATATTCACCACTTACTTGAATTTCATTGATGAGAGTTCTGACCAGTTTAGCTTTTACATCATAAAGTTTAACACTTACTGTGTCAGGGAGTTCAGTCTGATTCTCGATTTTGTATTTTATTGTTGTAGTTGGCATAAAAGGACTCGGGGAATTTGTTGAAATAATCTCCGGATTAACTGGCTCTGTATCAACGATTTTCACAGTTGGTGAACAGCTCAAAGTAATAGAGATAAGCCCGATTGAGATTACTGACACAATATTATTGGCAGAAAGAAATTCTCTCTTTTTCGGAATCCTCGGTCCAATGTAATTCTCTATATTTTTTTTAGTCAAAACACCTCCTTGCTCTTATTTATGTAGATTAGTAAATTCAATTTGTTGTGTCAATAAAAAAAAAGCCGCAGAAACTGCGGCAATCTATGGTGGGCGTTGAGAAACTTGAATCCCCGACTACCTACTGTTAGGCGCAATATTTATTTATCTGACACATCAATGATACTATTGCTTTTAACCCATATTGGAGGTTGTGCAGTAGCCACTTAACAAAAGTATTCTTACATTTTTTGGCAGAATATTTATCTAATCCTCTTTCTTACCCATCTATTTTCTCCCTTTTTACACCATATTGAATAATACTGCAAATAAGAAAATACCATCCCCAAGGTCTCACCCTCAATTCAGCTTCATTTCTTCTTTTCGCGCCTTCCGCGGTTGATAATCTTCAATTTCTTTTAAACCCCTGACCTTCGGACAAAAGAAAAAGATAAATAACTACTCTACTAAAATAATCCTCTCTTCTTCTTAAATTCGTCCGTGCTGTCTGTGACGTCCGTGGTTGATATTCTTTTCGTTGGATTTCGATTTATCCGAGTTAGGATTTTATGATAAGCCTCAGCAGTTTTATGAATTGAATTAAAGTTGGAATCGTCTATTAAATATGCTTTCTGATATTTTAGAATTGCTTCATTATACATTTCAAATTCGAACTGGATGTCTCCTGGTGTGTGATGTATAAGACATTATTTAAATTATCGATAAATATTTTTTTTTTGGGGGGGGTAAGATCAATTTCCGCTAAACTTTCGGGTGATAAGTTTAATTCTTTTGTAACTTCAATTTCTTATTCCCGCAATTTAGGCAATATTTTAATTATAAATACTGCCACACTTAGAACATTCCTCCCTGTTAATCTCCCTAGCTCCTTTGGAATATTTTAATAAATATTATTTTAGCTTAAAATTCATGCCCACATTCGGGGCAAAATTTCACTTTAGCTTCTAATTTAACACCACAGTCTGGACAAAACAAAGATTCTTTACTTTCATTGTCTGATTCTTCTGAACTTGTCTTATTGGGATTTTGTTTAATCAAGCCTGCCAGTAGAAGTACTAAACCAATTGCACCAAGGGCATAACTACCATAATTCATTAATTTATCAACTGTTTCAGCTTCCTTGTGAATTCTTTTACTTTCTTCCATTAGCCTGCGATCAGGATTAAAAATTGATCTTCCACCTCCAAAAACTTGATCTAAAGCTGATTTATTCCCCCCTATAGCTGCGTTGTAGAATTGTGATGCTTTTGAGTGAATAGAATCAACCACAGATTCCCGTGAAATCAACATGATTAAAGAAACTAAAATTAAAATTGCTCCCAGAATAATCATAGTTCTATTATTCATTAGACAAACCTCCTTTTGTCCATAATGTAATTTTCAATCCCACTTGTGTAACTGCAATTTACAAATTGAAACAGGCGAGATTGAAATTTCGATTTATATTTGGATATTGATGTAATACTTCACTTACTCCTTTTTTAAAGCACCTGTAATTATTGAGATAATGCCAATTAAACCTACGATTACTCCACCAATCATTTCATCAGTTCCCGGTGCCGAACCACCAAGACGCATTAATGCACCTTCTAAAGTGTGATTTTTTGAATCACCGTTTATCACTAAAATGATGCCTATCACAAGTATTACAACTCCAATTATTATCAAAGTTTTTTTGTTCATGATTTAACTCCATTTCTTTTTATTGCCTATAGTTTCATGAGCAGATATCTTCTTAGTTATCTGAATAACTTCAAAATATCTTAATACATGCTCTTAAAACTAACCTGCTTTAAATAATATATAATACAGGTTTGTGTCAATAAAAAAAAAGCCGCATTAACTGCGGCAATCTATGGTGGGCGTTGAGGGACTTGAACCCCCGACCACCTGCTTGTAAGGCAGGCGCTCTCCCAACTGAGCTAAACGCCCGAAAGTTTTAGATATGGTGGGCGTTGAGGGACTTGAACCCCCGACCACCTGCTTGTAAGGCAGGCGCTCTCCCAACTGAGCTAAACGCCCATATCTTATTATTTCACTTCAAAAAAACTGGTCGGGGCGAAAGGATTTGAACCTTCGACCCCTGGTTCCCAAAACCAGTGCGCTAACCGAACTGCGCTACGCCCCGAGCCGTGAAAGCCATTTGCTTTTTAGTGCTATTGAGTGTCAAGTTTTTTTATCCAGGTATATCACCTGGAACAAAATATTAAAGTTATTGACAGAATAGCTCTACTTTTAAATTTATTAATATTCAAAGTAGAGAAATATAGTTAATCTCTGCAGAAGAAGGTAATCGAGATACATAGTTATTCGGAAACCACTGGGAAACAGTGGTTTCGTCATATAATAATGAAGGTGAAGGATGAAGGAAAGAATTGAAGAAATAGTAAAAGAAGCCTGTAAAGTCAAGGGAGTATCACTGTATGACCTGCAGTGGAAACCAACCGCGCATGGACGTCTGCTGCTGGTGAAGATCACCCGTCTGGGTGGGGTAACCATCAGTGACTGCCGTGAGGTGAGTCATCTCATCGACCAGCAATTGGAAGAAGAGGATGTAATTGAAGGGCACTATTTACTGGAAGTATCTTCACCGGGACTGGAACGGGAATTGACGAAGAAGAGTCATTTCATCAGTGCGATCAATGAAAAGATCAAGTTAACTGTACATGGCGAAGCAGAGAATCAGAGATTGACCGGAATTCTGAAGGAAGTAAATCCAACCAGCATCATGCTTCTCCTGGAATCGGAAGATTTAGAAGAGATTCCCTTAACTTCTATTAAGAAGGCAAAGATAATCTTTGATGCCAAACTTGAACTGCAAAATTCGAAAAGACTGGAAAAAACCAAGGAGTAATCATGAGCACTAACCTGATGAGTTCATTAGCAACTCTGGCAAATATGAAACAGATAAAACGAGATGAGATAGAACACATCATCCAGGAAAGCATATATAGTACTGTTATCAAGAAACTTACCAGCGAGAATGAACTGGAAGTGGTAACAGATTTTGCCAGTAACACTGTAGAAGTCAGGTTTCTGAAGATCGTAGTTGAACGCGATACCAATATCGGTGAGATCAGCCTGGAGGAAGCTCAAAGCCGTAATGCCCATCTGGAACTGGGAGATAAAATATCTTTCAGGATGGGGTTAATGGATTTTGAACCCAAGATGATCAAAACAATTCGCCGCACGATCCTGGAGCATATCAAGCAACTGGAAGAAGACCGCATCCGTGGAGATTTTGAGCGCCAGAAAAATCAGATCGTAATGGGAAAAGTCACCAAATCAGATTATAATGGTTACGCCGTAGATATAGGCTATGCCGATGCACTGCTGCCTCCAGATGAACAGATTGATGATGAATATTACAAACCGGGAGACCGCATCCGCGCTTTTGTTATAGATATCCGTAACCGCAAAAATACGACCTTGATCATTCTGTCGCGCACCAGTCCGGAATTTGTGAAAAAACTCTTTGAAATGGAAATCCCTGAAATTGCGGATGGTGATATTAAGATCAAAAAAATAGTGCGGGAACCCGGTATCAAGACAAAAGTCGCTGTGGAAGGTAACAACAGTGAAATAGATCCCGTGGCAGCCTGCCTGGGACCTAAAGGCACTCGTCTGGATACAATCCGCTCCGAGCTGGGCAATGAACTTGTGGACATCGTATTATGGGATGATTCACCGGAAGAGCTTATAGCTAATGCCATTGGAACTGATTTAATTGATCGTGTTTATCTGGCAGACAGAGGAAAATTTGCCCGTGTTATCGTTGATGCCAAAAATAAGAACCAGGCAATCGGTAAAAAAGGTAAGAATGTCAAGCTGGCAGCTAAACTCACTGAATATAAACTTGATATATATACGGAAGAAGAATTTGAATCGAAGATAGGTGAAGAGCGTCGCGTCACCAGTCATATCAGTGATCTGGATGGCGTAACGCCCAAACTGGCTGAAATTCTGAAAGGCTATGGTTACACCTCAGTACAGGATATTTTTGAAGCCAGTATTGACGAATTGTGTAATCTGGAAGGAATGGGTAAAAAGACGGCGCAGAAGCTGAAGGAATCGGCTGAGTATTTCTAATGCCAAACCGCTCCTCCCATGCCCGTCATATCCCAATGCGGCGCTGTGTTATCTGCCGGCAAAGTTTACCGCAGACAGGTTTATTGCGGTTCATTCTGCTGGAAGGCAGATATGTAATCGACCTGATGCGTCAATTACCGGGACGTGGTAATTATGTATGTGAGCAGGAAGAATGCTTTACCAGGCTGGAAAAATGGATAAGAAAGCGCCGACGCAAACAGCAAAACTGACCAGACTTTATAATCTGCTGCAGATTTGCGCCAGAGCAGGTCAGTTAAAGACAGGCTATGATTCGGTCAGCAAGATGATCGGACAGAGAAGAGCCAGACTGGTTTTATTGGCAGAAGATTTTTCGGAACGTAATAAACAGAGAATTATGAGAATATGTGAAGAAGCAGGCGTACCCGTGTTTATTCTGGGAACAATGGCAGAATATAGCTGCCAGTTTTCGCAACGGGCTACTGGAATAATAATGACGCCTGACAGGAATTTCGCCAGAGGTTTATTAAAAATAATATCTGGCGACAACGAGCAGGCAAACTTGGAGGTTTGATGGCTATCAGGGTAAGAGATTTGGCGAAAGAATTCAAGATTTCTTCATCGGCATTGATGAAGCACCTGAAAGATCTGGGTGTGGAAAGCAAAAGTCCCATGAGTAAAATCGAAGATGATATAGAGATAAAAATAAGAGCACGCTTCAATGCAGAACGCCAGGCTGTTCGACAGCGAGAACTTGATCGCCGGAATTATCAGCAAAAAGTAGTACAAACCCGAAAACGCGAAGAAGCTAAATCTGAACCTCCCAAACCCGCTGCAGCTCCCACTCCCGTTAAAACCGAGCCTGTAAAAACTGAACCTGCTAAATCTCAACCAGTTGAAACCGATAAAGTTAAAGCAGAACCAGTAAAAGCAGAACCGGTAAAAGCACAACCAGTAAAAACTGAGTCGGTAAAAACCGAGTCAGTTAAAACCGAAACTGCCAAAGATAAGCCGCGCCAGTGGATTGAACATCCCACCAAAAAGAAAAAAGAAGACCAGGAACCTGATAGCCAGGAAAAAACCAGTCGTCCGCATCCTCCACGTCGTACCGGTTCCACTGCTCCTCCCCGCACAAAACAACCCGAACAGAAAAGTACTGATAAACCAAAGCGGGATGTTACTCAACCCAGGTTTACACAGGAAAAGAACTATGTTCCGGAAAGACAGCATTCGTCTGATAGACAGAGTCCTTCCACCCGCAGAAAACCCGGAGAAACCAGCACTACTCCCCAGAATCGCAGGAAACCCGGCAGCACTGATTTTCAGCGTGACAGCAGACCACCACGCAGCGGAGCTCGCCCGCATGGACCTGCTGATGATCTGATCCCTAAAATTGAACTGACCTTGGCAGAGAAAAATCTGCTGAAAGAATCTAAGAAAAAGAAAAAGAACGACTACGGTCAAAAAGATAAACATCTGAAAGCTAAAATTAACAGCTTTAAGAAAAATTCCCGCGTGAAGAATGTTGCTCCTACGGAAGTTGAAGAAGCTCAGATTACCAGGAACATCAAGAAGACGCTTGCCAGTCAAAGTCTGAAGAAAAAGAAATATAAAAAAGAAGATAAACAGACAGATCAGCAGGATGCAAAAATTACGATCAATGAATTCACTTCAGTTGCCGAACTGGCCAAAATGATGGATGTGAAACCCACAGAAATCATCGCCAAGTTCTTTGCAATGGGTAAGATGGTTACCATCAATCAGAGACTCGATAAGGAATCACTGGAATTGATCTGCTCCGAATTCGAATTTGAAGTGGAGTTTGCCGAAGAATACGGTGCTGAAATATTGCAAAAAGAAGAAGAAATACGTGAAAGCCTGGAACAGGTGTCACGTCCCCCTGTTGTTACCATCATGGGCCATGTGGATCATGGTAAGACTGCCATTCTCGATCACATCCGCAATGCAAATGTAATTGCCGGTGAATCTGGCGGTATTACGCAACATATCGGTGCTTATCAGGTGAAATATAACGGACACCGTATTACTTTTCTTGATACTCCGGGACACGAAGCCTTCACCGCTATGCGTGCCCGTGGTGCAGATGTAACCGATATTGCCATCATTGTTGTTGCTGCCAATGAAAGTGTTAAAACTCAAACAATTGAGGCTATTGACCATGCCAAAGCAGCGGGAAAGATCATGATAATAGCCATTAATAAGATCGACCTGCCGGAAGCCAATATTGACCGCACCATTAATGACCTGATGAAACAGGGTCTGTATCTGGAAAATTACGGTGGCCAAATGCTCTGGGTCAAGTGTTCCGCTAAAACGGGTGAAGGCATCGATGACCTGATGAATATGATCCTGCTCGCTGCCGAAATGGAAGAATTTACGGTTCCGAAAGATATTCCTGCCAAGGGTATTGTCATTGAATCCCGCAAAGATGCCAGAATGGGTACAATGGCTACTATTCTCCTGCAGGAAGGAGTTCTGAAAAAAGGTGATAACATCGTGTGCGGTGCCACATATGGCAAGATCCGTAAAATGGAAGATGAGCGAAATAAAGAACTGAAAAAAATTGGCCCTTCTGACGTAGCAGTTATGTTTGGTCTTAGTGAAGTACCCAAGGCTGGAGATATTATTAATCTCGTCGCCTCAGATAAGATTGCCCGTCAGATTTCTTCCGAACGTAAACTGATTCGCCAAGAACGTGAAAATTATCTGCAAAAAACTAATCTTGAGAATCTGTTCCAGAAAATTAAAGATGCCGAAATGGTTGAAATAAAACTTATCATCAAAGCAGATACTGACGGTTCCGTAGAAGCGCTCAGTGACAGTTTTATGAAATTATCCAACGAAGATATTGCCATCAATATCATTCGCAAGGCTGTGGGTGGTATCAATGAAGCGGATGTGAACCTTGCTTCTACTCTGGATGCCATTATCATAGGTTTCCACATCAGATCATCAAACTCCGCCCGGAAACTGGCTGAAGATGAAAATGTGGAAATTAAAATATACCAGATCATTTACGAAGCAATTGAAGATATCCAGAAAGCTATGCAGGGTATGATGTCACCTGTTCTTTCTGAAAAACTGCTCGGTAATGCCCGGATCCTGGAAGTTTTCAAGATCAAGAAGCTGGGTTCGATCGCCGGTTGCCGCGTGGAAAAAGGTATTATCACAATCGATTCGCTCCTGCGACTCTTCCGTAATGACATCCTCGTGCATGAAGGCAAAGTATCTTCACTCAGGCATTATGCCGATGAAGTTAAGGAAGTTAAAGTCGGCAGCGAATGCGGTATTGGCATTGCCAACTTCCACGATCTTAAGGAAAATGATATTATCGAAGCCTACCAGATGATCGAGGTAGAAAAGAAACTGGATTTCAGTTAATAGTTTTCCAGCTTAATTACTTTTTTTTGTGGATTTTGGAAAATATCAGGAGGAATTATGACTGCAATCAGAATCCAGCGTTTTGAAAAAGAACTGACGAAAATAATCTCACAAACCATTAATAACCGGCTGCAGAATAAAAAACTGAACTGGATCACCATCACAGACGTGAAGCTCTCGTCAGATCTGTCTCATGCTAAAGTATATTTTACGCATATCTCCGAACTTCCCCATCATCAGGTTGCGAGGGAACTTAATAAAAGCTGCGGTATCATCAAGAACGATATTGCCAAAGCAAAACTTATGCGGATCATCCCGGAAATTGTCTTTTTTTATGACGACCTCGCAGAAAAAGCTGATCACCTGGAAGATATCTTCCGTAAGATCCAGGCTGAACAGGAAGGAGACGAAGAAGAGGGATCCCATGCTGCTGACTAAACCGGAACAACTGCATACCACCATAACTGCCCTTTGCCGTCAGCCCGGTAAAATTGCCATTCTCACTCATACAAATCCCGATGGTGACGGACTTGCCGCGGCTCTTGCCTTTAAACATATTCTCAGGCATCTGGGTAACTCCAGCGATATTATCCTCGAAGAAGAGCCCCCTCAATATCTTGATTTCCTGCAAACCTCTGCGCAGGTTTTGCTTTATAAAGAAGATATGGTCTATCCCACAGTTTTTCTGCTTGATTGCCACGAAAAAGAACGTACAGGAAAAATTGCCCCCTTGCTTGAACATGCCAGTTCAGTACTCGCCATTGATCATCATCAACAGCAGGTCTTGGAAAAAAACTGGTATTATTACATAAAACCGGAATTTGTCTCTGCGGGTGCTATCATTTTCCAGGCTTTTCAAAGAGATTTGCAGCGTTTACCGGCACCGGAGAAAAAGTATATTGCAGATTGCCTTTATACCACAATTCTCAATGATACGGATGGTTTTATCAATAGTAATACCGATACTTCGGTATTTCAGACTTGTGCGCAATTGTGTGCTTTAGGCACTATTCCTGCCCAGATAATGGAGATGTTCATTCTCAATGAATCTCCTCATAAATTACGCTTCACCGGTCAAGCTCTCAGCTCCATCGAGCTTAGCAGCGCAGGACGTGTAATGTTCATGCATTCCACTCAGGCACAACTGGCAGAAAACGATCTTGATGCCAGTACCACTTCCAAAGTAACAAAATGGGTAAAAGGTGCAACAGGTGTTCAAGTGGTTATTTATGCCCGTGAACAGGAAAATGATTCCTATCGTTTGAGTTTACGCTCTTCTGTGGTTGACTGCAATGCGATCTGTAAAACTTTTGGCGGTGGCGGTCATCGTAATGCTGCCGGATGTACTATCCCCGGAACACTTACGGAAGTGCGTAAAATTATTCTAACTCAGGTGGAAAACCAGCTCGATGAATAATTCCGGCTTTCTGCTCATCGATAAACCCGAAGGTATTACTTCCTTCCAGGTTATTTCGCAACTCAGAAAAATCACCGGCATTCGCAAAATAGGGCACACTGGAACTCTTGATCCTTTTGCCACGGGACTTCTCCCTCTTTGCATAGGCAACACTACCAGGCTGGCTTCTTTTCTTTCTGACAGCAGCAAGACTTACCAGGCAATTCTCAAGCTCGGCATTAAAACTGATACCGGTGATATTACCGGACAAATAACGGAAACTGCTCCACTAATGGAATTCTCAGAAGCGCAGATTGCTTCTGCTGTTATTGAAATACTCAAACTGCAGCAGCAGATCCCCCCTGCCTATTCCGCCATTAAACTGGATGGAAAAAGGGCTTATGAACTCGCCCGTAAAGGTGAAGAAGTTAATCTGGCTTCACGCCCCATCCATATCCATTCCTTCAGAATTGTTTCCTCTGCTCCACCTTTCATAAATTACGAGGCTGCTGTAAGCAAAGGTACTTATATCCGGGTCCTTAGCGAAACATTCGCTGCTTTGCTTGGTAACCTGGCGACTACCTGTGAACTGCGCCGTACAGAAATCGGTAACCTGAATATTACGCAATCCGTTAAACTGGCAGACTTGACCAGTGCTAACTGGAAAAAATTCCTTCTGTCTCCTGCGGAAGTGCTTACTCTTCCCAGACTGAAACTTACCGGCGCTGAGGAGATAAAATTCTCACATGGCATTAAACTGCCGGTTACATCTCCTCCTCTGGAATTCTGCCTGGTGCTTTCCGAAAATGATAACTCGTTGGGGATTGCAGCAATTGATGCCACCGGCTGGCTTCTCCCCCGCATCGTTCTGAGTTGACAGGTGATATGCTATGAAATATTTTCATAATCAGAACTGCCATTTTCCCAATCCCGTCGTTACAATGGGCACCTTTGACGGTCTTCACCTCGGGCATCAGAAACTACTTAATGAACTGGTTAAAAGAGCACGGGAAATTAATGGCGAAGCAGTGGTCATTACCTATTATCATCATCCTTTGGAAACCATTTACCGCAATCCTTTCCCCTATCTACTCACCGAAATTGACACGCGTGAAAAAATGTTCCGGCAACTGGGTATCAATTGCCTGCTCTACCTGAATTTCACGCATGAAATGGCGGAAATGGAACCACTCGATTTTTTACAAAACGTCCTCTATAAAGAGATTAAACCTCGCGAATTCGTCATCGGCTATGATACTCATTTCGGTAAAAACCGCCAGGGTAATTATAATTTCCTCAAACAATATGCCGAGGAACTCGGATATTCTGTCGATATCATTGAACCTTTCCGGCTCAATGGCAAGATCGTCAGCAGCTCCTGGTGCCGGGAATACATTCGCGCCGGTCGCGTGGAAGAACTGCCTGCTATTCTCGGCAGATATTATTCACTTACCGGGACGGTTGTTCATGGTAACCGCATCGGGCATCAACTCGGGTTTCCCACGATCAATCTGCAATGGCACGATGCTAATAAGCTTATTCCCAAAACAGGGATTTATCTCAGCCGGGTTATGCTGAATGATAAAAAGTACTGGGGAGTTACCAATATCGGTTATCGTCCCACCGTTATTGATAAAAGTGACTTGACTGTGGAAACATATATTCTTGACTTTCAGCAGGATGTTTATGGTCTGGAAGCTACTATTACGTTCGAGCAGCTCATCCGGCCGGAATATAAACTGAAAAATCGAACGGAACTGAAAAAATATATCAGTAATGATATTACGGAAGCCCGTAAGATCATCGCCGAAAGGGAAGCTTAATTATGTATTTCTGTAATGAATGCGGTGCCGAAACCACTAAATGGTCGGGCAAATGCCCTAATTGCGGAGCCTGGAACTCTTTGCGTGAATCCGTCTCGGTTACAGGAAAAAAGAAGAAAACTAACCGCCTGAATAAAAAAACACCTCAGTCTCTCTCTGCTATCGAAATGAAACAGCAATTCCGTCTGCAAACCGGTATTTCGGAACTTGACGGTGTCCTTGGCGGCGGCATCGTACCGGGTATGGTAACTCTCATCGGTGGTGAACCCGGCATTGGTAAATCAACTCTTATGCTGCAGATTGCCCATCTTCTCGGTTTACAGAAACTACCGGTTCTTTACGTTTCCGGCGAAGAAAGCCCGCAACAGATCAAGTATCGCGCCAAAAGACTCAATTGTTCCTCAGAAAATATCCTCCTGCTCTGCACTACCGATATTCAGGATATTGACAGTTACCTGGAATCCGCTGCCCCTTCTCTCGTCATCATAGACAGCATTCAATCTATTTCATCTACTGAAACTGACAGCACGCCCGGCAGTATTTCGCAATTACGGGTAGTTACCACGCATCTGATCAACCTGGCAAAAGAAACTAATATTCCTTTCTTTCTCATCGGTCACGTTACCAAAGACGGCGCTGTGGCTGGTCCTAAGCTTATTGAGCATGCCGTTGACACCGTGCTTTATTTTGAAGGCGAACAGCGTAATCAGCTCAAGATTTTGCGCTCTTATAAAAACCGCTTCGGTTCCACGAACGAGATCGGGATTTTTGATATGCAGAGTGACGGACTGCACGAAGTGCATGATATTTCGCAGGTCTTTATTGCCGGTAACGAGAACTCACCCGGCTCTGCTATCGGCTGCATTCTGGAAGGTTCACGGGTTTTTGCCACGGAAGTGCAGGCTCTGCTTGCCAATTCCTATTACGGCACACCCCAGCGCGTTGCCATCGGCTTTGATCATAAAAAACTGGCAATCTACCTCGCCGTGATCGAAAAGAACCTGGCGCTGAATCTCCGTCAAAGCGATGTATTCATCAAACTAGCCGGAGGTATTAAAACTATGGAACCATCTCTTGATCTCGCCGTTATCGCTGCTATCCTTTCCGGTTTTAATGATATTTCTCTGCCTCCACACACAGCTTTCATCGGAGAAGTCGGCCTAAATGGCGACATCCGCCCCGTCAGCCGCGGAACACAACTCGTTGCTGAAGCTATAAAACTCGGCTATCAGAAAGTTTATATCTCAGCTCGCGAAAAAAATGTTAAAACCTCTCCCCAGATCATAAAAATCAAACACCTCCACGAACTGCGTAAACTATTCACCTGATCCTGAGTTCCCAAAATAATTAATCTCTCAACAACAGAAGAATTTTAAACCTCGGATTAATAGGATTTAGCGGATTAAAGAAAAGAAAATTATCTATTTTTTAAAATAGTACAATGGCTAAAACCTTGCGAATGTCTTTAGACCTCCGCAATGGTTGACCATCTAAATCCTCGTTTTACATGTGTAATTCCTGAATATCCGTTTCAAGTGTAACCGATTGGAGAACAAATTATCCGGGAGTCATAAGTAAACCGCGGATTAAGAGGATTAAACGGATTAATATAAAAAAAGAACAACTTTAATAAAATAGTCTTCCCGCAATAAAAATAGTGTATTCTTATCTTTTCTTTAATCCTCTTAATCCGCGGTTCAATATGTTTTCTTCTATTATTTTCCCTTCTTTATCAACTGTTGATATGCTATGTAAGAATAAAGGATCGGGTAAACTACTGTTATTCCCATAATTATATAAAATAGTACCCTGCCGATTCCTAGAAAGTTGCCGACTACTCCTGCTAATACAAAAAATATCCCTCCTGCCACAAAGGCTTTGCCACCTACCCGGTGCGTTTTACGCCACACTTCTTCATGTGAAAGCGTCCAGGGAGTGCGGATGCCGATGAAAAAGCTCGAAGGCAGTTTCGGCAGCAGGTTGCCCAATAACATGAATAATATACCCAGTAAAACCCACATTAATTCGGTCCCATCTAATTCTGCATTGCGCGCCACCATCAGGCTCAGTAGATAAATAGCACTAAAAAGCAGAACCATAATATTGGCAAGTGTCGGCAGTATTTTGTCAAAACGCTCTGCTTCTTTACGGTAGCGAGGAGAAATCCAGGGAAAGAAAATAAAAAACGACAGTAAGATTATTGTTATACCTGGCATCAATATTAACCCCATTGTCTTACCAACACTACCGTCCACTTTACCATCAATATTCCAGTGCGTGGGAATCTGTGCATCTGCCGGTAAGGGCGACCCCATTACCAGCCCCAGGATAATCGTGATCAACACTATAACGATCGCTACCCAGAATTTTCTAATCATCATAAACCTCACATATAATTATTTTTTTTAAATACACCAGCCAAGTGGACGTTCACCAGTGCGCAGCATGGGGAATGAACACCAGCAAAATCTCACCACATCTATCTTCATTCTTCATTTAAAATTCAACATTCAAAATTCAAAATTACTCATCTCAGTGGACGTTCACCAGTGCGCAGCATGGGGAATGAACACCAGCAAAATCTCACCACATCTATCTTCATTCTTCATTCAAAATTCACCATTCAAAATTCAAAATTACTCATCTCAATGGGCGTTCACCAGTGCGCAGCATGGGGAATGAACACCAGCAAAATCTCACCACATCTATCTTCATTCTTCATTTAAAATTCAACATTCAAAATTCAAAATTACTCATCTCAGTGGACGTTCACCAATGCACAGCATGGGGAATGAACACGACCTCAAACCGCACTCGACTGCGTCTCGTTGCATTAGCGGGAGCTAATGCACTCCATATCATAGAATTTCCATAAAATATACTATCAGTTCTTCCAGCACACTCGCATTAAAAAAATACAGGATGCTGTTACCTTGCCGTTCTGTTTCCACTAATCCGGCATTCTTTAAAACCTTCAAATGCTCACTCATCGTCGGACGTGATACATTCAGTTTCTCCGCCAGATCAGAAGGATACATCGCCTCTTTCCGCAGCAGCCTGATGATCTTCCGCCTGTTCACATCCGAAAGCGCTTTAAAAACCTTATCATTTATCATAACATCTCCCGCTAATAAGTTTTTTGGCTAATTAGCTGTTCACCTAATTAGTCAATCACCTAATTACCTCAAATCTGTCAATAACTTTTTTTTGAAGACATAAACCTTACGCCCTATACGCCTGATAAGCCAAAATATCCCTGCCTCCCCCCGAAAACTATATTGGTACTATTAGGCCTATTAGGCGCGTATAAGTCATATAATTTCAATCAGTTCCACCAGGTATCCTCACTAACCTCATCATCAGTTTCAGCGTTGAGGATAATGCCAGGATTTTTTTAGGGATAAGGTTATACAGCAATGTTTAGTGGTATTAAAAGCGGTTCACAGACGAGACGTCTGTGCTACAGGAGGGTGATAACCATAATCGTTACTGATAAATTTCCCAGTTAAAAGTACAGAACACCTGACTTCAAAGATTATAAAATGACCCCAATTTCAAGAATAAGCCTTAAACTTAATCCGAGTGATTGCATTATATTTACGACCTAAATTACTACTAAAAAAAATACAAATATTGGGTATGTATTTGCAAAAAATTGAAAAAGAGTGACAAACACAGGTTAAAGCTATATAAATAAATCAAATAGCCTGTCACTTTACTGTCACTTTTTATTTGAGAGCTGTATTTATCAATATAACAGGTACTTAGGCGGATTAAATATAGGACAAATATTCTTAATAAGCCCAATAAAGAAAGAGATTAAACAAATAATGAAGAAATTGAAAATGGACTTCACGTCTTTCAGTGTGGGAAGAGTAATGCATTTCCCGGCGTATCTTTGATTATATCCTCCATTTTATTCAAAAATTAAGTTCAATTATAAATCTTTATTTTGGCAAGGGATAAAATGTGAATAAGAGATAATATATTGAAATGTATAGTATTACAATTTAGTTACCTTTTATGAGGTCAGGTGTTCTGAACTAAAAAATTCATCTGACGTTTTATGTTTTATACCAAGTAATTTATATCTATTCAGCAATTTGACTTGGAATTTTCCTGGCGGTTCACAATTTTGCCGAAATAAAATCCAACTTACGGTATTTCAATAGATTATAATGAACAGTACCCTTAAATTGAGACTGTTCAACATCAGTCGCTCTTTTCCAAAGTTTATTCGACTCGAGAGTGGAGAGAGATAAAATTATTAAAAATATTGCAAGTTTGTAATTATTACATTATATTATTAGAGTTCACATAGGTGAGCAGGAAGTTAGAAATAAAATGAGTGCTAATGTCATCATTCCTCCTCGCGGATCATATGCTGAGGCTCAGATATGATTCGTTATGAAGACAGAGAAGCCACGTGACCCGAGAGAAGGTACCCCCCCGCTCTCGGGTTTTTTTATGATCAATATCCGAGAATTCCGAGCAGAACACCGGCAGCAACAGCTGAACCGATAACACCAGCAACATTAGGAGCCATTGCGTGCATCAGCAGAAAATTACTTTTATCATACTGCTGCCCGAGGTGATGCACTACCCTGGCACTATCCGGAACAGCGCTAACGCCAGCAGCTCCAATCATAGGATTGATCTTATCTTTAAGGAAAAGGTTCATGAATTTGGCAAAGATAACACCTGCAGCAGTCGCAATACAGAAGCTGAAAGCACCCAGAGTAAATATTTTTATGGAACTGGCAGTGAGAAAACCCATATTTACTCCGTCCACGATCCGAATTGCCTGCGTAGAAGCACCCACACAAATACCCAGTAAAATAGTAATGATATCAATAATGGCATTACTAGCGGTTCTGGCGAGACGATCAGTGACCCCTGACTCTTTGAGCAGGTTACCAAAGAAAAGCATACCCAGCAAAGAAATAGCACCCGGTGCAATAAGAATCGTGATCACAAATCCAGCAATCGGAAAGATGATTTTTTCACGTTTACCGACGAGACGTGGAGTCTTCATCTTAATATGACGTTCTTTACTGGAAGTGAGTATTTTAATGATAGGTGGCTGGATTACCGGTACGAGAGCCATATATGAATATGCGGCAATAGCGATGGGTCCCAGCAGATGAGGAGCCAGTTTGGTAGAGAGGAAAATTGATGTGGGACCATCTGCGCCACCGATAATACCAATGGCACCAGCTTCAAAGATATTGAAACCAAGGATAAGAGCACCCATAAAGGTGGCAAAAATCCCGAACTGGGCAGCAGCACCGAGGAGAATGAGTTTTGGATTAGCAATGAGAGTGGAAAAATCCGTCATTGCACCAATACCAAGAAATATCAGGGGTGGATAGAAGCCCAGCCTTACTCCCAGATAGAGAATATTGAAAACCGAACCTTCAGTATAAACACCATAAACTCCGGCACCTGGCATATTACCAAGAATAATACCAAAACCTATAGGAACCAGCAGGAGTGGTTCATAGTTTTTAGCAATCCCCAGATAAATAAAAAACCCGCCAATCAACATCATAACCAGATATAGCCAATTGCTTTCCTGAAAGAGATAATAGAATCCTGTTGTGGAAAAGAAACTGAGAAATTCACTCATTTTATGCTCCCTTTAACCGACTTCGATGATAGGGTCACCTTCCTGAAGGCTTTGCTGTTCCTTCACGAAGATTTTTTTGACTGTGCCAGAGGCTGTAGAGGCAATTTCACTTTCCATTTTCATTGCTTCCAGAATGATGATGGTATCACCTTTCTGAACAGTGTCACCAACAGATACTTTAAGAGATATCACAAGACCCGGAATGGGTGAAGTAACCGTACCAGCTGCAACTGTCTCTGGTTTACCGGATTTGTGAAGCACATCGAGGTTAGGAATATCTTTGCGGGTGCGGACAACCCTGGTAATAGATTTTTCTTCGGGTGTCACATTCACCTCATAATCGTGACCATTAACTTTTACAATGACTCGATTGCCGGAATAATCAACGATCCGGGTGTTGAATTCCTTGTTATTTATCTCCAGTTTATATTTTTTCATTATTTTCTCCTTGAGGGATCAATTTCGTTCATGGGAATATAATTTGCCGCTTTCCACATACTGAGCGGTGTTCTTTTCCAGGTTAGCAGCAATCTATCGTTTTCTTCCAATTCCAGTTCATAAAGATAAAGTGTGGCTGTAATGGCAGCTATGATATCATTATCTTCGCTGGTGATAGATTCCGGATGTAAAACAGATGGTAAATTGTGAGAAGAACGCACTTTCTTTGTTTTATCAATATGACGCAACTGGCTAATGATAAGCGCCACCAGCAGCAGACTGATAAAGACAGTGAACATTCCCACGAGCATAATGCCTAGATGAAAGTTATTTTCATTATCTTCATATCTGGTAATCGCTTTTTGCAGTTCAGCATCATTACGTTCCAGCTTACTAAGCTGAAGATGAATATTAACCAGGTGGGGTAATTCCAGATATTCAATCAGTTTGGAAACTGGAATATGAATAGCAGCACTGATCTGAGCTAGTGACATGGAGTCATCAACCTTTTTCTCAGCAGCATAAGCGAGAGAAATCATGAGGATCAAAACCAGTAACAGGATTTTAGATTTCATAAACGCCTATCCTTTAAAGAGGTATATTGCCATGTTTTTTAGGCGGATTCGTTTCTCTTTTTGTGGCAAGCATTTCGAGGGCGCGGATAATCCGGAAACGTGTTTGCGCAGGTTCAATCACATCATCGATATAACCTTTGCTGGCAGCTACATAAGGATTGGCAAATTTCTCGCGATATTCGTTTTCCAGTTGCCTGGCAGTAGCTTCTGGAACATCGGATTCTGTAACTTCTTTACGGAAAACGATTTCAACTGCCCCGGCCGGACCCATAACTGCGATTTCAGCAGAGGGCCAGGCATAAACCAGATCAGCTCCCATTTCACGACTGTTCATCACACAGTAGGCGCCACCATAAGCTTTGCGGATAATAATGGTAATACGGGGCACAGTAGCTTCAGCAAAAGCGTAGAGTATCTTTGCGCCATGACGGATAATACCATTGTGCTCCTGATTAGAGCCTGGCAGGTATCCGGGAACATCTTCCAGAACAACGAGTGGAATATTGAAAGCATCACAAAACCTGATGAATCTGGCAGCTTTAGAGGAAGCGTTGATATCCAGCACACCTGCCAGCACTTTGGGCTGATTAGCAATAATGCCCACTGAATGACCATTCATGCGGCAGAATCCTACGACAATATTTTGAGCATAGTCACGGGCTACTTCCAGAAATTCATGATCATCAGCGATAGATTCGATCACATCCAGAATATCATAAGGTTTATTGGGATTATCAGGAATAATCTCGTGCAATTCTTCACAGCGTCTTTCGATGGGATCTGATGGCTTAAACCAGGGAGGTTCTTCCATATTATTGGATGGCAGGTAGCTGATGAGCTTGCGGATAAGAAGAATAGTTTCTTCTTCTGAATCACTCACGAAGTGAGTAACGCCACTTTTGCGGCTATGAACTTCAGGACCACCGAGAGCTTCCGTGGTAACGTCTTCATTGAGAACAGTTTTTACGACCTTTGGTCCCGTAACAAACATATAGCTTGTTTGACGATTCATAAAAATAAAATCTGTGATCGCAGGGGAATAGACTGCTCCACCGGCACAGGGTCCCATGATGGCAGAGATTTGAGGAATAACACCAGAAGCTCTCACATTACGGTAAAAGATGGAAGCATATCCGTTGAGTGCATCAACGCCTTCCTGAACACGTGCCCCGCCGGAATCGTTAAGTCCGATCATGGGAGCTCCCATACGCATCGCCATGTCCATGACTTTGCATATTTTGCCGGCATTTGTTTTGGAAAGAGAACCACCGGTAACCGTGAAATCCTGGGCAAAAAGGTATATGATCCTACCGTTTATAGTACCACATCCGGTGACAACTCCATCGCCAGGGAATTTATTTTTTTCCATACCGAAATCGTGGCTCTGATGTTCAACGAACATATCGAATTCTTCAAAACTATCGGGGTCAACGAGTCTCTCAATGCGTTCACGTGCTGTCAACTTACCCTTATCGTGTTGACTTGAAATACGCTTTTCGCCACCACCCAGACGCGCCTTTTCACGTCTGCTGCGAAGCTCGGCAATTTTTTCTGCCACAGCCATAAAACCTCCAAAATTATTAGACAATGTATTCCTGAAATAAGGGTCGAACTTAGCACAGAGGTAAATCTGTCAAACACTTTTCAGAAAAAAATGGGCAAGTATTAAGTAAAGATATAAGAAATCATAAGTGCTTTATATATTATAATTTACGATAGTATTTAAAAAAGAGACCCGGTTTTAGTTCCGGGTCTCTTTAAATACTTATCGAATTCATCAATGATCGTGTTTTTCCTGACAAAGTTCCAGTAGAACACCTGCCATGGCTTTTGGGTGTAAAAAGGCAATGGAAGCGTTATGAGCTCCGGGTCTTGGTGTTTTGTCAATAAGCTGGAGTCCGTTATTTTCAGCTTTCTGCATTTCATTAATCACATCATCAGAAGCAAGTGCCAGATGATGAATACCAACCCCTTTTTTTTCGATATATTTGGCAATGGGGCTATCTTCGGATGTTGGTTCCAGCAGTTCAATGCGTACTTCCTTACCAATTGGCAAAAAGGCAACGCGCACTTTCTGGCTTTCCACGGTCTCTATACCTTCTACAGTAAGTCCCAGCTTAGTCCAGATATCAATAGCTTCCTCGAGATTTTTAACAGCAATCCCGATATGGCTGACTTTACTGATCATAACTTATTCCTGCATAGGAAGATCATATTCCGCCACAAGTTTCTTAGCTAGTTTCATTGCTTTCAGGTTTGATTCGGCAAATTGCGGCTTGAAGTTAGTGATAGCAGCTTTGAGCGCTTTTTCTGAAACTATTTCCGTGGCATATACCAGGAAACTGAGAGCCAGGATGTTAGTTGGCAAAGCGGAACCGAGTTGTTCCATGGCTATCATGGTAAAGGGCAGCGCAAATACTTTCTGATCAGTAACATTATAGTTTTTCACAAATACAGTATCAACTATAAGAATCCCATTTTCGCCGAGTGAGGGCAGGAATTTATCGCAAGATTCCTGAGTAAGTGCAACCAGGGCATCAAAGCGGGTAGCTTCGGGATAGTAAATTGGTTGATTACTGATAATCACATCTGCGCGTGATGAACCGCCGCGAGAGGCTGCGCCATAACTTTGCGTTTGGGTGACATTCAATCCTTCGCTGGTAGCTGCTTCTGCCAGGATTAAGCCGACGGTAAGCAATCCCTGACCGCCACTTCCACTTAAACGAACTTCTTTTTTGAATGAGATTTTAGGTTTCGTGGTCATACTTTTTCTCCTTCCCGGGATTGCAAAGATTTCACCAGTTCAGCATAGCGCTCGCTGTATTCCGGTTCAAGTACGGCTTTCAGTATTCCGCGGGGAGATTTTTCCATTTTCTCATCGGGAGCTAGTTTATCGAAGACGCTTAGAGGAATATACTGGTCTTTCATTTCTTTCATCATGGCAGGGGCATCGCCTTTTTTATTCCAGCGTCCGTAGATAACAGGACAGGCAGCCATAACTTCAATAAAAGCAAAGCCGTTATGCTCAAAACCTGCCTTGATGATTGATTGCATTTCCGTGGCATGATAAGCAGTGGTTCGGGCAACAAAAGTTGCACCGGCACCAATAGTCAGTTTGCAGAGATCGAAATCGTTATCGATATTTCCAAAAGGCATCGTGGAGGCTTTGGCACCATGAGGTGTGGTCGGTGAATATTGCCCGCCGGTCATGCCATAGATGTTATTATTAATGCAGATAACCGTAAGATTGATATTACGGCGGCAGGCATGGATCAAGTGATTCCCGCCTATAGCGGAAGCATCGCCGTCACCTGTTACAACAATAACGTTAAGTCGCGGTTTTGCCATTTTAATGCCGGTGGCATAGGCAAGTGCACGCCCATGTAATGTGTGAGCCGTGTTAAAATCAACATAAACAGGCATTCTTGAAGAACATCCGATACCGGAAACCATAGCACAATCGTCCTTTTCCCAGCCGATTTCAGCAACCGCACGGATAGTGGCGCCCAGAATGATGCCGTCTGAGCAGCCGGGGCACCAGACGTGGGGAAATTTCTTATTATGTCTCAGGTATTTATGAATTTCTTTCTGTGGTATTTTTTTCATCTAATGTGCCTCCCTCGAAGAATTAAGGATTTCTTCCGGTGAAATCAATTCTCCGGTTACCTTTTGCAGTTCCACAATGCGTCTGGTTTTCTTGCTAACGCCAAGCACTCTTTTCACTTCATGAGAGAGCTGTCCCTGACTTAATTCCGGTATAATGATCATGCGTTTATCACTCAGATATTTAGTAACAGCTTCATCAGGGAATGGCCAGATGGTCAGAGGTCTCACGAGCAGCATTTTCTTTCCATGCTGCTGGGCTGTTTTAATGGCAGCCTTGGCAGCTCTGGCAGTGATACCGGCAGCGAAGATTGCCACTCTGGCATCTTCATCTCCGAAAATCTCCACCTGAACCAGGTCTTTGTGATTTTGCAGTATCTTATTATTTAACCGTTCTGCCATAATTTTGATCTCATCCGGTCGTGTTGTTGGAAATCCCAGTGCATCATGGGCCAGTCCGGTAACATGGAACCTGTAACCGTCACCGAAAGAAGCCAGCGGAGCCCGGTATTTGGGATTATCAGGGTAGTGTTTATACCATTCAGGTGGTATTGTAGGTTTAATGCGGTCAATGATCTGCACATTATTTAAATCCGGCATTGTAATCGGCTCACGCATATGCCCCAGCATGGCATCAGAAAGCAGAATTACGCAAGTACGGTATTTCTCTGCCAGATTGACGGCTCTGATCGTTAACTCATAGCATTCCAGCACAGAAGCCGGATAGAGTACAATCGCTGGTGCATCGCCATGACTTGCCCAGCGGGACTGCTGAATATCTGCCTGCGAAGGTTGGGTTGGCAATCCCGTGCTGGGACCTCCACGCATTACATTAACAACCACGCATGGTTGTTCAATCATTTTTGCATATCCAATTCCTTCCGCCATCAGCGAAATACCGGGACCGCTGGTGGCAGTCATACTTTTAGCGCCGGCAAGCGATGCTCCGATGATGGCTGCAATACTGGCTATTTCATCTTCCATTTGCAGAAATACTCCACCTCTTTTGGTAAGCTCGCGTGACATGAATTCCGTGATCTCAGTTGAGGGAGTAATGGGATAACCGGCAAAAAAATTAATGCCAGCATCAACCGCGCCACGGGCGATTGCCTCATTTCCCTGCATCAGAACAGCTTTATCTGTTTTTTCCATATCTGCTCCTTACCTTTTTGCGCCAGTTATGGCAAAATCAGGACAAAGCCTGTCGCATGTTTCGCAATGGATACACTTTTCGGGATTCTTAACATAGGGTGATCCGTCCAGCTTTCGACCCAAAGCCTCTGTTGGACAGAAAGCCACACAAATACCGCATTTTTTGCACCAGTCATGGAAAATAAACACGGGAGTTGTTCGATAATCGCCTTCATACTTCACCTCGTTTACTTCCACCTGCATCTTTAATGGCGTATCATCCTGCTTGATGATCAAGCCATCGCGGTTCTTTTCTACCTTCTCTGGCATGTTTCCTCCGATTTATCGTACATAATATTCATAATTTCTAAAATGGTGATTAAGCTCTTTGAAAATCAAACTATAAAAAAAATCCCGGTTATGATCCGGCTTGCTCCCTCTCAAAAAAAAGACCCCATTTTGAGGGGGATACATAGTCTCAATTTCTGATGACACCATTAAAACCTGGTCTCCTCTTCATATATTTTCCAGCTCATATATTCTGTCTCTTAATTCAGCAGCTTTTTCGAAATCAAGATTCCGCGCTGCTGCCTGCATCTCCTTACGTAATAAAGCAACAATTTTATCTTTTGAATCAAGATCAAGATATTCTCTGAAATCGATTTTTTCTTTTTCACTTTCTTTTTCCTGATAACCGGCTGCCACACTTGTAGAGGTCATGATCTCGTCAATACTTTTTTTAATCGATTGCGGCACTATGTTATTTATTTCGTTGTAAGTTAGCTGCTTTTGCCTTCTGCGGGAAGTTTCATCCATAACGTTACGGATTGCATCTGTAGCTACGTCTGCATAGAGAATAACTTTACCGTCAATATTCCTGGCAGCCCTGCCGGCAGTTTGGATCAAAGATCGTGTCGAGCGCAGAAATCCGGTTTTATCGGCATCTAAAATTGCTACCAGCGATACTTCCGGCAGATCAAGACCTTCCCGGAGCAGATTAACGCCAATGAGAACATCAAACTTACCGAGACGCAGATCACGAATTATGCTGGAGCGTTCCATGGTTTTCACTTCACTATGCAGATAACGGGCTTTGATGTTCGCCTTTTTCAGATAGACGGCAAGGTCTTCAGCCATTCTCTTTGTTAAGGTTGTTACCAGTACCCTTTGTCCTGCTTTAATACGCTGCCGCGCTTCTTCCATCAAATCATCAACCTGCGTTGCGAGGGGATGCATCTCAATCTGAGGATCAAGCAGTCCGGTTGGACGAATGATCTGTTCCGTAATAACACCGTTGCATTTATCAAGCTCATAATCTGCCGGGGTAGCAGAAACATAAATGACCTGATTGACCTTTTTTTCGAATTCATCAAACTTAAGGGGACGGTTATCAAAAGCAGAAGGCAAACGAAAACCGTAATCCACCAGGTTTTTTTTGCGGGAATAATCTCCATTGAACATAGCTCTGACCTGAGGAATGGAAGCATGCGATTCATCAATTACCAGCAGATAATCTTCCGGGAAATAATCCATTAGTGTATAAGGTGGTTTACCCGGTTTCATACCGGTCAGATGTCGGGAATAATTTTCTATACCGGAACAGAATCCGATTTCCCGAAGCATTTCCAGGTCAAAAAGGGTTCGTTGTTCCAGCCGCTGTGCTTCCACCAGCCGGTTATTATCATTAAACCATTTCGTTCGCTGTTTTAATTCTTCCTTAATGGTTTCAATAGCACGACTCAAGGAGTCTGAAGTTGTAATGAAATGATTAGCAGGATAAATTGGGTATTCATCCACAATTTCCAGAACTTTATTGTCCAGAGGATTCAATCTTGATATTTTTTCGAGTTCATCTCCAAAGAATTCCAGTCTCACGGAATGCTCCATATAAGCAGGATAGATGTCAATGGTATCACCCATCACGCGGAAAGTACCTCTTTCAAAAGCTATATCATTACGACCGTAATGTATTTTCACCAGTTGCCGGAGAAGCTTTTCACGGGAAATGGTTTCTCCTTTACGCAACCGGATCAGGGCATTACGATAATTTTCCGGTGTACCCAGCCCATAAATACAACTCACACTGGCAACTATGATCACATCACGGCGTTCCATAAGTGACATTGTGGCGCGCAACCGTAATTTCTCTATCTGCTTATTGATGTCGGAATCTTTTTCTATATATATATCTTTTCCGGGTATATAAGCTTCCGGCTGATAATAATCGTAATAGGAGATAAAAAATTCCACCGCATTATCCGGGAAAAGCTGTTTAAATTCACCATATAATTGTGCTGCCAGAGTCTTATTATGTGACATCACCAGGGTGGGACGATTTATTTCCTGTATTACCTGGGCAATAGTATAAGTTTTCCCGGAACCGGTTACGCCCAGCAGGGTCTGATGTTTTTCGTGATTTCGGATGCCACTGACCAGTTCCTGTATGGCTTCCGGCTGGTCACCGGTAGGTTGGTAGCTTGACTGCAGCTTAAATTTATTCATAATATTTAAAAAAGCATTTATTTTTCTATTGTGAGTGGGATGCTGATGCGGAAACAGGCTCCTGAGCCCTGATTAAAACCTTCCAGTTGTCCTCCGAAATTAGTTTCAATAATTTTCTTGGCAAAAAATAAGCCCAATCCGCTGGCACCTAACGACTCCTTAGCAGAAAAATATGGTTCAAATATCCGGTCGATTATTTCTTCTGAAATACCTCCACCATTATCGATTATGTCCAGTACAACAGAGTTATTATGCTTTTGCACTATCATCTTAATGCTGGGACTATCAATCTGCCGCTGAGTAAATATATTAAGAGCATTGTGAATTATATTGATAACAGCTTCTGAGAAATCTGCCTTTTTGCCATTCAGCTCATAACTCTTTCCTGCTTCCAAGGTCAGATTTATCCCTGATACTTCAGCATTTTTTCCTTCTAAATGGATTATTTCCTGCAATACATCATTTGTCTGGAAATGTTCAGAATGATTACGTCGGTCAAAATGTTCTCTGAAAGTATCGATATTGGACATGAGCTCATTGATGATTTTCTTGATCTCCTCATGCTTTTGATGAAATCCGTTGGAATCAAGCTCACCATAGTCAAAGGCATCTACACAATTCTGGATTTGAGAGGAAAGCAGTTGCACAGGTTGCAGCCAGTGTTGAGCCACCTGCTGCAGGATATTTGTGATAGAATTCCATTTATAGTTCAGAATCCGGTATTTGTCCTGTTGTCTTATCTCATTAAGTCGGTTTTCCAGAGTTACTTCGAGATCTGCCTGCAGGTTTTGCAACTGGTCAGTGTTTACTTTCAAGTCCTTCCGGCTTTCCTGCAACTGCTCTTCCAGGTGCTTCAAATCAGTGGTATCCTGAAGATATCCCCGCGAATAGAGTGGTTTCCCATCCATCGTATAATGATTCCAGCAGATAAAGTGGATATTGCGGATTCTGCCAATTTTATCGATTATCCGGTAATTATCGATCATATCTTGATGCTCGGCGAGAGATTTCTGGAACTTCAAATATATATTTTCACGATCATCTTTATGGATCATATTGATAAATTCCCCAAATGTAATAGGAAATGCATCTGGAGTTATGCCCAGAATATTGCATGTTTCATTTGAACCAGAAAGAGCATCATCCAGATATTCATATTTCCAGGAAGCAATATGGACGATTCTTTCCGTTTCATCCAGTTGTTTATGAAGAGCATGGAGCTTAACTTCAAGTTCCTTGAAAGCTGTTATATCCTCCACTGTTCCTATCAGGGAAATGGTATCATCAAGAGTGTCATAAAAAACTGAACCGCTTACGTGCACATGTTTGGTTTTATCACGCACAACCACGCGATGATTGAAATCGATACTGGAGGAAAGCCGTTCTTCAGAGATCAGGCTTAAAACGCGTTCCTTATCATCATCATGGACGCAGCTCAAATATTCATTCAGGCTTTTCTTTTCTGTAGGTGATGCCGTAGGCGCACATTCGAAGATGCTTAAAACACCCTCAGTAATGTAAATCTCATGCGTATGCGTATTATATTGGAAAAAACCGGTTGTAGAGGTTTCTTCTGCCTTGGAAAATAGATTTTCATAACGTTTCACCTGGAGCTGATGTTTTTGTTCTAATGTGATATCAATAAGAAGAAGTTCTACTCTGTTATTCGCAACAGGATGGACAACCGCCTGAAAATATCGGCTGCTTTCTGCATTAAAAAACTCGGTTATTCGAGATTTTCCCATTTGAACCGTGCTTTTAATAAATTGCAGAAATTCTTTTCCCGAATCACCTGCCAGTTTTCCGGCTGATTTCTTGATTATCATTTTTGCTGGAAAACCGATCTTTCTCAAATCACTGCTTTGAGCGGATACAAGGTAATCAATTACGGTTTTCTTATTATCCAGAACTGGCTCCAGGATAAGATCGAAACATTCTTTTTCAGGAAATTCGCTGCCTATTGCATTTTGAGAAAGGTCTATATCGGCTCTGGTGATATTATAATTATTTTCCTCCAGCAGTGTTTTCATTGATTCCACTTCGGAGTAGATCCTGTTTATCCATTCCCTGATATCTTCATCATACTTCATAAAATTCTTCTGCCCAGTCATTTTACCACCAGCAAAACTATTTATACTTTGAAAATATATTTAACAGAAATTTGTCAAGCAATCATTATAAGTCCGGATACTTTTTATAATTTCCGGTTAGCGCAAAATGATCAGTTTTCCGGTTAAATCATTGTTGCCCGGATTTATCCGGTACATATAAATCCCGCTTGAACAGGCTTTTCTGCTCTTGTCACAGCCATCCCATGTTATCTGATTCTCACCAGGATATAGATGAACTGTAAGCTGCTTAACTTTTTGACCTTTGAGATTATATATATTAAGCTCTGAGTCGCATTCCGAAATTATTCCCGACAGCAGGAAAGTAACTCCGCTTCTCAGATTGTCTGTCAGCCATAAAGGATTCGGGTAGCAGCTCAACTTATATGTTTCAGGTATGTCCAGGTCTTCCTGATCGATACCGGTTAACTCATACTCAAAATCCAGCAGAGTGGTTTCTCCGGCTATCACTTCCACATCCGCCTGATGTTGCACAAGATAGTCATCCAGACCTGCATAAACATCATAAAATCCGGGAGGTAAAGTCAGTTCATAAGCACCTGTCTCAGCAGTTACTGCCTCAAATATCCCTGCCTTAACGGTTACTCCGCTTAGAGTATTGCCGGTTGCAGCATCTCTTACCTGTCCCATTAAAATTCCCGTGCCCAGCAGTTCGCTTTCTATAAGATAAAGTTGTCTGATTTCCAGGTCACTCATTCCTCTGTTCCAGATTTTAACCTCATCAATAATGCCAAAAAAGTAATCCGCTGCTGCTGGTGAATCCGGTGATTTCCCAATATACATATCCGTGGAATCAGCTACTAATTCCCCGTTTACAAGCCCTTGCGCCAGCAGTTCCCCATTTATATAGGTTTTTACGGTTCTGCCGTCATTAACCAGGGCTACCTGCTGCCATTCCTGCCAGTCAAAACTGCCGTTTGGGGTATTGGGAGCACCATCATTCGTGCCTCCGCCACTGGAATGAAAACGGTGATGCACATACTGGTTTTCCGAATGTATCCAGGCACACTGGTCGCGCCCTGGTCTGCCTATTAAGCCGCGCCAACCGGTATTCTGCTCGTTTGCCTGCACCCAGAATATGGTTGTGTAGTGTAACGCTGAGGCTGTCATTGCCGGATTTGCCGGAATTGTAATGAAATCTG
The DNA here is from genome assembly GCA_021736135.1 of Candidatus Cloacimonadota bacterium. GTDB lineage: Bacteria > Cloacimonadota > Cloacimonadia > Cloacimonadales > TCS61 > JAIPGO01. Next base: position 29,997 of record JAIPGO010000018.1, read on the forward strand.
TTCCTAAAAATTCTGCTCCCTGCCCCCAGGGTGTTGCCGTTAATGCTATTGTATTGCTGCTCCCCTGCCAGCCGCTTATCTCGTCGGAAAAATCATCGTCCAGACTGAAATATGCCAGTTCCTCACAAGTCAGAGAGGTGCCGTCAAGAAAACTGATTCCCGTTTCTGTGGCGATCCCCGAAGAATATACCGCTTCAATGGCTGCCGTATGCCAGCTTTCATCTAAAGCGCTCAGATCGCAGAAATTATCTTCCGTAACCGCAAATGGCTCTTCGGCACCATCTATATATATCCTGTATTCCACAAAATGACGATCCTGAGGTACTGCATCCCAGCTTAAAATATAGTCGGTTACACCAGGGAACGTGGCACCTGTTAATAGTTCTTCAAGTTCGATGTCAAGCGAAGTATCTTCCAAAATACTCAGTTCACACACATAATTCTGATAATATGGTAATGTTACTGTTAACTCATAATTCCCTTTCCGGATATCGGTTGTGATACTGCCTGTTTCCGGAAGAACATATTCATAATTATAGGGACTGTTTACTCCCTCAAGATTATGCAAAGTTAATAAAGCACCCTCTGTTGTATCTCCTGAATTAGCTGTAACATTAATTATTACATCTGCCGTCATCAGGTATGCTAATTCCTGAGTTACTGCAAAGTCTGAAGTATATGCACTATATTGCGCACACACTGCATAACGGTAAACTCCTGCCTCCAGTTCCAGCCATTGCATATCGGTATAAGATGTTTCCTCAATAACTTCTGTTGTTATTTCCTCCCAGTTTTCCAGATTGAATTCATCCTCCGATAGCAGCCTGTAAACCCTGTAACCCTCCAGTGATCTGGACATCAGACTTGCCGGTGCATCCCAGTTTATTACTGCTGCCGTTTCATCGTTTCCACTTATTGTAATATGCAATGGTTTGATGGGATCATCGCTTAGCTCTGCATTCACTTCCGCGGTTTCTTCATCTGCCGCTATAATGCCATTCACTCTGATTCGTTCATATAATGGATGATCAAAAATCACGGTATATTCCCCCGGATAAACGTCCAGAGTATATTCTCCGGCGGCTGATGTTTCCGTCTGAAATGCTCCTGCTCTAACCTCCACGCCGGCTAATGACTCTCCACTAAAGGCATCACTCACGCTGCCTGCAATTGTGCCTGTTCCTCCCATTCCTTCCCACCTGTAAAGCGTTATTGAGCCCTTTACCCATTGCGGATTTATTATATTATTGCTGTTATCAAGCACGGCAAACCAACTCCCTAATTCGGGATAGGGCATTTCAAAAGAAAATATCCCAAAATCACTTTCCGTGATCGTATTAAATCCTTCAAAAGGTATTGCCGATAAATAGGAATAATACTGCACCAGGTCACTCATGAAAAAATTGACCGCCCCCTGCTCGCGCCTTTCACAAAACCAGGTATTCTCACTTGTATCATCCATCACGATATTGCCGTAGATCACCTGGCTGTCTGCTTCATATTCCACCACCAGCCGGAAATCATCTTCATCATCACCGGGAACATCTATTTGCGTCAGCGGAAGTTCGGGAATTATCGCCGAAACCTGTAATTCCACATTATATTCCTCACCACCAACAGTACTTTCAGAAAACATCTGGTATTCCACGCTCCCCCAGGGCGAGCTCATCGCCACCCAGTATTCATGTCCGTCACCGATGGTAAATTCATATCTTCCTTCATTATCCGTCCAGCCCACCATATCGCCCGTTACCTGGTTATTAAGCCGTAAGCCGATCAATACTCTTGCCCCGTCCAAAGGCTTGCCTTCTCCATCTATGGCATATACATTGAGTGTCGCATAATTCGGCGCATATAACTGCGTAACCGGTGTCATCAAACCATCGGATCGCACTTCGATAACGGAACCGAAATTGCTTCCCCAGCCATTTTCATACATGTAAAAATTATTTATACTGCCGCCATCCCAGTGTATCCACTCTCCATCCCAGAATTCATTCCAGGTATGATCAACCGTAAAACACACTATGCTCGTGGTTGGAATGAGTGCTATTCTGCCAATTGCCACCCGCATATCCGCATGCTCTCCACAACGCCCGATATGTTTGCGGTAAATACGTACAGGCTGATGAGGTCTTTCGTTATTACTCGTGAAAACCAGGCTTTGACCCAGCCATTGCGTGTAAGCGCCTATTGCGGAATCGTATCCCGTGGTGAAATCATTGGCATAATCACACTGCATCAGATAATTACGCAATACCGGATAACCTTCATCGGCATAATTATATAAAAAATCACGCCAGAAATATCCTTCCTCAGGTCCTACTATATTAGTATTATGCGTGGAATTGCTTTCCAGAACATCAGGACTGATAAAAGCCGGTATTTCGTCCGTTATCTTGGGATGAACTATATACCAGTAATACACATCACGCGGCACTTCCGTCTGATGTACCATTCCCGAGGCATCTTTGCTCCAGTAACGCGTGGTGCTGTAGTAATTTTCATCTGTTACCGAATTACCGTAATCTATCACTTCCACATAGCTCAGGTCAGTATCATATTCATAGATCATCTCGGCATTCTGTATATACATCTCGGGATGTGCATAATCGCTGCTCAAATATTGACTCGATGACGTGGCAATGCAAAAGGCAACTTCATCAATTATCGGATCATCAACTTCATTGATAACTTCTGCCCAGAATATCTGCTTCTCTTCATCAAGCTGACTCAGCATGTTTTCCAGTTCCGCCCTGATCCATTTCGGCGCCCGTTCAATCGCATCCAAAGCTTCTGCTGCCAGTCCGCTGCTCATTTGTGTTACCGTTAATTCCTGCGTAAAACCATTATATTCCACGCTCACATGCTCGCCTGCTCCCAGAAAAGTATTGATATTCACCGAATCCGCCAGCTCCCAGCCTTCCCGGTCTATTTCCGAAACATGCTGCTGCACTACATTTTCAGCACCCCGCCAGACCTGTGCCCGTGCGCCGGATGGCTCCTCCGGTTCCGCTAATTCCCGGCACGTCAAACCCCGCGCTTCGCTCCATAATAACGTCGTTCCTGCCATAAATAATATTAAAAATAATACTTTTCTGAACATAATGCCCTCCAGCAATAATGCCTGCAATGCCATTTTGATCTAACCTGACCACCAAAACCAGAGATAATTGAACTATCTCTTATATGTCAATAAATTTCACCCCACCCCTCCCCCGAATTATAATCCTTCATCTTTCATCTTTCATCTTTAATCGTTTCCCTTCCATCGTCCATCGTCCATCGACCATTGTGAATTGTTACCATCTCCCCTTCACCCTTTCGCTCCCTCAATCCCACCCCTCCCCCGAATTTTCATCTTTAATCTTCCATCTTCCATCTTCCATCGTCCATTGTGAATTGTTACGGTCTCCCCTTCACCTTTTCGCTCCCTCAATCCCTCCCTTCCCATCTTCCCATTTTCACATCCTCCCAGTTATCCAACCCTCAAACCTTCCAATCCTCAAACCCTCTGTTTTTCCCCCCTTCTCCCCTTCACCTTTTCGCTCCCTCAATCCCTCCCTTCCCATCTTCCCATTTTCACATCCTCCCAGTTATCCAACCCTCAAACCTTCCAACCCTCAAACCCTCTGTTTTTCCCCCCTTCACCCCCTTCGCCTTTTCGCTCCCTCAATCCCTCCCCTCCCCCGAATTTTCATCTTTCATCGATTCCCCCCCCTCCATTCACCACGTACACTAAAAAAAGAACTCAACCATAACCATAATTGTCAATTACATTCTAACTAATCAAGCAATATCTTTATACCTTCATCATATCAAAATCATTAGTGCACCGTAGCGAATTCCTGAGCGTGGAGCGCCGATGATGTCTCAAACTTAACAATTCATTCAACTCAATCAGATCGTATGTTTCCTGAAAAATCAAGCATCAAATGGTAAATCAGAATTTGCTTATTAGAGTCAGTATTATGCCTTGAACTATATACATATTCAAAATCCTCAATGAAATCTTCTGACTGCATCCCTTGGATGGTTCTGGTCCCAGGAAATTTCTCTTCAATTAATTTATTTAAAATCTTTATATTCTGATTAATATCCATTGATTCTACAATAAAACCAATCATACCATTTAGTCCATATTTACTGGAATACTTCTCAGTAATGAATCTCATTAAGCCTTCGGAGATATACTTTGCATTCAAACCGCTTACACCTTCTGGCTTAACACTATCAAGGCGCTTGCACTCAATGATGTAATACGCATCTGTATCGATAAAGCTTTGTTTTGTCTGGATTTTGATATCTGTCCTTCCCGGGCTTCTATCTTCTGGTACTTCACGATCAAAGATGAAGTCATTTAGTTTGACTCTATTTCTTATTAAGTTATCCTTCAGATATTCGATAAGAAGTACATCTCGTATTTGATTTTCATTATTTGCACAAACTATTTCATCCCTGAGCATCAGATAATAGCAAATTACAATTTTCTGAATTATTACCTTAAATTCATCATAATAAATACTTTCTCCATATTCATATTTGGTCGAATCCAAGCTATCAAACATGAAAACTATTCCTTCCTGCAGTTAAGATTGCATCTGCTACCTCATACATGTCAAAATAAGCAATTGCTTTATGCCAGAGTCTTTTCTCATTTGGTTTAATAATATAAAAACCATCTGTCTCAAATCCTCTTATATCTCTTTTCAGTATTAATCTTTCGCTGATTTTCTCAATCCCGAGAGCAGCAATCTTTTCAATAATTGTATTACCGGTAACATCTTCCATTATAACCTTTTTCTCTGATAACTCACTTTTAAAGAAAATCCCGATTAATGCTGAACTATGAAAAATTTCAATATTGAAATGCAATCCCATATTCAAAAAAGTATTTTCAAATCTATCTCTGAATACTTTAATGTAATCCTGGATCATATCACTTTCTGAGGTTAGTGGCATAATTTCTCGCGAATTATCACTATGATGACGCATAATGAGCGGTATGGTGATATCATTAGTATAGTCAATCAAAGATTTCTCTTCCTCCGATAACTCAAATTCTCTTTGTACTAATTCGTCCAATGCCTTGCTTTCTAATTCAATTTGATTTTCAAGCTGCAGCAGATCCGCGGATAGAAAAAGATTGGTTGCTGAATAGTAACTGCGTTTTAAATTTTCGATAATTTCAACTAATTCTGCAATTTCTGCTTTCTCGAAAAATGGCAGCATCCATTTCTCTTCATCATGAATTTGCTCTCTTTCAATACCGGTAGATGAACCCAATTGAAATAATAGATATGATGTAATGCTGGAATTAAATATCGCATTAAGATTTCTTAAATATTCTATTGAAGATGCTCTTATTCCGGTAAACATGTGAGTATAAACTGCATCCTGATACAAAATTGCCGATTTCGGTTTTATAAATTTATTCACACCCCTACTTATTAGCAATACGGGGGCACTAAATAATGCTCTATTTCTTTTCCGATGTAATGTAACACATTCAAATTTGCTGTCTTCATTCATTTCGATAAAATGATTCTCAATTATAGTTTCATCTGGTTTGATCATTATCATCCCTTGATAGTCGGAAGCATCATATCTGCCGGATTTTCCAACTATGACTCCTTCTCCTTTAATTACATCATTTTCCTGAAATGTACTTTTTATAGATTTATAATTCTCTTTTAATCGTTTAATAAAATTGAAATCGAGGTAACAACCATAAACTAATATCTTCCAAAGATAATCATAATTCTTCAGTCTTTTTTGGACTACTCTCTTATAATCGTTTCTTAAAATTGAAAATATCTTATGATATGTGAAAAGCCTACTCGGTTTGAGAGCCAAATGATGTATAATATTTTGATCCGTATTTTCCCCGTTAGCATATTTATAGAACAATATTGTTGCCGGTGCAATGGATGGATCATTAGATTTGTCAAAAACTTCTCTTCTCACAGATGACAATTCAAATACCATACTCACGAAATAATTCTCTAAAAAATAATTTCTAAAGTTTTCACCTTTTAAGTTATAGAGCACTTTGCTGGTAACTATCAAAGCACACTTCGTATGATTATCACAAAAGTCACTGGTCCTTAATAAAAATACTTGAGCTATCTCTTTATTGCTGATAACAATATTTGATTCTTCCCTGATTCTTCTTTTATTTACATATTCCACATGTAATGCTTCCCTGTTTCCCTCTGTTCCCCTTTTCCAGGGTGGATTTCCAATGATAAAATTAAGCCCAATTAGGTGAGTATTGTTATTAAATGCTTCATCAAAAAAGTCTCCTACAAAAAAATTACTGTTTTTCAATTCCGGAAACCTGAAATGTTCTATATCAGGTGATAATTGAAAATGCAGCATAGTCAAATAAATCGAAAAAGCTGATACGGATACGGCATCAGGGTCTTTGTCAATACCGAATAGATTATCTTTAGCAAGCCTGATCAAAGCTTCTTTGTATTCTTCAGACCCTTTTATCACACCAGGATTCAGATGTTCAAATTGCTTCACTATTTTCCGATAAGCTTCCACCAGGAATATTCCTGAGCCACAGGCTGGATCAAGTATTTTGCAGTTATATTCCTCCGGTTTATCTTGAAAGAATTTCTCCACCGTCTGGGAAAGGATGTAATCAACTAAAAATATTGGAGTATAATAAGCTCCTTTCTTTGCCTGTTCTTCTTCTCCAATAAACAGCTCGTAAACATTACTGATAAATTCAACCGGAATTATTGAAAAATCATATATGTCAAATAAACTCAATTGGGATGTTTCAGTTCCTAATTCGCTTCCCTGGATCAATTCTGCCAACACAACAAATGCTTCCTCAGTAACTGATTCATATTCATCACATTTTATCGAAAACAAGTCGCCATTGAATTTCCCCTCTAAGAAATCAAAAAAAGAAATCACCAATTCCCTGTTTCTGAGCAGGGCAGCAAACTCATCATTATTTAAATATTCAAATTCGATACTTTCTGCCTGAAAATTAAACCTTACTCTGCGATCTATCAGATACCTTGTAAATATACATTTGCCAATCAATCGATTTGCCAGACTTTTCTCAATGTTATAATTACTCCTTAAAATCTCTCGGGCTGCTTTGATATTTTCCAGCAATTTATAATCAACTCTTTCTTTATGTGCAAATTCTTGTTTATAATTCTCCCAGGGAATGCCATTCAATAAATTGAAATATTCAAAATCATCTATATTATCGCTGCTCAAAGGAGACAAAGTCCTTGCGTTTAAAAGATATCTGAAACCATTATAAATGTCAATATTCCCGGGTTCGATAATAAATACTATAGGAGATTCGTTAAAATTCCAGACACTCTTAAATATCGCATTTCTGTCTTCAGGATTTTGATAAAATAATATTAACGGCTTATTACTGATACAAAAAAAAGCATCTGGTTTATAAACACCTTCAAAAAATTCTTCAACTCTTTTGGCAAACAGCCCGGCCCATCTATTCTCGGAAGTAATATAAAGACCATTATCACGATTAAAACCAAGTTTTCTAAATAATGAGTCCATAAGCTTTACCTCCTTATTAAATTAAAACTCTCTTCCACAATCTAAACTATATCCATATATAGTTTAGATTCTTTGTCAAATAGAAATTTACCCTCTGAAAAAGCAATATATAAATTCCACCGAAAATTTTGCCATACAGCATATTGTAATCGAGCATATCCGATTTATATTGTTTGCCGTCTGCTGCCGTTAATTTCAGTTGGGTAGTAGCGCTAACCAACTGACTGTTCTCTTTCTTTAACTTGGCTTTCAGGTATTTCCAATAGTTACGGGTTTTGGTGTAGTCGTCCTGATCGGTAAGAACTGCTACTATATCCAAAACCGAAAACCACCACTTAGCATTCTTTTCATCCCATAAGGCTCTTACTTCGCGGTCGTTAAAAAAACGTATCGATATCTTTGTGTTATTCATTGTTATTTCATAAATTCAAGCGAAACGTTTCTGTTTCTTCGCAAGCTCAAAATTTTCTGTCATGGTCAGGTCTCTGATTTTTGTTAGTTCTAAATGGTGCAGATAAGAAAACAGCTTCCCATCCACAAATTGCACTAAATCGGGTCCGGTCATTGCCACATGATGATCTGTTTTAACATCTTCACCCTTTGGCATTGCCCGGTTCTGCCTCCTGAATTCCTCGCTGAGAATGTAATTATATTCCTCTCCCTTCAAACCTGCTTCATCAACCTTAATAACTTCAAGGTCATCCTGATAACGTAAAAAAAGACCCCAGGAAGTCTGCCCAATATAATCAAGCTCACTATCAGCCCCCGAATCCTTAGAAAATATATCATCTATATTTTTAAATGTTTGTTCAAACAATATCATCTCCTTTAAACTTTATTATCTTATCTTAAACCACAACAATAAAATACATTCCATCTTGGCAAGTTAATTTTAACGACAGGTTCTTAATTTATTTCCAAATTTCCAAAACGCCACTCATTACTAAATTCTTCCTCAATTCTTGCATCCATAAACTTATACGTTAAAAACTCCTGATATCCATTTTTGCTAATATTGATGATCATACCATAGTTATACTCATAATCTTTTCTATAAAATACTTAATAAGGGTAATTGTGATGACAGCGTCCCCATAATATTCGGATAAGTTTTGTAAAATTTACAGTAACGGTTTGATCCTCTTAATCCGCGGTTCTATAATTTAACTCGGGAGATACGAAGCCACTGATTACTGACTATTTTCCCGCAGTTTTGGTATCACACCGTTTAAAGGTGGAACTTCACCATATATTTTCAGATAGGTGCTGATAAGTTCAGCTTCAAGTTTTTTTTCATCTCTTTCAATGCAAATGTGATACCGAACATTAAGACCTTGAACTTCTGAACCAAAATGATCTTTCAGAATTCTAAAATACTTCTTCCCACCGCAATGCCCATTTTGGGATTTATCAGGTTCAGACTCTACATAAGTAGTGGCACTTTTATAAAATAATCTCAGCCTTTTCCATAACCCGGTCTTGATTCCTGTTTGCCCGATATATAATATCCTATTCATATCTGAACCTAAAAGGCGGTCTATCTTATCCTTTTTACAATGTTTTACTGTTATTATGTAAACTCCCGCAGTTTTATCTGCATTATTTACAATATCTGATGGTGGATTTTTAAACAATTCATCAAATCCTTGTTCAGAAGTAAATTTCTCCAGTAATTCATTTAACTTATTTTTCAGTTCACCAGTTATCATTCACACTCCCTGAAATTATTAGGTCATATACAAAATAAACCACAAAATAATTTGATTACTCACAATTAAACGTCAAGAGAAAAGTAACCAAGTGGACGTTCACCAATGCGCAGCATGGGGAATGAACACGACATCTGCCACCTTCTAATGGATTGAATAAATATCGAAAACCCCCGAATTGCATATTCTTCTCAGAAAAGCCACCAAGTCCACCCAGGTTGAGCCATCCCTCCGCTAAAATGGAGCCACCCATTCTTTGATGAGAGCCACATAGCAAATTGTATTGTTAAACACATAATTTATTGACTTAAAACAATAGTAAACAAAACTGATCCAGTTCAGTGAAACGGAAGTAGGTTCTGCTGGAGAGCAACCTGCCAGGGATAGCTGAATACAAAATGAGTGGAGTGCGATTAATTTGTCGTACTCCCTTTTTTTATATACTCATTTTGGTTATGCCTTAAAAAACTCCAAAAATGTCCTTTTACACGTGGTTCTGGTTAGAATATTTAGTGGCTCAATATTAGCGGAGGGGTGGCTCAACTTGGGAATACAGGTGGCTCTATTTCAGAATATTATTCACCCGAATAAAATCTATAATAGTTTCGATGAATCTATCGTGCCTAAGATTCCTTAATGTAGTGTTAGTTTTTTTATCTCTATTTGTATCTTAGATAATCATCGATACTATCAATATTACAATTATGATAATGTTAAATAATATCATTAACATTTGCCGTTTTTTAATTTCAACCTGTCTCTTCATTTGAAGGTCCAATTGAATATCTATGTTCTTCTTTCCTTCATCAAAGTAGTCTTTAATTTCATTGCTTTGCTTTTGATAGTCAGCTTTTAGCTTAGTAAATTCACTCTCAATTCCACTTTTTAAAGAAACTTCTATACTTTTTGTCATTTCTGATGCTTTGGCATCTATTTGTTGTGTTACCTTGTCTGTTCTGTCACTGATAATTTTTGTTAAATCTTTATTCAATTCTTTCAATATATTTTCTTTGTATATAGCAGAAAATATTTCCTGTATATCTTGAGAGTATTCATCAGATAATTTACTCATCATCAACCTCCCTTGTTTTCAATATTTCATAATACTTAATATTTCGATATAATTTGAGAAACTTTATCAGTTTTTCACCTTTTCCCATTCGTTTATGTGGCTCACGCCATTCAACTATTTCAGATTCTATAGAATGAATGAGTATCTCAGTAAATTTTTCACTTAATTCGTATTTTTCTCTAAGTGTATTTTTAACTTTTAGATAAAAAGCCCCGTCTCTATCTAGCTTATCAAAATTTTCCTCATAAGATTTTTCAATATTCTTTTTCCTTATATCCATCTCATTCAAGGCATTAGAGTTAAAATCATTTATACAAAGTTCTACTTTCTCCTTAAGCTGATTTTTTAATACTGAGAAATCATCTAAATATTTTTTAAGTTTTTTCCTTTCTGATTTTAACTTATTTTTTATTATTATAGCTTGTCCCGGTACCAACCAATCAATGCCAGGTATTTTTTTCTTTTTGTGCTTTATGATATAATAATCACTAAAATCATATCCCGTTACTGAAGTCCATTCGATAGTGCCTAACTTAACTTTCCATTCACTTTCGCTATTTCTGATGTGAGCGTCTAATTTTCTCAGATATTTATCGTAATTTTCATATGACTCAGCACCATTAATTAGAGCTAATTTTGAATCTAAATCCTTTTCTACCCCTTTCAAAAAATTATCTAACTCTGTTTTTTGACTAATTTTTTTTTTGTAAACTTCTCTATTTGCATCACTTTTACTCTTGAATTCCTCTTCTATTTTTCTCTTTTGATTTTCATTAAACTCAATTTCCTTTTCAAGTTTTCGAATAATCTTTGTCAGAAAATCTTTCATTGCTTTATTGAATTCCATCAACATATCAATCTCTATACTTTTAAATTTACTGACAACCTGATCTAATATCTCGTCAATACACTTGTGACTGTCATCTGTATTCCCTTTTAAATCAATGAAATAAAAGCCTAAATAATCCTGCAACTCATAACCCTTGACCTTATCTAAAACATTATTCCTCGCCAAATCCTTTAGATGATCTTTAGCTTCCTCTTTTGTACAATCTTTAATTTCTCTCATATCCCGTATTTTGTGTCCACCTACAAGTATATCATAGTGTGTGGATAAAAATATTAACCTGTTAGGTCTGATTTTTTTTAGATGCTCCTGATTGTCTGCTATTTGTTTAACAACATCAGACATAGCAGGTTCACTGCCATCTAAGCACCAGATATTGAGAGAATGATACAGAAATGAATTATATACCTCACTGTCAGTATCATCAAATGCCGTTCCCAATCCCGGTGTATCAAATAATACAAACTCTTTAAAGTGCGGCTTCAATTTATGATATATGTTAACTGAAGTTGCATATTCGCAGGGATCAAATTCATTTTTCTGGATAAAATCATGGAAGTCTTTGATATTTTCTTCTTTAATGAGCGGTATTATGAGTTCATTATCTGCTTTCAGATAATTTTTAAATTTATTACCAATTTCGTCAGGAAGTAGTTTAGATAAATGAATCTTACAATATGGTTCAGCCTTTGTATGCTCAATTCTTATGATTATTCGGCTTTCTACTTTTACAGAGGTTGGTAAACCAAATTCGAATACTTCATTATCAAACATGAAATTTATAAAAGTAGATTTACCGGAACTCATTTTGCCAAAAATAAAAATGCTCTTTTTTTCTGACTCAATTTCTTGATGCCACCACTCCATAGTCGTCAGATCCTGCTTCAATTTATTAAAATCAAAGGATAAATCCTTGAAATTCTCAATAATGTATTTATCAAGTTCTCGAAAACTTGAACATATATCCCTGATTGCCTTTTTTTCAGGTAGCATCTTTATCCTTTTAATTCTGCTAATGCTCTATCTAATTCCGGTATGTTCTTTTCATCGAACAATTCTTGCTTACGGTTATCAATATCAAAATCTGGCTGTTTTTGCTCAATTGATCTCTTTAACGATTCTAAAGTTCTATCAGTTATATTGTTGACTCTAATTTCCGTATTTTTAAGCCAGCTTGATCTTTTGCTCTTAATTGTAATTGAGTCCATAACTTTATTACATAAATCATCATCTTTTATTACACGGCTTAATATCTGTGAAAGGAAATTAATGATGTTTGTATTATCATTTTTATCCTTAGTTTCAGCCTTATCAAAAATTTGCTTTATTGCCGTTATAAGTGATTCGTTTTCATCTTTTGAATCATCTTCATTGGAGTTAACATTAATTATCTTTATCAAATCGTTTGGCGTTATTAATTTACCAAACATCTCATTATCAACGGATGGAAGATCAATTCTAAAATCATCTTCAAAATCGGGAAACTTCCTCTGAATTGATTCTTTTGAATTTTCCCAGTACCGGTTCCATTTCTTCAGCAAATCTTCTTTGCTACCAGATTCTAACACGGTCTGCATATCACTGTATAATGACTTTTTATAGTCGTTTATAGTGAGTTTTAAGTATTCAAATTCGTTTATGGTATTTCTCCGAGTCTTTTCATTATTTCTATCAAATAAATCTTTCTCATTGTTAATCTTAGCTTCTATTTCTTTTGTAAGTTCTAGCTTCCAGCTCTTTATCTCATCAATGTAATGGTTACGTACTCTTTCCAATTTCGATTTTTTTGACTCTTCATATATTGACACTGAATTTCGCTCTAAGTAATTCTTTAATACAGTAATCGTCTCCGGTTGATTCTTGGATGTTAAAAAATAGTGTTTGTATTTTCCGTAATCACCAATCCGTACTTCAATAAATCCTGGAATGGTTTGTGCTGTTAGTCCCTCAATCCTATTTACTATATCTATCTTGGTAAACAATATGCAGTATTGAATATGCTTTTCTGTCAGTAGATCCAAAAACTCTTTTTCAGCCGGTGTTAACATCTCATTATAAGTTTTGAGAAATAGAACAATGTCTGCCTCATCTGCCAGCTTGGCTTTAAATTTATTGATATTATTGAAATCAAAGAAACCCGGAATATCAACTATGTCCATTTGTTTCAGGATGGAAGCCGGACAATGAATACATATTTCAACACCCAGCATATTTAATTTTTTCAATTTTTCTTTTCTCTCTTCTATATCATCAGAAAACTCTATGAAGCTTTCTTCTGAAGATTTATATGCAAAATTATCCCCGTAACTGATTCTAAACTGGGTTTGGGTTGATACTTTTGTACTGGTAAAAAATTCATCTTCATGTTCCAATAATGCGTTTAGGATAGCCGTTTTACCACTTCCTGATTTTCCTGCCAGATACAAAGCTGATTTTCTACTTGCATTCAAATTCTCAAGTAAGGGTGTTATCTCCAAATTCAAAGAATTTAGTATCCTGATTATCTTGTTAGCATTTATATTACTCATTATTACTCCTTGTTAAAGAATTTATTGTCTTTTTGGATTCTTTAATTTTTATTATCACTTCGTTAGATACTTCAATTTTTCTCAACATATTCTCCATCTCTGGATTCACTTGTCTTATTTCTTTTCTGAGTTCCAATTTCGTATTTTCATAAATTTCATCAAATATTAAATTTAAAGTATCCTTGATTTGATATTGATATTCATTTTTATTATCTTGCATTCCGGCTTTTAACTCATTTATGCATTCCAATAACATAGCATTCATGGAAAAGCCAAGATCAATCAGGTCAACAGCTAATAAAATTAAACCTATAGGATTCGTTCCCTTAACAACAACATTTTTCCCTTTTTTCTTAGCAAAGTCTATCCCTGCTTTTTTCATTAAATTCCTTACTAACTTAACGATAGGCTTAATCTTTTTTGAATCTGCTTTCCTTAAATCCTTTTGTGCAATTTTTTTCAGACTAGCAACTACTGTTTTACCGGCTTTACTGCTTATCGTTGTTCTTAACTTTCCTAAGATTGCCACCAGAGATACTGTCGGAATTGTTAGTACTCCATTAAGTGTTTTATTATGTTGAATTTCTGCTTTCAATTCAAACTCATATATTTTTCCAAGAATATCTGTAATTTCATCATTGTAATCATCTATTAATTGCTCCAGATTATCGTCAAATAATTGGTTGAATGATTCTTCAATAATTCTCTCTATTTTGTTTTCAATTGAATATTCTTATTAAATAATTTACCAGCTACTGGTACTTTATAGACAAACTCTGTGATAAAATCGGTTGAATTAAATTGTTTTCCAACTTGGTCAATTATCTGCCTGAGAAGTTTCATCGTCAGTAAATCGATGTTTATCTTAATTAAATTTTCTTTAATCTTTTTATGCTCTATATCCAATTTCTTCTTACAGCTTTCTATATTTTCACAATTTATCCGATTTTCTTCCTCTAATTCTTCCTTAGCATAATTATAACTTGAAAGTAAAGAATTTAATTCCTTTAAAACATTATCTTCGGAAAGTAGATTTTCTGTTCGGCTCATAACTTCCTGCAGCTTTTCGCTATAATCTGAATACTGGGTCAAAAAGTCCTGCGTAAATCTCTTTACCGGCTCAAAATTAGACAATTCTGATAATATTGCAAGTCCAGACACAGTATATTTATATTTTCCATCTTCTTCCTTGATTATGTCCTCTTTCTTCAACCAAGAAACAAAAGTGTCAATGTTGAATACTTCCGGGAATCCCTCCGGTTTTTCTGGTACCTCAAGATTCATATTAATTAATCGCATTTCTTTCAGTTTGTCAACTGTGCTTCCTTCTGTTGAATATCCAAACCCATATTTTAAATAGTTATAGATTATCTCTATGGCTCTTTCGAATTCATTAATATCGTCATCTTTCTCTTTAAAAGTATTTGAATAAAAGCCTTTTGCTACCTGGCTCCTTAAACCATCTAAGAGAAATAAGCACTTTTTGCCTTTATGGACAAATAAAATGTCATTTTCAACTTCTTTCATAAATTGCTCTATGGGAGCAATTATTCCGACTTTTTTATCGTTACAATACAAATCATCTATTTTAGTTAACACACTTACTATCTTTTTATTGGATTCGTATATTGTATTTATTAAAGTTGAATTAAATTTATCCAACATCTGATTAGAGCTGTTTACCCAGATTATCATATCTGCTTCTATGAATAACTTTTCTACTTGGGGATAGAAATCATTTGTTACTACATTCATTCCTGGAGTATTAATGATCATAATGTTCTCTAATTCCGGACAATCTAAATAAAACTCAATAAAAGGTTTATCTTTTATTTTATAGCTTTGTGCATGACTACTCTTTGCTGAATCAATAATATTATAAAATTCATCCTTCTCTAAAATATCTCCCGCTATGAATTCATCACTGTTATCATCAGGTATACTAAATATCCGCGCTTTATTTTTTAGAGATTCATCAGGTGCCTTTCGTATTTTTACAATAATCTTTTCATTCTCGAGAAAGCTGCTGGGCATAACTTTATTTGAATCAAGAAGTAAATTTATCAAAGTAGATTTACCTACTCCTTGTGCACCCACTATTGCAATAGTAAAAGGCTGGCTTGCGGATGTTTTAAGTTCTTTAATTTTTTGTGATAATGTATTTAGAATGGTTTGAAGTTTATTATCCAATTTCCCTTTATCAGAATCTTCTGTTGTGTATTCTGACAAATACTCATTCATCTTATCAAATTCATCAATTAAATCCACTCTCTGATCACATACCAACTGAGTATTCATTCCCCCCCCCTACATATTATTTAATGTCTTAATAAGTCACTTAAATACATTTTATGCTCTACCCTTGTGGATAAATATTTATTATAAGCACTTCTATTAATATATCGTTTTCTTTATATTGTATATTAAATTTGCTGTCAATATAATTTTATTATTTTTCTTAAAAATTATTATGATTCATTTTAATTCATCATTATATTCCTTATTCTTAGTTTTTCTATTTCTATTTTTATTTATATTTTTTTTTGTATATATTGTCATGTTATACATTGTAATATTTGATTTATTTCTATTTTATATATAGAACCTATATTTGACATACTTCTTTAAGAAGTACATTCTGAACATTTTGACATGTCAAAAAAGGATATAGGTGTTTTGATTGCTTGCTGACAGTTTCTCATGAATCTCCCCCTGACTCGTTTTTAATCTCACTTGCTGTCGAAACAAAAGTTAATCTAATGCGGGATTTGCATTTACTGCAATACATAAAGAGTGTGTCCTGACGATATTTACTATCATCATAAGTTAATATCTGCTGACAGGTATTGCAGTGAATGGCAAAACTGCTCCCGATATTTTGCAGTAACACTTCTTGGATTTCCATTATAAGAAAGTAAATAGCAACCGCATATATCACCATAAACAGCATAAAACATAACGGGCTGAGCTGTAGATTCACTGTCAGAAAAGTATAACTGAAATAAAGCAACATTGCCGTAACCATAATAAAAATCATTAAATAAGCATACATCCGGGACTTTGCCATCAATACTCCTCAATACTTACGATATCTTTTTAAGTAAAATAATACAATCGTACTTTCTATGTCAATGATTATTAGCTGAAACCATGGACTCTGCGGTAGAGACTGTTCAACGTCAGGTACTCCTTTTCAAAAACTTTTACTGAATAAGATCAATAATACTGCACAGGTTTACGTTTTCTTGACAGAAAAAGCCCGGATTAGTCCAATTATAACGCATTAAGAAAAGGTCTCTGTTTCTTTTCCCCATAGGGGATATTTATTTGTAGAAAAAGATAAAAGAATTCCACCCCCACCTCACCGACCGGCGGAGCCGGTCGGTGAGGTGGGGTGATTAATATCTTTTTCTACAAATAAATAAGTCCTACGGACTAATTAATATTTCTTAGACTATCTCAGTAAAACTAATTTTGTCAATTCTGCTTTTCTGAGATTAAATACAATAAGTGTTCACTTTTTCATAAAAAACAACCAGATATCCAAACCTGATAGTGTTTTTATATTGATCAGTTTCAGTGGCGAAAATCCTTCTCCATTTCGCACCCTCGTTCCTTTAGTATTCCCTTCTTACATCTGTTCTAATAAATCCTTTCTATTTTCTCATTCTCTATTCCTTCATACATTCGTCCTGTTTCAATAAAAAAATGCCCTTTTTCACTAAATTACACATAATTATATAATATATAATGTTATAACTCAAATCTCAGTACCACCTTACATCCCAGTGGCGCCCGAGTGGGTTCCCATTGGGTTACAACTGTTCTAAAATTAACAATCATTAGTCTCAATCTTTTTTCACTTCAACCAAATAATTATAACGTTTATACTAATTTTAAATGAATTCCCTGATCTTATCCCTCACTAATTAACTTAGATTGACCAAATAATCCACTGGTTCTCCCTCATTCATACAAATCCTTCTTCAACCAGACTTCGTTCCTTCCTTTCAGTAAACGAAAGAAGCAAAAAGTGCAAGATAAAGTTACCGAGCGGATTTATTATTTTCTGTAAAAATCTCGATATTTATTCACCTCATTAATTATTAAAGACTTTCTGAAAGGGTATTACATTTCCCTGCGGATTATGCTTACGATGATTATTATGGTCTTGTATGATTGAAAAAACAATCAACTTGAAAACTCCCTGGAATTCTTCTTCTGAAAACACTTCCTGGAATAATTCAGCTATATGTTCCGGAGGATTGGCAAAAGCACCACAACCAAAAGCTCCTAATACGAAAGCATCATGAGCATTAGCTTTCCCAATCCTGAGAATCGCTCTGATCTTCTCTTTTGTTGGTTTGATCATATCTTCAATAAGGAGCAGATTTCCGTTTATATTCTCAAGGGGAGGATTGGAAATCGCTGCCACACTTATCATATTCATCCTATAGGGAATATCCAGTAGATGATAACCTGCCCTTTCTGATGATCGAAAGACAATAATATCCGGTGTATAAATCCCACCTGATTCTCTCGGGATTGGATAACTATATTCAGGATTGCGTTTAACTCCATAATCATAACAATAATCGACAAACTGATACATTGATGTAAATGCCGTGGACCGTCTGAAGAGATTCTCTTCCTGTGCTCCAGCTCCATGATGAACTCCTCCTCCTGGATTAGAACCACTTGCCATATTTAGTACTGCGGGATAATAACCGGTTAATTGTAAGAGTCGGGTTGTTTCCAGACAATCTGCTCCAATTGTATATGTTCTGGTCTCCTGTAAAATATCTGGTTTAGGAATATCAATCTCTCTGGTGTCCTTGTAAAATACAGTTCTTTTATAGGATTGGCTGATTATTTCACTATCTAGCACAACCTCTCTACCAGACACAGATAAATATCTGCCTGATTTAACGATTGCTACTGTATTATCATATACCTCTCGCTGTAACGAGTGATAATCGATGTTGGGATTATTATCATCCCTGTACCTTGATAACCACGAGGTACAATCCCATCCAGTCAATCCATTTTCGTTCAGTTTACTACTCATTTTTATTACCTTCCTTTTTATGATCCATTTACTAGAATAATATCTAAACAAATTATACCAGGTAAAAATTTACACTCATTGATCTGTGACTGCCTGAGTATGGATTTCACTAAATACTGGTTATCATTCCGGAATGCTTTATGGATGTCAATTTTTAGATATTCATCCAAAAAAATAATATTTGATGGAATTACATTACCAATTATTTTTAAAAGAAATTTTATGTTAGAATTTCGAATACGAAAACTCAAAATACCATCGTTCTTGGTGCAATGAAATCCACCATATTCCAGTTCGATTGTTATAGTTTTTGTTAAGGGTTTAATTCCGACAATTATCTGGATCTGCAGAAAATCAGCACAGCTTTTTACTTCAACAGACGAAATTAAGGAAACAACCAATTTCTCCTTAATAAGCACATTAATAATTGCATCTGAGATATTAAATTTAAGCTGGGCATCTAATGGATACTCCATTAACTTTTTCAGGATACTTACATTCATAATTTTCCTTCTTTTTAATATATTTTCTCTTAACTCTGTTTCACTTCGTTCAACGAGTGAAAGACTGATGGACTGGCTTCGCCGAAAAGGAGAAAGAGTGAATTTTTAAAAAGTAAAAAATAGGGTATATATATTCAAAAAACACCAAAAACGTAACTTTTTCGTCTATAACTATGATATTCAATAAAATAGGCGGTTACTTTATGGTCACATTTTATTACAGAACTGTATAGTATTATTTAAGAGTGAATAGTGAATAGAGTCAAAAACAAGGGAACGAGTGATTGAGAGATAGAGGAAGTGACAAAGCTAAATTGGGAAATTGTCATGTAATCGGCAATCGGAAAAATTAGGACAGAGATGCCCTGTTAAAGAACACAGACCATCACTGGTCTGATTTACACGATTACCGATTAAAGACTCCGCCTGCCGCAGCAAAAATTTACGAAGATGGGCGATTGAATATTCTTCTCTTAATCCGTTTTATCTGCGTTATCCGCGGTTGAAACTCTTTATAAAAATATCATTTTCTGGCATTATCTCGATGAAGTGAGTCCAACTCTATTGTGACACCAATGATGACACAATCTCATATTCAGCACTACATTATATAAATTATGTATTTAATTAATATCAAGCTTTTTCAGTGGTTTTTAAGAAATTCCGGAGTTGTGGCACAGCTCCACTAATCTATTTACGAATAACGATTAACGACACTGCCTGCCACGCCATAGGCTTGTGCGAAGGATGGTGATTATAAAATTTCTCTTCTTCCGCATTTTCCTCGCCTTCTTGATGAGCCGGATGCTTGCTAAGGCTATTCGCGGGTGACCTTCTTAAAAAACCAGTCACCAGTTCCGTGCACCGCTGGTTTATTCCTCTTGTGGGGCGCGAAAAACTCTTCGGATCTATTTTAAAGAAAACGGCACCGGATAAGTTACCCACACGGCAACAGGTTTCCCATTAGTTTTAGCTGGCTCAAACTCCAGTTGACGGGCATATTCGATAGCTGCTTCATCCAGTCCGCCTGGTCCGGGCAAAACAGACTTTATTACATCGATGGCACCGACCATTCCATTAGTTAGCACTTCCAGTTCTAATCCCTCCCCCCTGAATACCTGCATCTTTGGCAAATTTTGGATAATTCAAGACTGGTTCATTGATCTTGCGCGGCGGATCATCATAATAGATGAATCCTTTGGGTGTTCTCCCCACGGGACTATCATCAAAGTGTTCTTTATAGTTAAACCTTGTTTTATCAAAATTTATCAATAGATCAAGCAGGTCAACTTCCTGCTGCAGCTAATCGTTGAGTAACAGCAATATGAATATTCCGGAGCAAATTGAACCACCTGTCCGGTAAAAGGATACCGTTATTCCGGTAAAATGATACCGATATTCTGGTCAATGATACCACTTGTCTTATAATGTAACTATGCATCTAATCATGCAACTACTTATAA
>JAIPGO010000124.1 GCA_021736135.1 Candidatus Cloacimonadota bacterium
TTTTAACTTGTTCTTTTAAATTCTATCTGCGTTGTTCATCGCTTTAATATCAAAGGATATTGAAGCTCTTCTCGCCTTGATATAATTCAAAATTACTGCGTTAAATTGTCACACATATTTATGACGCAATGCTTATTAAAGTCAGTTGTTTACGTCTTTGTATCTGGAAAAAAGAGGGGAATGCCAGCTAAAATTTAATAGATAGAACGCAGTTAACACTGATCATGCTGAATTACACTAATAATATCCCATCTGTGTTGATCAGCATAATCAGCGTTTTCCGCGTTCTATAACATTAATATTCCAGTTGCAGACCATTCTCCGGCAGCTCCAGCGGCCAGCCGTCAAACCATTCAGGTATCCGTGAGTCATTTACTCTGTCACACACCGGAATGTATGGCTTCAGATCAAGGATCTTACTATTGTCTCTGGCATCAATGCCTGCAATTTTTACTATGCCAGATTCCTGATCTATTTCCTTTATGGGGCAAACTGTGATAGCGATCGGATTAGGCCGGTATTCAGCCCTGCACGCAAAAACACCGGCTTTTTCTCCAGCGGCGTAGGGCAATTCTGTAACAAGTATCTGGCGGGATTGCTCGTCTTCATGCCCGTCTGCCCACCAGACAACGATCACGTGGCTGAATTTGTCCAGACTGGTCAATCCTGACTTATACTTCTCCTCAAGCTTCAGCAGTACCTCATTTTTGCTTCTGACTACATTTCCAATGGAACGGATCTTCATCTCTTTCATAAAAAACCTCCTTGATTTAGGACTATTCATGAATGTACGACAAAAACTGTCTTGATGCTGATTGCGGAAAATGCAGTTTTATTTTATTCGATCCGGCAGAAAATTGAGGATGATTGCTGAATTGCTGCATAAATAAAATGAACAACAAAAACAAAGATTAAAACTGATTATTTTCAGGATTATATTTATCCATCATCTATCAATATTTTAACTCCAGACTCCTGAGTTTGACAGTTAAATTCCATAAACTATTGTAAAATAATACAAATTTATTCTAACCTGCACATTTTCTCACTACAATACAACAAATAATAGCCTCTTCATCTCATATCCGTTTAATCTGCGCTATCCGCGGTTCAAAATCTTTCATATTGAGTCAGGTTCAACGATATTCTTTCTGCTGATTCTGAGATTATTGCCGTGTTCATTCCCCAGGCTGCGCTTTGGTGAACGTCCACTTTCCTGATTATCATTGTCTCAATTTCTCAGTTTCTCAGTTTCCCGCTTCTCTTAATCCGTTAAATCCGCGCTATCCGCGGTTTAGAAAATCTTACTCTATAATTTTCTGTTTCAGGTCTTCAAATTCCTCGCTGCTGATTTCACCTTTCGCTAAGCGTCGTTTCAATATTTCCAGGGGTAGTGTTCTGTGTTTAAGAGTATTGTAAATACTTAGGATAATCACCAGAATTATCAGGGCAAAGACAAACAATAGGTGAACAGAACCTACAGGCCATTTAGTGCCCCCGTGTCTCATATAATGACCATCAGCGTCCATCATTGGCCCGCTTCCCTGCATCCAGGAATCAAGCATCTCTTGGGTCTCATTTAAATTAAATCCACTCTTAATATATCTATAACCCATCCATTTATACATTTTTGACAGATGCACAGAATCTTCGTCACCCATCATATCTTTCATAAATTCATGTTTATCAGCTGCAGGATACAATTGTGACACTGCTGCTTTTCCCAGATTCTCCAGTCGCTCATCACTAATCTTTTCCGGATCTATTAACTCATTAGAATCAACGTTCTGGTATAATCGTATTCCCTCTAAGACCTTATCAATGGATATATTGTGATCATCTTCCTTTTCAATATCAGCATAAATAACCATGCTGAAAAAGAACAAGAAGATTCCTGTCACAATTGGTTTTAAATAATGTGCATTCATTAACACCTCCTGTATCTGCCCCTATTCATCCAAATCCGGATGATATGTCATCTAAATATTGATTCAATAATCAAGCAATACTTATTTTCCACCCAGTATTTCTAAAATATTACCTGCCGAATCTTATGCAGCAATTCCACATTTTGAATTTTCAACTTGCAAAATAATTGAATTACCTCTTCCTTTCGCGCACTTTCGCGGCTTCTTGATGAGCCGGAAGTTTGTGAAGGCTATTCGCGGTTCAAAATCTTTCATATTGAGTCAGGTTCAACGATAATCTTTCTGCTGATTCTGAGATTATTGCCGTGTTCATTCCCCAAGCTGCGCTTTGGTGAACGTCCACTTTCCTGATTATCATTGTCTCAATTTCTCAGTTTCCCTTTTCTTTTCATCCGTTAAATCCGCTAAATCCGCGGTTTATAAAAAAGTCCTATTTCCCGCCCAGTATTTCCAGAATATTACCTGCCGGATCTTTAAACATAAACCAGTAGTCACCTTCTCCCATATCCTGTGGTTCTTTATGCAGTAATTCCACATTTTGAGCCTGCAGTTTAGCAAATAATGCCGATGCCGAATCTACGGTGAACATGATAGAACTTCTGGTCGTGGCAGAATCAATTATATTCGGTTTATTACCACCTTCCAGATATACTCCAAAATTTTCATCCCCGAGTTTCAAAAAACAGGAGTTCTTCGCCATATCAAATGATTTCTCCAGACCCATAACGTTGAGATAAAAATCCAGGTTCTTTTCATAATCATCTGCGTAAATAGTGGCAAAAGCAATACTTCTTATTTTCGTGTTATCCATTATTTCTCCTTATCCAGGTCGATAAACTTGTAATTCAAGTTTCCCATTCCAAGTTTCTGAGCATATTCAATCTGGTCTTTTCCTCCATTCAATTTCCTGACTTCCGTAGTTTCATGATCATGAGCTTCATTTATCAGATCAAGGCATGCCTTTTCAATTGCGACTATATCCGTGGACGCCAGTATCCCGATATCTTCCATAAAAGGTGCTGCTGCCCTGCCGCTGCAATCGCAGTCCTTGGATATATTGACCAGCAGATTGATATAGACCATTTTATAATTATCCGAAATCCCCTTGGCATATTCCACCAGTCTTTCATTAAATACGTTTTTATCCGTGCCACCCCAGGGAACGCGCATTGTATAGGTCGGGCAGGTGCCAATGCATTTGCCGCAACCGATGCATTTATCAAGATCAATAACTAATGGATTGAGCGTAATGGCATTTACGGGACACTCATTCAGGCAGGCTCCGCAGGAAATACAGGAAGCCGGAGAGTAATCAGGCACGCTGGAAGCATGCATCGCCATCTTTCCCGGAATAGCAGCCATACCCATTGCCACGTTTTTGATGGCGCCCCCAAAACCTGCCAGTCCATGCCCTTTAAAATGACTTACTATCACCAGATTATCGTAATTATCCAGATGACTGCCTACTGTGACTTTCTTAAAATGTTTCCCGCTAACGGCTATTTCCTTTTCACCTTCACTATCAAGGATATCGATAGGAGCATACCCGAAACCGTGCTCTTTTGCCAATTGAATATGAGTTTCCGTGATCCGTCTTTTCCCCCGATAAAGCACGTTCGTCTCAATAAAACTCGCCTCCAGCTTTTCCACCAGAGCCCTGAGCAGTTCCGGATCAATGAAATTCTGATTACCCTCTTCCCCGAAATGCACTTTGATGCCGACCTTGCCTTCAACATCCGCCCCAACCTGCTCAAAAACCTTCATTATGCCTTCTGCTGAAATATCACTGGTGAAATACACAGTAGAACTTTTCCCGCTATCTGCTGCCGTACAGGCGATCAGAAGCATTATTAATATTAATGAAATAACTATAACTCTCATAATTATCTCCCGTTTTTTATCTTTGTTATTTATGTTCTTAATCCAGATGGTGTCAACAAATTCTCATTTCAAAACAGGCATCCTTCCGAAATTTAATAAAAATATCAATCCCGGTTGAGTTTCTTTTCCCTGAAAGGGATAAATTTGTATAGCGTATGGTTGGATCAGTACTCCGAGACTACTTTATGAAATGAGTCATCCCCCTCCCTCTCCATCGGCGCTGTGCGCCAATGGCTGGAGTTTGGACATATTAGATGTCCTATGGACATAAGATGGAATTTAACGACTCTAATTTATTGCAATATATAGTGATAGTTCTCTCATTAGCCACCATCTTCAGATGGTGGTTTATAAGAATTTTATCGATAGTAAGTGACTTCAGTCAGTTCTCATAATCCACAATTTAATATAGTTTATGTAACTTGTAATACAACATTGAATCTTTTATAGAAGTCACTGAAGTGACTAAATAACGTATGTAATATTAGTCCCCCGACTAAAGTCGTGGGCTAATGAGAGAATACTTAAAATGTCCAAACTCCTCCCATCGGCGCTGTGCGCCGATGGGAGGGGGGGGCCATTTTCATAGGTGGCACCCGTGCTGCAACCTTACGCTTTACAAATTTATCCAGTACCGGGAATTATAAGAGATAAACATTACTCTATTAAATAAGAAGTTACCCCATATCTTGAATAATAAAAAAGGGAATGCCAGATTCATTACAAATCCCCGGAGCCCAGGTCATTTAAATACCTGATTGCAATACCCCACAAAATGTTGCCTTTCTGTAAAAAAATCATTTTCCTTTTTCAATAATCCGGTTATTTTATTGTAAAATTGTTTTATTCTTCTACTTCATATTCTATCTGAATTATTCAGGTTCCCTTAAGGTTGGTTCCAGGTGCCTATAGAGTAGCGTCACAGTGAACGGCATAACAAAATAATGTTATGCCGTTCACTGTGAAGCTACTCTATAGGCACTCTATACCGACCTGGAACAAACCTGAGAGGTAGTTTAGAATAAATTCAAGATCAAATAAGCTGTGGAGATATTTTACCTATAAAATAAAATTAAACGAAAAAAAGTCAAGCAGGAAAATAATCGAAATATGTAAAAATTTCATGGGGATGCCAGAATTCTACTAAACAGGCACCTCCCCCGTTTTATTATTCATAGATATTTCTAACAAATTATCCAGTATAAAGATAGTGATGAATTTGAGTGGGATTTTACTTCTATTGATGGTACAGATTTTTAGGCTAAGTCAAGAGTTTTGGACGGTACTCCGGACAAGACTTTTGGACGACATAACAAAGATGGAGATTTAATGTGTAACTGGTTAATCAGAAGTATATTAGTCGCTCAAAAGTCTTGTCCTGGGTACAGTCCAAAACTCTTGGCTTAGCTGGGAGATAATTTCCTTTAATTTTAATTTTCAATGATTCTCAAAAAAACGTGGGGATGCCAGAATTTTACTAAATATTTGACAAATTATTATAATATTACAATAAAAGTTAATATATTTTATCAACGAATAAAGGGGCAATGATGAAAAAGCAAATTATGTTTTTACTTTTTATGGTTTTGGCGATAGGTGCTTTGGCGACGACAATATACATACCGGAAGATTACACAACAATTCAAGAGGGAATTGATGTCTCTGAAGATGGAGATGAGATTATTGTATCACCGGGTACTTATGTGGAAAATATCAATTTTGCAGGTAAAGCCGTAACTGTGGGATCGTTATTTTATACTACGCAGGATACAAGCTATATTTCACAAACGATAATTGATGGCAATCAAGATGGCTCCGTGGTCACATTTGAAAACGGAGAAAGTTCTACTTCTGTCTTAATTGGTTTTACTGTTACTAATGGGTATGCATATACTGGAGGAGGAATTTATTGCGATTATGCCAGTCCCAATCTGGAAAATATAAAGATTACTAACAATTCTGCTGAATCAAAAGGTGGAGGTATTAGCTGCTGGTCTTCCAATCCAGATTTAGAAAATATGGTGATTTCAGGCAATTCGGCTGAAAATTATGGAGGTGGATTTTACTGCGATTATTATTCCACTTCTGTTTTAGATAATGTGATAATAAGGGATAATTCGGCAGGAGAATATGGCGGAGGAATTTACTGTTGCTATTATTCCAGTCCTGTTTTAAATGATTTAATAGTTACGGATAATTCAGCAGGAGATTCTGGCGGAGGGATTTTCTGCCAATCATATTGCAGTCCGAGCTTATCAAATATAGTGCTTAGGGATAATTCGGCTAATTATGGAGGTGGTTTTTCCTGTTTGTATTCGAGTCCCGGATTAGATAATCTGAAGATTACGGGTAATTCGGCTAATGAGAATGGAGGTGGAATCTGGTGCAGCATGTCAGAACTGAGTTTAGAGAAAGTGACTATTACTGATAATTCGGCTTATAATGGTGGAGGGATCTATTACGCCGGGTATTCTAGTCTGGTATTCAGCAGTGAGAATCGCTGCAATATTTATTTGAATAACACAAATAATCGAGGTAATGGCTGTGATATATACTCTACTACTAATATAAATGTCATCGTTGACACGTTCACGGTGTCAAGTCCGACTGGTTTTCACACTACACCCATAGAGAACTTTACTTTTGATATTCTACATGGATTACAGGAACAGGTAAATGCTGATCTTTATGTTTCACTCGAAGGAGATAATAATAATACCGGTTTAACAATAGATGAACCTTTGAAGACAATTCAGCATGCCTGTTCTGTTATATTGGCAGACAGCCTTAATCTTCACACAATTCATCTTACAGAAGGTATTTACAGTCCCTCAACCAATGGTGAATTCTTTCCGATAGATATACCGGATTTTGTTTCTTTATGCGGTTTAAGTGAAACCGGAGTTATTCTAAATGCGGAAGGAGTGGCGGGAGTTATCAGGTTAAGAAATGTGGAATATGCTTCAATATCTAATTTAACAATTACTAATGGATATGATTCTTATGGAGGAGGAATTTCCAGTTCCTGGTCTTATCTGGAGTTAGAGAATGTAACGATTACGAATAATTCTGCTGAATATTTTGGTGGAGGGATTTACAGCTTTGTTTCCAGTCTAATATTCAGCAGTGAAAATCGCTGTAATATTTATTTGAATAACACTAATAATAGAGGTAATGGCAGTGATATTTTTTCTAATACTCATATAGATATGGATGTAATCGTTGATACATTCACGGTGTTAAATCCGACAGATTTTCATGCTGCTCAGATTGAAAACTTCACTTTTGACATCTTACATGGTTTACAGGAGCAGATAAATGCTGACCTTTATGTTTCACCTGAAGGAGATAATAGTAATAGTGGGCTGACTATAGATGAACCATTGAAGACAATTCAGCATGCCTGTTCCGTTATATTGGCAGACAGTCAAAATCTGCATACAATTCATCTTGCAGTTGGTAGTTACAGTCCCTCAACCAATGGTGAATTCTTTCCGGTAGATATACCGGAATCTGTCACTTTGAACGGAGTAAGTGAAACTTTAGTAATTCTTAATGCTGAAGGAACAGCGGGAGTTATCAGGTTAAGAGATGTGGAAAATGCTGTAATTTCCAATTTAACAATTACAAATGGGAATACTTCAAGAGGGGGTGGGATTTACTTCGAAAATTCCAGTCCGAGTATAGAAAATGTAACAATTACGGATAATTCGGCTGGGTCGGGTGGTGGGATTTCCTGCTTGTTTTCCAGTCCGAGTTTAGAGAATGTAACGATTATGCATAACTCAGCAGAATCAAATGGAGGAGGAATTGACTGCCGGTATTCCGACCCGATTTTAGAGAGTGTGACGCTAACGAATAATTCAGCAGAATATGGGGGTGGGATTCGCTGCAATAATTCCAATCCGAGTTTAGTGAATGTGACTATTATGGATAATTCGGCAGATAATGGAGGTGGGATTTCTTGCAATGATTCCAGTCCGAGTTTAGAGGGTGTGACGATTACGAATAATTGGGCTTCCCGGGGAGGTGGGATTTACTGCCATTCTTCCAGTCCGAGTTTAGAGAATGTGACCATTAAGGATAATTCGGTTTATTATGGGGGTGGATTTTACTGCTGGAGTTCCAGTCCGATTTTAGTGAATGTGACGATTGCTAACAATTCGGCTGGATGGCATGGTGGTGGGATTTACTGTATCGATTCTTCCAGCCCAAGCTCAGTGAATTGTATCTTTTGGAATAATTCACCACAGGAAATTTCTTTTTCAGGTAGTGCTAATCCAGATACAATAACTATTGCCTATTCCGATATTGATGGAGGATTTGATGGTATTGAAAACAACAATAATGGTTCGATCAACTGGTTAGAAGGTAATATGGATGCTGATCCAATATTCGAAGATGCTGCAAACGGTAATTACCATCTGACAGAGGATTCACCTTGTATTGATACCGGTACCAGTTATTTTGAGTATGAAGGTGAAGTCCTTGTTGATCTTAGTGAAGATGATTATTTTGGCATTGCGCCTGATATGGGTGCTTATGAATATGGACTCGTCAGTATTGACGAATTGAAAATTGAAAATGTAAAATTGAAAATTAATGCTTATCCGAATCCCTTTAATCCTGAAACGACAATATCTTTTTTCACCACAGAGGGCACGGAGAACACAGAGATAAGCATCTATAATCTTAAAGGACAGAAAGTAGTAACTCTGGTTAATGAACCTTTTGAAGCTGGCAGTCATAAAGTTACCTGGAATGCTTTTGGTCAAAGCAGCGGGATATATCTGCTGAGATTTGTTACTGATAGAAAAAGTGAGACTAAGAAACTTATTCTGCTGAAATAGTGAGTCGTGAGTCGTGAATCGTGAGTCGTGAATGGATCAAAATCAAACCAGACCAGGGATGGTCTGGAAACGTTTTCAGGGCATCCTTGCCCTGATTAATTTCATTGAGAAGTTATCATTTTTTTGCACTTTGCAGGCAATGGGAAGAATCGTGATTGGTGAGTCGTGAATGGAAGAAATCAAATCAAACCAGACCAGGGATGGTCTGGAAACGTTTTCAGGGCATCCTTGCCCTGATTGATCTTATTGCGAAACTCTCTTTTAGTGCTTGGCGGAGAATGAAAGTTGTGAAAATGGGAAAGTGAGAAATTGAAACGGATTAAAAAACAAGAATTAATCAAGATGATTAAGCTAAATGAGTATGTACCACCAAAAACTGGAGGCAAATAAGAAAAAGAGTTCTGGATGTATGCGAGTTTTTTTTAAAAAGTTGACAAATTATTTCAGTTTGGCATTAGTAGTAAATATTATAACAATGAAAATAGGGGCAATGATGAAAAAGCAAATTATGTTTTTACTTTTTACGTTTTTGGCGATAGGTGCTTATTCGACAACAATATACATACCGGAAGACTACACAACAATTCAAGAGGGAATTGATGCATCTGAAGATGGAGACGAGATCATTGTATCACCGGGTACTTACGTGGAAAATATCGATTTTGTTGGCAAAGCAATAGTGGTGGGATCTTTGTTTTATACTACTCAGGATACAAGCTATATTTCGCAAACGATCATTGATGGTGATCAAGATGGTAGTGTAGTTATATTCGAAAATGGAGAAGATTCTACTTCTGTATTAACGGGATTTACTATCACTAATGGATATGTAATGGGAGATTGGCATGAATCTTATGGTGGTGGAATTCTATGCAATTATACAAGTCCGAGTTTAGAGAATGTGACGATAACTTATAATTCGGCTTATTATGGTGGTGGGATTTACTGCGCTGGTTCCAGTCCGAGATTAGAGAATGTGACGATTATGGATAATTCGGCTACTTCAGGTGGTGGGATTTACTGCAGGGATAATTCCAATCCGAGTTTAGAGAATGTAACAATTCTGGGTAATTCGGCTGATAATCATGGCGGTGGCATCTACAGTAATTTTTCCAGTCCGGTTTTAGAGACTGTGACGATTATGTATAATTCGGCAGAAAGTCAGGGTGGTGGGATTTACTGTTGGAGTGCTAATCCAAGTCTAGAGAATGTGACAATTACAAATAATTCGACTGGAGGCAGGGGCGGAGGGATTATGTGCAATTCTTCTTCCAATCCAGTATTCAGCAGTGATAATCGCTGTAATATTTATTTGAATAACACAAATAATCGAGCTAGTGGCAGTGATATTTATTCTTTTTGCGATATTAATGTCATAGTTGATACATTTACGGTATCAAATCCGACGGATTTTCATGCTGCCCCGATTGAAAATTTCACTTTCGATATATTGCATGGATTACAAGATCAAATAAAT
>JAIPGO010000141.1 GCA_021736135.1 Candidatus Cloacimonadota bacterium
TGAACGCTATCGGGGAATCAGGTGATTACCAGGTTGCAGCAGTAGATTGCCATGCAAATGAAAGCGAGCTTTCGCTTGCCATTTCAGGAGGCTATCCTTACGGTGATTGTGATCATAATCTGGAAGTGGAAGCGATGGATGCTTCCCTGGTTTTGCAGTACTTCTGTTTGATAATCACAGACTGGGAAGAATGGCAGATTTCTGTTGGAGATGTTGATGGTAACGGTGTTATTGAAGCATATGATGCCAGTTTGATCCTGCGATTTACTGTTGGAATGATTGATGAATTTCCGGTTGAACAGATGATCAGAAAGTAACTGATTTAGCCTATCCGGAGAGAGACAACTCTCTCCGGATTTTATAAAGCCAGGAATCCGGCAATTCCTGCCTTCGCGGTCAGTTGTGTTCATCCAAAACGAAGATTATCAACCGCGAACGAAAATATTAAGATAAATCATAATGGAGGAAATTATGAAGATTAGATTAGTTATTGGTACTTTATTTTTAATATTTGTACTGGTCAATGCAAATATGCTGGTAGTTGAATCTGAAGTTTGTAACTTGGATAGTGTCTATCCCAAGGTGACAATCAGCGATCCTGTAGTTGGAGATGTGTTTACCTCTGATGAAATCGTGAATACTGATTTTAGTAATAAAGAAGATTGTTTTGAGGAAAATCCAGCTGAACCGGTATTACAAGACTTTAGTTTTGATGATATACATAAAGAATCAAACGGGTTACCTGAACCTGAAGTATCTTTAGATAATGTATTTGTGGAGGTAACAGCAACTGACAATTCTGATAATCTGAATGATGAAGTGAGAGGCACTAATACAAGAGATTTAACGGTAGATTTCAGTGCTGATATAACTGAGGGTAATATTCCCCTGGAAGTACATTTTACCGATCTAACATCGGGAAATCCAATTAGCTGGGAATGGGATTTTGAGAATGATGGAGTGGTTGACAGCAATGAGCAGAATCCGGTTTGGGAATATGAAAATTCTGGATCGTACACTGTAAGTTTGACGGTGTTTGGCAATGTTGAACAAGAGATTGCAACGGAAGTGAAAGAAGGTTATATAACAGTATATCCAGGCTGTAATATCTATATGTCCCTTACTGTTGACAATTATTGCACTGAAGCCAGCTATAATTTGAGGATGCCGGAAACTAATGACTGGTACTGGGAATCTAACCAGATTTTCTATGAAGATTATGAAACCCAGGAGCATTATCTGACACTCGATCCAGGTATCTACAGGATTTACTGCTGGGATTCTGAAGGAGATGGAGGGATAAGTGGTTTTGTACTGGATGAAAACCTGATTGAAATACTGTCTTGGAATTTCGATGATTATGATAGTGGAGGCTGTTTTTACTTCGAAGTAGAGGAATTGACTGCCAACTTTGCTGCCAGTGATACGGTGGGTAATGTCCCATTGGAAGTGCAATTCACCGACCTTTCTTATGGTAATCCTACTACCTGGCAATGGGATTTTGAGAATGATGGAGTTATAGACAGTTATGAACAGAATCCGATCTGTGTATATGAAGAACCAGGATTATACAGCGTGAGTTTAACTGTATCTGACAGTGTTGCACGAGATACTTCAACTGAACTAAAAGAGGACTATATATCTGCTGTCTGGGCAAACTTTTCGGCAAGTGTTACGATTGGTTATCCTCCATTGGAAGTACAGTTCACCGACCTTTCTTGCGGTAATCCTACCAGTTGGCAATGGGATTTTGAGAATGATGGAGTGATAGACAGCAATGAACAAAATCCAATCTGGGAATATGTTTTGCCAGGTGATTATTCTGTTTGTTTAATCGTAAGCGATGGAATAATTGAAGAGATAGAACTGAAAGAAAACTACATTGAAGTATATGATCCAGAGGTTAACTATTCCTTATCATTCGATGGAAATGACGATTATGTTAATGTCCCAGATGATGAAGCATACGATTTTATTACAGGTGAAGAATTTTCAATATTTATGTGGGTTAATGCTGAGGATATCCCAGGAGGAAGTACATCATTAATTCATCAGTCTGATGGTTTGGGATCAGAAAAAAAATGGTTTTTCTATTTAAGCGGAGGTTCAGTAATGGGATTTCATGCATGGAATTACAATACTACAGCGTCTATTTATGGATATAGTGAGTCATGTGATTTTTCAGATGGCTGGCATAATATTGGAATAACCAAGAACGGATTTGATTATATTTTCTGGTTTGATGGAGAAATAGCAGGTGATTTTAGTAATTCAAATCAATTATCTAATCCAACTGCTGAGATTCAAATTGCAAAAGCTTATGATCACACAGGGAATTCATTTCATGGCAGTATTGATGATGTGGCAATATTTAACAGGAGCATTTCTCAGGTAGAGATTTGGGAAAATATGTACCCTCAAGGTCTTATTGGTCAAGATGGATTAGCTGGATTATGGCAATTTAATATAATAGATAATAATATTGCTCTTGATTATAGCCCTTGGCAAAATCACGGACTAATTCATGGTGCCGTTCAAAGTGATGAAATACCATCTACCTTACAACCAATTGCTTCTTTTACTGCAAATCCATTATCTGGATTATATCCCCTGACAGTAAATTTCAGTGATCAATCGATACCGCAGGAAGAAATATTAACCTGGGCATGGGATTTTGAAAATGATGGTGTGATTGACAGCAATGAACAGAATCCGGTTTGGGTATATGAAATACCGGGTGATTATTCCGTTAGTTTAACTATCAACGATGGAATTAATGAAGTGATAGAACTGAAAGAAAACTATGTCCGAGTATTTGATCCTGAGGGGAATCATTCCTTATCATTTGATGGAAATGATGATTATGTTAATGTACCAGATGATGAAGCATTCGATTTTATCACAGGTGAAGATTTTTCAATATTTATGTGGATTAACGTAGAAGATATCCAAGGAGGGCATACTTCATTAATTCATCAGACTAATGGTGGATATGATCAGGCAAAATGGTTTTTCTTTCTACAGGGTATGAACATTTCAACAGCTAAATTAGCTTTTTGTGCATATGTTGAAGACCTGAGTCATTATTGGCAAGAAGAGAGTGATGTCAAAACTATAACAGATGGTTGGCACAATGTGGGGATAGTAAAAACTGGAGATAATTATCAATTCTGGTTTGATGGGGAACCTGCAGGAGAATTTAGTTATAGTGATCCTTTATCTAATCCGATTGCTGAGCTTCAAATAGCAAAAGCTAACGATCACACAGGGAATTCATTTCATGGCAGTATTGATGATGTGGCAATATGGAACAGGAGTATTTCCCAGATAGAGATTTGGGAAAACATGTACCCTCAAGGTCTTATTGGTCAAGATGGATTAGCTGGATTGTGGCAATTTAATATAATAACTGATAATATTGCTCTTGATAACAGCCCTTGGCAAAACCACGGACTAATTCATGGAGCTGTTCAAAGTAATGAAGTTCCTTTCACATCTTCTATTATTGCCCTTTTTACAGCAGAACCATTAAATGGTATGGCTCCGTTGTCAGTTAATTTCACAGATCATTCGATATCTGAGGGAGAGATATTAACCTGGGAATGGGACTTTGAAAATGATGGCGTGATTGACAGCAATGAGCAGAATCCGGTTTGGGTATATGAAGAACCGGGATTTTATAGTGTAAGTTTGACGGTATCTGGCGATGATGATCGAGATACTTCCACGGAAGTGAAAGAGAATTACATAATTGTGCATCCTCAAGGTAGTATTATCTATACATTGTCTCTTACCGTTGACAACTGGAGCACTGAAGCAAGCTATAACTTGTGGATGGCGGAAACTAGCGGCTGGTACTGGTTAACTGACCAGACTTTCGGAGAAAACTATGAAACTCATGAACATTATCTGCCACTTGCTGGGGGGGTCTATCAGATTTACTGCTGGGATTCCTATGGAGATGGTGGGATCAGTGGTTTTGTACTGGATGAAAACCTGGTTGAAGTGCTATCATGGGATGACAATGATTATGATAGTGAAGGCTGTTTTGAATTTGAAGTGATGGGATTGAATGCAAACTTTACTGCAAGCGATACGATGGGTCATGCTCCATTGGAAGTGCAGTTCAACGACCTTTCTTATGGCAATCCTACAAGTTGGCAATGGGATTTTGAGAATGATGGTGTGATAGACAGTTATGAACAGAATCCAGTGTGGGTATATGAAGAATCTGGATTGTACAGCGTGAGTTTGACAGTGTTTGACGATGTTTCACGAGATTCTTCCACAGAAGTGAAAGTGGATTATATCACAGTAAATTATCAGATACAGCCGGAAGGGAACGGAACTGAAGCCGATCCATATCAGGTTGCATCACTTGATAATTTATTATGGATCAGTACTAATGAAAGCAGTTGGATAACTAACAAATACTTTATACAAATAGCAGATATAGATGCAACTGAAACACAATATTGGAATGACGGTTTAGGATTTGACCCTATAGGTTGGTATGATAATGGATCAAATAATAATCCATTTCAAGGTTCATATAACGGTAAAAACCACACAATTCAAAATCTACATATTAATCGACCTGAAGCAAGTCGTGTTGGTTTTTTGGGTTATACAGTTGGAGCCAATATTGATTCTCTCGGAATAACCAATGTAGATATAAATGGAGATAGTATGGTTGGAGGGATAGTAGGATATTGCCTTACAACAACCATCACAAATTCATATGTTTCAGGTTATATTACTGCAAACATTTCATATATAGGTGGGATAGCGAGCAAGGCATCTAATTCCAATATTGAAAACTGTTATGCAGTTGTAAATGTAAGTGGAAGTCTTAATTCCAGCAACTTTGTCGGTGGTTTAGTGGGAGATAATTATTACACGTCGATAAATAATTGTGGTGCTATTGGCAATATGGAAGGAAGTTTACGAATTGGAGGTTTAGTTGGAAGTTGTGAAAATTCCTCGATAAATAACAATTTTGCAAGATGTAATGTAACGGGAGGGGGATCTGTAGGAGGCTTGATAGGATATCTGTTTGATTCCAGCCTGATTAACGAGTGTTATGCAAGTGGTAACGTGATTGGTCATACAATTAATGCGCAGGGGATGAAATGTGGAGGCTTAATTGGAGCCAGTGGTATTACCAATATCAGTAATTCTTATGCTATTGTAAATGTTAGTGGAGAATCGCAAATTGGAGGTTTGGTGGGATCCTGTGATACTTCCAATTTCAGCAATTGTTATGCAAATGGAAATATTAGTGGAAATTATGCAGAGGGTGGATTTGCTGGTAATAATTATGATTCTGCCATCGAAAATTGTATTTGGAATATTGAAATATCTAATCAACCAGGTGGCGTAGGGGTGAACAATGGTGGTACTGCAACAAATTTATTAGGCAAAACAACAGAAGAGATGCAAGTTATGGATACTTTTACGGATATCGGCTGGGATTTTGTAGGCGAAATTGTCAATGGAACAGAAGATTTATGGGATATTAATAATGTTTTAAATAATGGATATCCTTATATTTCAGATTTGTTGGAATCAATATACAATGGAGAATTACTGGCTAACTTTTATGCAGTTCCAACTTCTGGTAATGTCCCCTTTACAGTGAATTTCACAGATGAGTCATTATGTCAGGATTCAATTGTAACCTGGCAATGGGATTTTG
Organism: Candidatus Cloacimonadota bacterium; assembly: GCA_021736135.1. Taxonomy (GTDB): domain Bacteria; phylum Cloacimonadota; class Cloacimonadia; order Cloacimonadales; family TCS61; genus JAIPGO01. Next base: position 5,699 of record JAIPGO010000141.1, read on the forward strand.
AAAATGATGGAGAGATAGACAGTTATGAACAGAATCCAGAATGGACTTATAACGAACTGGGAGTTTACAGCGTAAGTTTGACGGTGTCTGACGATATTGCACGAAATACTTCAACTCAATTAAAAGAGAATTACATAACTGTGACTGAATCAGTTCCAGCACTGGAATTACCAGATAGTATTTCTTTCAGTGAAGATGGTTTTATCAGTTTTGATCTTGAAGAATACATCACATATTACAATCCTGATGAGCTAACAGTTAGCTGGAGTGGAAATAATGAGATACTTATCAGTAACGAAGGTTTGATAATGTATCTTTCAGCTCCAGCCAACTGGTTTGGTGAGGAGCTGATATTTGTTAATATTGATAACAATATCTCTCGAACTGTCGTTTATGACAGTATGATTGTGATGGTAACATCGGTGAATGATTTGCCAGTAATTGAACTGCCAGATAATTTCAGTTTTGTGGAAGGTTCCTTCCTGGAAGTTGATTTTTCTGCTTTTGTAGAAGATATTGAGGGAGATGAATTATTTTTAACAGTATCAGGAAATGAGAATGTTAATGTAGTTATAGATTCATTAATTGTTACTTTCTCAGCAGAGTTAAATACAAGTGGAATAGAGGTATTAACCTTTACCGTTGACGATGGGCAGGCGAGGGCTGCATCATCCGATGATGTAGAAGTAATTATCGAAATGCATGCAGCATGTAATTCAGTTATAACTACTTCGGAAACAATAGTACACGAGGGGGATTCACTATCAATAACAGTTTCAACCACAGAACTTTTAGAAGAATGGAGTATAATATCATATCAGTTTGAATTAGTATATGATACTGATATCATTGAATATGTTGAAAGTGATCTTACTGGAACAATTGCAGAAAGTGGATCAGTATTAACTAATGATGATGAGGGGCATATCAATATTGCATACATGAATTATGAACCGATCGTAGGGACTGGAACAATTCTTAATATGCATTTTAATGCTATAAATCCGGGTATTATCAGTCCTATTATTCCAGAATTTCACTACAACGCATTCAGTATTGAAAATTTTGTTAATGGTGAAATAATTGTAGTTGAACCAGGAAATCACTTTATTCCTGTATTCGAGGGCAATGGTTATAATAATATGTCATTCAATATTTCCAAGGCAACTATTGATAGTGTTGATCTATCAGAAATGGATGAGATTGCTTTTTTTGATGGTGACATTTGTGTAGGAAGTGGTGTATTGGATGCACCAATTGGTGAATATCTTCAGTTAACTGCATCTGCAGACGATCCAACAACAGGAGAGATAGATGGATTTATTGCGGGCAATGAAATTACTTATCGTATGTGGGATGCAAGTAAAGGCGAGGAAACAATAGACGTTACTGTAGATTATTTTGAAGGATATGGTGATGAACAATTTACTGAGAATGGGAATGCCTGGATTGAAGAGTTAATGGGAACAATAAATCATCCTCCAGAGCTAATGCTTCCTGAATCTTTTGTTTTTAATGAAGATGATAGCTTAGTTGTCGATTTCTCTCCCTATGTGTATGATGTTGATGGAGATTCACTGCATTTGTCAATAATAGCTAATCAACATATTTATGTGACTTTTAACGGATTACTTGCAGAAATTCAATCTGACGAAAACTGGAATGGTACAGAAATGATCACGGTCACTGTAAGTGATGATCAAAGTCGCTTGACTGCTTATGCTGAGGTTGATGTCATAGTCATACCAGTCAATGATGCCCCGGTTATCGAGCTTCCTGATAGTTTTGCTTTTGATGAAGATGGTGAATTAGCGGTGGATTTATCTCAATACTTTTATGACATTGATGGTGATAGTCTGGAGTTATCAATAATGGATAATTTGAATATTACTGTATTGATTGATGAATACAATGTAATTTTTGGGACGGGATTGAACTGGAATGGAAGTGAGGTAATTACTTTCATTATTGATGATCAGCAAGAGCGTATAACTGCTGAAGATGAAGTTGAAATTATCGTGAATCCTGTAAATGATGCTCCAACAATTGACCTTCCAGTTAGTATATCCTTTAACGAAGATGAAGAATTAATCTTAGATTTTGCACAGTATGTGGAAGATGTGGATGGAGATGATCTGGTTTTAACTGTCAGCGGTAATTCAGTTGTTACCGTTGATATCTCGCTCTTGATTGTAACACTGGGAACTCAGCAGCAGGACTGGTTCGGTTCGGAAATATTGACATTTACCATTGATGATAGTTATAATCGAGTAACAGCAGCAGCAGAGGTTGAAATTATTGTTCTGCCGGTGAATGATGCGCCGATAATTGAGCTCCCAGATAGTTTCATCTTTGCATCCGCTGAAGAATTGAGTGTTGATTTTTCAGAGTATATCTCTGATATCGAGGATGACCCATTATACATTTATCCTTCTGAAAATGATTATATTGGAGTCAATGTTGATGGTTATATGGTTACTTTTTATGTTGAAAATAACTGGAGTGGCCGTGAGACAATCACTTTTACTGTTGATGATCTGCAGGGAAGGGCTACTTCATCTGATGATATTGAAATAATTGTTACTCATTTCACGAAAGCTTACGACGGTAATGGGTATAATAATATGTCTTTAAATATCATGTCTGCTACAATTGATGGAATTGATATGGGTTTCGGCGATGAAATAGCCTTTTATGATGGCAATATATGCGTTGGAACGGGATATCTGGAATCTCCAATTGATATGTTCTTACAGTTAATTGCCTCCGCAGATGACCCCACTACTGGTGAAATTGATGGTTTCATCGCAGGGAATCCTATCATTTATAAATTATGGAATGCTTTGGAAGAAACCGAAGTGACAAATGTTACCCCCACATATTATCCCGGATATGATGAACTCTTTGCGGAAATTGGTACTGCCTGGGTGGATTTAACGGGATTAATGACAATTGAACAGAGCATTGAGTTAATAGCAGGCTGGAATATCATTTCTTTCAATAATGAACCTGATGATTTGAATATGCTCGCTATCTTGCAGCCATTGATTGACGCAGAAGTACTTATAAAGCTACAGAATGAAACAGGAACATCAATTTCACAGGCACCCTGGGGTGACTGGATCAATCCCATTGGTGATATGGAAATTACAGAAGGTTATTACATCAGGGTATTTGATGATTGCGTTTTATCGACTGGAGGTGCACCGGCAGAGCTTCCCCTTGATATTTCTTTGATTTCAGGCTGGAATATTATCAGTTATCCATGTATCGGAACTCAAAATGCCTTGAATGCAATACAACAACTTATCGATCTTGAAGTGCTTGTAAAGGTTCAGGATGAAACGGGAACATCTATCTCGCAGGCTCCCTGGGGTGACTGGATCAACCCTATTGGTGATTTCATTCCTGGTGAAGGTTATTATGTCCGGGTAAACGATGATGCGATTTTGGCGATTGATGAAATTGGTGAGATTATTGCAGGAAATCAATTACCTGAGAATCCAATTTTATCAGTTCAGTCTGTTCCTGAGCTAAGGGACTATAATCATTTCGTTCCGGTTTATGAGGGGAATGGTTACAATAATATGGCATTTAATATTGTGGCAGCATCTATTAATGGTATCTTTTTGGAAGCTGCAGATGAAATAGCAGTCTTTGATGACGAGCTATGTGTAGGTGCCCTAATCCTCGAATCTGACATTACCGGAGAAGTTTCTGATATGGTGCAGTTTACCGCTTCTGCTGATGATCCTGAAACCGTTGATATCGATGGTTTTATTGCAACACATACTATTATTTACAAATTCTGGGATGCCAGCACAGAAACTGAGGTTTCCGATGTTGCAGTTGAATACTATTCCGGGTATGGTGATGAAGAATTTACCCCAATGGGTACAGCCTGGATAGCAAGTTTAGAGAGTATTCAATCAGTTCCGATATTGGAATTACCAGATAGTATTTCTTTCTTGGAAGATGAAACAACCAGTATTGATCTGGAGGAATATATAACTAATTGCAATCTTGATGAACTAATCATAAGCTGGGAGGGTAATGATGCAATTACTATCATAAATGA
>JAIPGO010000019.1 GCA_021736135.1 Candidatus Cloacimonadota bacterium
TGGATGAAGTGCTTATAAGTGAATTTACTACGATGAGTAATCCCGGTGGCGATATTGGTTATCCTCCAGATTACCTGACAGTGTATATTGGAACGATTCCGCAGGGTGATTATGCCAGACCATGGGTACCTGTTATTTATACGAACAGCACCGTTGCTTATTGTGAAGTGATGATAAACGACGAACCTGCTGCGATCGGAGATGAAGTAGGTGCTTTTGTAAATTATGAATGCCGTGGCGTTGGCTCCGTTGTAACAGACGGAATGAATAGTTATGCCACGATGAATATTCAGGGTGAATCACCTGAACTGGTTAATTTTGCCGTTTACGTTGCTTACATGGATGTCGTTCTGATTAGCGATTTTACTACGATGAGCAATCCCGGTGGCGATATTGGATATCCTCCGAACTATCTGCCGGTTTATATCGGTACGATCCCGCAGGGTGATTATGCCAGACCGTGGGTTCCTGTTATTTATACGAACAGCACAGTAGCTTACTGCGAAGTAAAGATCAATGATGAACCGGCAGCAGAAGATGATGAGGTTGGTGCTTTTGTAAATTTTGAATGCCGTGGAGTTGGTTACGTTATTACAGATGGAATGAATAGCTATGCCACGATGAATATTCAGGGTGAATCACCGGAACTGGTAAACTTTGCGGTTTATGATGCTTCTATGGATGAAGTGCTTATAAGTGAATTCACCACGATGAGTAATCCGGGTGGCGATATAGGTTATCCTCCGAATTATCTGCCGGTTTATATCGGTACGATCCCGCAGGGTGATTATGCCAGACCATGGGTTCCTGTTATCTACACGAACAGCACGGTTGCTTACTGTGAAGTTATGATCAATGATGAATCTGCTGCCATCGAAGATGAAGTAGGTGCTTTTGTAAATTTTGAATGCCGTGGAGTTGGTTACGTTATTACAGATGGAATGAATAGCTATGCCACGATGAATATTCAGGGTGAATCACCGGAACTGGTAAACTTTGCGGTTTACGATGCTTCCATGGATGAAGTGCTGCTCAGCGAATTCACCACGATGAGTAATCCTGGTGGCGATATAGGTTATCCTCCGAATTATCTGCCGGTTTATATCGGTACGATCCCGCAGGGTGATTATGCCAGACCATGGGTTCCTGTTATCTACACGAACAGCACGGTTGCTTACTGTGAAGTAAAAATTTATGGCGAGCAGGCAGCAGAAGATGACGAAGTCGGTGCTTTTGTTAATTTTGAATGCCGTGGAACAGGTAATGTAATTATAGAAAGAGCAGGCAGCTATGCGACCTTAAATATTCAGGGAGAAATGGCTGAACTGGTAAATTTTGCAGTCTGGGATGCTTCAGAAAATGAAGTATTGATCAGCGAATATACTACGCTGAGTAATCCCGGTGGTGATATAGGTTATCCTCCAAACTTCCTGCCGGTTTATATTGGAGAAGAGATCCCGGTAGATTTCCCAAGACCCTGGGACATTGTGATCTATCCTAACAGTACAATAGCATATTGTATAGTAACAGTAGATGGAGTACCAGCGGCGTTAGAAGATGAGGTTGGTGCATTTGCAGGATTAGAATGTCGTGGGATCGGGAATATTGTCTCGAATTTGACAGCAAGTTATTCAACTATGAACATCCAGGGTGATGAACCTGAATTGATCTATTTTGCGGTCTGGGATGCATCTTCGGATGAAGTAATGATCAGCGAATTTACGGCATATAGCAGTCCTGGAGGAGACATTGGGTATCCGCCAGACTTCCTTCCCATAACTGTCGGCGAAGCTTTGCCCTCTGAGTTCCCGAGACCCTGGGTGATATCAATATACCCAAACAGTACCGTGGCATATTGCCAGATCAAAATCAATGGGCTTCCGGCAACAACTAATGATGAGCTGGGTTCCTTCGTAGGAACAGAATGCCGCGGCATTGGCAATATTGTAGTAAGTGATACAGGTAGTTACAGCACAATGAATATCCAGGGAGATGTCCCTGAATTTGTTCAGTTTGCTGTCTGGGATTCTTCATCAGACCTGGTTTATGTAAGTGATTATACTACGTTTACAAATCCGGGATATGATATTGGTTATCCTCCTGACTTCCTGCCGATTTTCGTGGGTGAGGAAGTACCAACAGACTTCCCGCGTCCTTGGAACATAGTTATTTATCCAAACAGCACGGTTGCCTATTGTGATGTAACGGTATTTGGCAGACCAGCATCTCTGGAAGATGAGGTGGGGGCTTTTGTAGGAACGGAATGCCGGGGTATTGGTTATATTTCACATGGCAATAACATGGCATCTTCCAGCATTAACATCCAGGGCGAGATGCCGGAACCGGTCAGTTTTGCCGTCTGGATCTCCAGTCTGGATATGGTACTGCTGTCAGAGTATACTACAACAACAAATCCCGGTGGTGATATTGGTTATCCGCCGAACCTGTTGCCGATAACGGTTGGTGAAGAATTACCCTCAATATTCCCCAGACCTTGGGAAATAGTAATATATCCTAACAGCACAGTTGCCTATTGCCAGGTCAAGCTCAATGACGGTAATTGCACTTTGGAAGATGAAGTAGCTGCTTTTGTGGGCGAAGAATGTCGGGGAACAGGTGAGATCGTCTTTCTTGACGGCGAAACCTTTACTACAATGAATATTCAGGGTGAAGAACCAGAAATAGTACAGTTTGCCCTTTGGGATAGTGATCTGGAAGAAATGTATCTCTCAGATCATCTGGCAATGACTGCTCCGGGTAGTGATATTGGTTATCCGCCGAATTTTCTGCCTATATATTTCTCTACTGAAAATGCCGTTATTTATCCTCCTCAGATCAATCTGCCGGAATCTATAACAATGCAGGAAGACGGATCGAGGATCCTTAATCTGGCTAATTACATTACGGGTTATAATTATACTCTGAGTATGGATGCCATAGCAGAACTCGGCGCCAGTCTGGTGGGTAGAACCCTGATCATCAATCCTGCCGATAACTGGAATGGAGAAACGACGTTGACCATCTATGCCCAGGAAAACAATGCTACTTCCTACGATAACATGCAGATTATAGTGAACTCGGTAAATGATGCTCCCATAATCATTGAGCCTTTTGTTAATCTAACTCTGGAAGAGGATTTTGCCGGCTTTACCATCGATCTTGACGAGCATTTTTATGATGTGGAAAATGATCAGATCACATATTCCATTGGTTTTGATCAATCAGAAATTTATGCCGTACTGAATGGCAGTATTTTATCAATAAATTCACGGCTGAACTGGTTCGGTTCCACAACTATATCCATATCTGCGAATGATAATGTAACCCGGGCAATTACGCAGGCTTCCTTCCTGATCCTGGTTACCCCAGTTAATGACCCGCCGGTTATAAATCTGCCTGAAAGCTACACTTTTGCTGAAGATGGCAGCCGCACGGTTAATCTGGCAGCTTACGTTAGTGACGTGGATGGCAATCCACTTACAATCAGCATGAATGCCGGTGTTAATATTACTGCTGTAATCAACGGTTTGAACATCACCTTCCACGCAACACCAGACTGGTTTGGAACTGAAATAGTAACTATCAATGTGAGTGATAACCAGAGTAGAGCTATCGCCAGCGATGAAGTTCCAGTCATAGTTACTCCCGTTAATGATGCTCCCCGTCTTCTTCTGCCAATTGCAGATATTCAGGTGGTTGAAGATTTCATACCTATCAATATTGATCTATATTCGCACTTTACAGATGTAGATGATCCGGTACTTGATTTTTCTTATACCTGCAATAATCCAAATGTGAATATAACTTTAGAAAATGGTATTTTCACCCTGTCATCAGCATATAACTGGTCTGGTTCAGCTAATATTTCGATTACAGCTGCTGACGATCAATACAGTGTTACAGATAATTTCATTTATCAGGTTACGGCAGCAAATGACGGTCCTGTGATAACGGATTACCAGCCGCTTGACAGCAGCCTGGAAGCCTTGGCAGGGGATATCATAGATTTCAGTGTTACTGCATATGATCCAGATTCGGTAATAAACTATAGCTGGCTCAAGAATGGAGAATCGATTGCTTCCGGTTATAACGAGGTAAGTGTTACTTTCTCCACAGTAGGAGACTATGTTATTACGGCAGTTGTTACAGATCAGGAATTTCAAATAACCCAATCCTGGCAGGTAACTGTGTATCTTAATAGTGACTGGATCCCTGTTGTTTACACTAATAGCACCATAGCTTATGGGCGGGTGATGATCAATGATAACAATGCCAGTGAATCGGATCTTGTAGGTGCCTTCATCGCTGATGAATGCCGTGGTACTGGTGATATATTCCTGTATGGTGAAGAATCTTACGTGACTATGAATATTCAGGGAGATGATATCGAAGAAGTGGAATTCAGAATTTTCGATGCCAGCACTAATATGATATATGACCAGGTTTATAGTACTTTCACTAATCCTGGTGGCGATATTGGATCACCTTCCGACCCATTGCCGATTTTTGCTTATGTTAATCAGAATCCTGCCATAGCATTACCTCCGGAAGGCTTCCTGTTTAATGAAGATAGTGAACTGGTAGTAGATTTGGCAGCTTATCTATCCGATCCTGATGATGATATGCTATTACTCACCGCTAGTGGTCTTTCAGAAGTCAACGTGGCATTAGATACTTATATTGTTACTTTCACTGCTGCTGTCAACTGGAACGGAACAGAGCATGTAACTTTTACTGTTGATGACGGAAATGGAGGATCTGCCAGCCAGACAGTTCCAGTAACCGTTATTCCGGTGAATGATAATCCTCTTCTGATCTTGCCTATTGCTGATATGACCATGGATGAAGATCAGGCAGCGGTAACGATTATGCTGGATGAGCATTTCTATGATGTTGATTCTGATTCTCTGGTATTCTCGGCAATTTATCAAAATACGGCTCTGAACCTGAGCATTAACGGTAATGAGTTGAGTTTTGCACCCAAACCAAACTGGAATGGCATCACCCAGGTCACGATCCAGGCAAGTGACGGATTTATGAGTGTTGCTGAAGATTTTATACTTACCGTTAATCCGATAAATGACCTGCCTCAACTAGTGGAAGTATTTTCTGATTATATTCTGGCTGAAGATTTCAACACTTTCGGCATAACTTTAAGCACTCATTTCACAGATATTGACGGAGATGAGCTTTTTTATCAGATAGACTTTGACCCTGCCAGCATAAATGCCATCCTGGCGGGAGATATTGTCTATATTAATTCCGTTGAAAACTGGAATGGCAGCACAGCAATAAATATTGCAGCATATGATGACATCTCTAATGAGCCTGCCACTGCCATAATAAATATTACCGTAAATCCGGTTAATGATATACCAGAGCTGGAACTGCCGGAATCATTCGAATTTGCTGAAGACACGATCTATGAAGTAGATTTTGCTCCATATATCTTCGATGTGGATATGGATGCCCTTGTGCTTTCAGTAATGCCCACCGTTAACATTGATGTAACAATTGACAGTCTGCTGGTCACATTCTCGGCACCTGAAAATTACAATGGCATGGAATTTATTACTTTCCAGGTTAATGACAATATGGGAAGATTACTGGCAACTGCCCAGACTCAGGTTATAGTCACTGCTGAAAATGATCAGCCTTATGTGGTTGATGATCCTTTGAGCAGCGTGGAGTTTGCTGAAGACGGGCAAATCCAGTTCCTGCTGACTTCAATATTCAACGATCCTGATCTTGTTTATGGTGATCAGTTATCTTATGAAGTTGCCGGAGCTAACGAGGTAATAGTTACTTTCAGCAATAATAACGTTACTTTAACGGCACAGGAAAACTGGTTTGGACAGCAGTTACTTACTTTTACAGCCTTTGATCAGGATAATGCTTCCATATTCCATGAGGTAGTAGTTACCGTAATTCCTGTCAATGATCCGCCTTACCTGGTAATGCCGCTACCGGTGCTGCTACTGGCAGAGGATTTTGACGTCTTTACTGTAAACATCTCAGATTACTTCGCTGACGTTGAAGATGAAATGCTTAATTATTCCCTGGAGTTTGATGATACAGAATTCAGTGCTGAACTCACAGGAACCGATCTTGATATAATCCAGATCAACTCAGTTGAGAACTGGTTCGGCACAGCTGCGCTTAGCGTTACTGCTGCTGATATGGAAATGTTAAGTTTCTCTGGCGAGGTTATCCTTCAGATAGCACCTGTAAATGATGCTCCTGTAATTGATCTGCCGGAATCTATCTCATTTGCTGAAGATTCAAATACTTTCCTGGATCTCAGTAACTATGTGATCGACGTTGATGCAAACGAATTGATCTATACTTACACTGGAAACGTAAGCGTAAATGTGAACATAGAAGGAGCTATTCTTCAGTTCAGCGCAGTTCCTGACTGGTATGGCTCAGAGGTTATTACCATTACCGTTGATGACGGACAGGGTCGCCTGACAGATTCTGATGATATTCAGGTGATTGTAACCCCGGTTAATGATCCGCCAGTATTACAGCTTCCGACCTCTATTTCCTTCCCGGAAGATGGCTCTACTTTACTCAATGTGGCTCTATATGCTAATGACGTGGATGGTGACCTGCTGACTCTCTCTCTCGTAAACGCCGATAATATTCAGGTCAGCATTAACCTGATGACAGCAACAATATCTTCATTACCTGACTGGAATGGCAGTGAAAATATCACTCTGGCTGTCTCCGACGGTACTGCTCCCCAGGTTACAGATATCATGACAGTTATAGTAACATCCGTAAATGATGCCCCGGTTCTTAGTTTACCGGCCTCTTTCACCTTCCTGGAAGATAACTCTCTCGCTGTCAATTTCACTCCTTATATAACTGATATTGACAGTGATAATTTCCAGTTATCCATATCCAGCGGACCAGAGGTTATTGCTGTTATTAACGGGCTTAGCGCTGTATTATCAGCTTCTTTAAACTGGAATGGCACTGAAGAAATCGAAGTGACCGTCAGCGACCTGGAGGGAGGAATTACCAGCGGAAATACCGATATTATTGTGTTACCGGTTAACGATCCGCCTTATATTCTGATCCCGATCCCGGATCCTTATGTAGCTTTGGAAGATTTTGCTGATGTTGTGCTTGATCTTGATGACTACTTTGCTGACTTTGATGGCGACGAGCTTAGTTATTCAGCTGCTTTTAATCCGGCACATATCACCATAGAGATTACAGGCTCTCTAGCTACAATTTCATCGGTACCGGACTGGAATGGAGAAACAACAGCAACGCTAACCATCAGTGACGGCCAGGCAAGAGCGCAGATCATTGATTCATTCACTTTACAGATCACTCCGGTTAATGATGCACCCCAGCTTAATATGCCTGATGAATTCAGCTTTAATGAAGATGGCTCACTTGCAGTTAACGTTAGTCTTTATGCATCTGATGTGGAAGGAGATGCTCTTACTTTAACTGTTACCGGAAATACTCAGATCAACGTAAATCCTATTGGAATGACGGTAATTTTAAGTGCTGTTCCCAACTGGTACGGCACAGAGACACTTACCTTCACAATAGATGATGAACAGGGAAGGTTATTGGCATCAGACGATGTAACTATTAACGTTCTTTCAGTAAATGACACTCCTGTGATCCTAAGTTTTGAGCCCGTAGCAACGGAATTAGACACTCTTCAGCACAGCACTGTCCACTTTGCTGTTGTTGTAGATGATATTGACAGTACTCCCTCTTACGAATGGCGATTAAATGGCGTTCCAACGGGAGATGTCGATTCTGAACTTGATTACTATTTTGCAGAAGCCGGTACTTTCATTGTCCGCGTTGTTATAACAGACGGCGAATATGTATTACGGGTCACCTGGATTGTTTACGCTGAAGAAACTGATAATGACGGTTTCGAGATCATTCCTGAAATCACTGCTTTCTGCGGAAATTATCCCAATCCCTTTAATCCACGGACAACTGTGAAATTCTCAGTTGATCAATTGCAGAATGTTAAAATAGATGTATATAACGCCAAGGGTCAATTGATCAGGAATCTGGCCAATCAGCAATTTGAAAGTGGTTACCATACAATTGAATGGAATGGATACGATAATAGAAGTTCCCTTCAACCGAGTGGAGTTTACTTCTTCCGTATGCAGTCCCTTAAATCTCAGGATATATTGAAGGCAGTGATGCTGAAATAATCCACTAATACAAAACACCCCCGGAATTTTAATCCGGGGGTGTTTTTTTATTTTCTTAATATGCTATTTTAAGGGCAGTTCGATAATAAAATCTGCACCTTCTGGTGTGTTAATGGCGACAAGTGAGCCATTCAGGTTTTTCTCGATCAGAGTCTTGCTCATATATAAACCAACCCCAGTATTATTTAGACCTTTCTTGGTGGAAATATAAAGGTCAAACAGCTTATCCTGAATATCCTTGTCAATACCGCCGCCGTTATCGCTTATAACAATACGTACTTTAGATTTCGTTAATGAGAGAGTAACCTTAACATGCGGATCAGCAATACTTCTTTCCAGCAGGATATCGAAAGCATTAGTGATCACGTTAAGAAATGCCTGCGAAAATTCATTTTGAGAGCCCTGCACCATGGTGGTGACAGGTATATCTGTCACCAGTTTGATATTACTATTCTCGAACTGGCTTTGCACGAGAAAGAGAGTATTTTCAATTGTTTCCCGAATATCAAATGTATGGCTGTATTCTTCCTGCTGATAGAAATTGCGAAAATCATCAATTGTTTTAGATAGCGATTGCAGAATATTCATGGTGACTTTGGTTTTTTCATCCATATATTCCTGAGTAAGTTCATCAAATTCAAAAGCTTCGCGTATGGATTGGAAAGTAACTCCGATAATATTTAGAGGCTGTCGCCAGTGATGCGCAATTTGAGATATCATATCTCCAATAGCTGCCTGACGAGACTGTGAAATAATGATATGATCTTTTTGACGTAACTCGGCTACTGCCAGTTCCACTTTCTTTTCCAGGTCATGATGCAGTTTAATCAGCTCATTATGAGTTACTTTCAGGTTATCTTCCGAGCGCTTCTTTTCTATTGCCAGGGCAATTTCGTTTGACACAAATGCCAGTATTTCCAAGTCTTTTTCTGAATAAAGCTGCGGATTATCATAACTCTGAACGCTGATCAAGCCAATTATTCTATTAGCGGTCTTCAGGGGAGCTCCTAACCAGATTTGTGAAGGAGATCCCACGTTTTCTGTTTCTCCAGCTGTTTCCAATTTTTCCATATCGCTTGCTGTAAACAACATCGGTTTACCTTGTTTTATCACATAAGATGTCAAAGTCTTACCTGCCGGGGAAGTATCATAGCTGTCTTTTTCATCAACCTCAAAGGGAAGGCTTAATTCATCTTTTTCATCATCATAAAGTGCGACAAAAATATTAGTTGTGTCGATGACAGTATTCAGTATTTCTTTAATCTTGCCATATAGTTCGTTCAGGCTTTCTGAGCTTCTCACCGTTGTTGAAATATCGTATATTGCTTTCTGGATCAATTGCGTCTGCCGCCGAGAAGTAACATCCCAGAGAAATGCCCTTGTTCCGATAATACTAAATTCATCATCAAGTAACTGATCAACAGCTATCTCAAGATCAATTATTGTGCCATCTTTTCTTAAACCTCGCAACACATAACGGGCAGGAGCAGATTTACCGTTAACTCTCAGATTATGATGGGAAAACATTTCCTGTAAATCATCCGGATGAAAGATATCTTTATATGTCAAACCTGACATCTCTTCTTGAGTATATCCCAAAAGTTCAGCAAATTTAGTATTGAAATAAGTAATATTACCATTAAGATCGTCTGTCACTATGCCTACATTAGCCTTTTCGACCAGACTCCGGTACATTTCCCGACTTTCCAGCAGTGCTCTGGCTGCTTTCATACGATCTGTTCTATCTTCTATGCTTCCATCTATATAGAGTATCTCATCTTTCTCATTAACAATTTCTTTAGCAGTGGTTCGCACAAAAATATTCTTTCCGTCTTGGCGAATCCAGCCTGCTTCAAATTGATGTATCTGATTACGGTCAACCATAATATTATTATAAAGCTTGCGGGTTATGCGAAGAAAATCCTCTGAAGGTGATTCCTGATGGGTTTCAAATTCCTGCAGATCTTTGTATCCAAGTAGAGCCAGTAAACAGGGATTCATCATCATGATCCTGCCTTCTGCCGAGAGACGGAATATTCCCATTATAGAGTTTTCATAAAGACTGCGGAACTGCTCTTCACTCGCTTTCAGTCTTCTTTCAGATTCTATACGCTGAAATGCAAGACCGATTGTTACTCCAATTTCTTCAAAAAACTGGATGATTTCTTCTGTAAAAGTGTTTTTCTCATAATTATTAAACTGCAACAACCCTTTGATTTCCGTCCCCGCTTTCAATGGAATGATCGCAAAAGACCCATAACCACTCTTTATACAACTTGTGCGGGAAATTAAATCGATTTTATTCAATCGAAGGTTAGTTACAAGCTCTTCAATATCGTTACACCAGAAACTGCCTTCCTTCGTAAAGTAAGGTAAAGTCGGGTCATAATCCTGCCTGATGACGTGCCCGCAAAGACAAACAAGCTGGTCACATCCGGGGGCAGCAGGTAGCAATTTGTTATCTACGACCTTCAGCAGGCTGTTTTCGGCGGCCAGAAACTCATCACTGAATCCCTTAGTGCTTTGATAAGGGAAATCATTTTCTGAAACCAGCCGGATACCTACAGCTTTAAAATCAGTCAAATCCCAGATCTCGTGTACTATTTCATCTAATAACAACTGCCAGTCTTCTTTACGATTCAAAATGCTCAGTATCTTACTATTCAATTGCTGACGGTTTTCACTCTGCTTGCGTTTGCTGATATCCTCCGTAAGCACAACCACACGTTCCACTTCGTTTTTCTCATTTTTCAGGGCATAGAAATGTTGGGATACCCATTCTGCTCTTCTCGTTTTATCCTGCGAAAGCTTGATTTCCGGAACCAGAAATTCAATACCATCATTATAAACCTGTTTAATATTATCCTGGTATTTCCCTAAATAATTATCGCGTCGGTTAAATTTCAGCTCAGTTCTGACCCGCTTTTGTTCTTCAATCTGCAGGTCGGAATATTCCCAGATTCTCTGCCAGGCTTTGTTAAATAACAATAATCGTCCATTGCTGTCACGAACCGATATACCGATAGGAGAACCTTCAATGACTGCCTCGCTCAAAGCCACGCTCTCATCAAGTGCTTTGGTGGTTAATTTATGTTCTTTCCGAAAGGCTTTCTCCAGTAATTCCCGTTCTACTGCCGGAACTAGACGATGCAGTTTATCTTTCAGGATATAATCCTGGGCTCCAGCTTTTAAAACAGCTACCGCAATATCTTCACCCATAGTTCCCGAAACCATGATAAAGGGAATATCTATTCCGCTAGCCTTCAATATTTCTAGTCCGTCTATTCCGGTAAATTGAGGCATGGAGTAATCTGATACAACCAGGTCCCACTTTTCTTTTGCCAGAGCTTCTTTCATTTTTTCCGCAGTAAAAACTCGCGTATAAATGAGATTTGGCCAGGCTTTCTTTAATTCTCGCTCTACTAACAAAGCATCAGACGGATTATCTTCCAACATTAAAAACTTTAGCGTTTTTTCCATAAAACTCCTGCTAACAATACTATCTATACTTTCAAGCAAAACACACAATAATATTTAGAAAGTCAATGTTTTTATTCTGGAGGTAACAAAAACGAACAATCCTGAATTTTATGTTATCCTGGCAGATCAGTCTCCATTTTGTCTCACCTAAAATAAGTCTCTTATTTACTGGATATTGTATTTATAATATTATCTTAAATTCTGCACCATCTTTATGATCAATAACTTCGATTTTTCCTCCCATGTTTTTCTCTATTATGAGCTGCGACATATATAATCCTGTACCGGTATTATTTAAATTTTTCTTAGTTGAAGTATACAATTCAAAGATATAGTCCCGGATAGAAGGTTCAATTCCACCGCCATTATCACTAATGGAAATGATAATTTTGCCGTTTTCTTCTTTGCAGTTCACTTTTATGCAAGGCTCTTTAACTTCTCTAATAATCAAAATTTCACAGGCATTAGTAATAATATTCTGCAGCGCCTGGTAAAACTCAGCGGCAAATCCTGATATGTAACTGTCACTGGGCATATCAAGCTCAATTTTTATTACCTGATGTTCAAAACGTGCTCTAATATCTGAGAGCAATTCTACCATAAGATTGCGGATACTGAATTCCCGTTTGAGTGAATCCTGTTTATAAAATGTTCGGAACTCTTCTATGGAGCTTGAAAGCTCATTCAGGATACTCATAGATGCATTTATCTTATCATACAGATATTCTTCACTAAGCTCTCCGAAGTTGAATGCTTCTCCTAATGCCTGTATAGTTACTCCAATCAGATTAAGAGGCTGCCGCCAGTGATGGGCAATTCTCGAGAGCATCTCGCCAATGGCAGCCTGACGCGTTTGCTGCAAGATCATATAATCTTTTTTTCTAATTTCACTCACTGCCCTTTCTACTTCGGTTTGAAGGTTTTGATGAAGGACTTTCAATTTTTTATGTGCTTCCCGCAATTCCACTTCTGCCTGCTTGTGCTTGGTTACGTCTTTCATTATGTGCACAGCATTGATCAGTTTCCCGTTTTCATCCAGTATCGGGTCAAGTGTGAGAATGTACCAGCAATTATTGAATCTAATTTCTTCAATTTCACGACGTAAAGATTTCTCCATTCTGTAATACGGACAGCTTTCATATTTATCTTCAGGGAATGTCAGCAATTCAAAACAGGTATGCTTTTTCATTTCTTCCTCTGGCAGTCCGAATATCTCTAAAGCTTTGAGATTACAATGCTTCACTTTACCTCTGGCATCCAGAAGCATGATACTGTCTGCGATAGCAGTAAATGTCTGTTCCCAGGCAAGCTCTGTCTCCTGTAAGGCTTTCTCTGCGGTTTTTCTTTTATATCGTGTTTCCCACTCGCTCAATTCCCGTTCAATTGCGGGTATAATTCTATCAAGGTTGTCTTTCAATATATAATCCTGAGCACCGGCACGCATTACAGATACAGCTTCTTCTTCTCCCATCTTGCCGGAAATCATGATTAGGGGAATATCTTTTTTACTGGCTTTGAGTATAGCCAAAGCATCAAGACCGTTAAATTGAGGCATGGAATAATCTGATATGATTATATCCCATTTCGAGTCTAACAGAGCTTTTTCCATATCTGCAGCTTTAAATATACGCAACACATCCACATCGTGCCAGGCTTTTTTTAAATGCCGCTGGATTAACTGACCATCGGTAGAACTATCTTCAAGTAATAATACTCTCAAAATATTCTTCATTATAATCCTTGATACCCGACCTGCTGCCAGATCAAATTATCTCAATGTATATTAGCCAATTAATTACTTACACAAAACCTGTCAGCATCAGAACTGTCAAGCCATTACTCGTCTTCAAACTGGCATTTTCCGAAATAAAAAAACATTTCTGCTGCCAAGTTAATATGCACCGCCTGGTATTTCTGGAGGGGCGCAGATAACGACCATTATCAAATGAACCAGCACGGTTCAATCTTTTAGTAGAGTGTAGAATTGATTTGCGATCTGGTCGTAGTTCTCATTCTCTGGTCATTTATCATCAAAGTTCGACTCTATATTTAAAATAACAGATGGATACCAGATTGTCCTATTTAAGGATAATTTTCACACAGTCTCCCGAATGGTTAATAAAAGCATATAGAAAATAATAATTAATATTTCCGGGAGGTGCGAAATATAGCGATATATAAAAAAAAAATAATCAGTTAATTAAATCGTTAATCGTGAGTCGATAAATTGATAGAAAATTACTATAACAATAGTTCTAATTGAAGGAGATAAACAACAAAAACAATTTTTTGCTAATTGAGAGGCACAGCATTCCCATAGCATCCTCAAATTAAGGTAAAAAAATAGCTATATTACTATGGAAAATGAAGTTAAAGAAATACTACAGAAGTAATACAGGAAAATTCATTAAAATGAACAAGAAAAGAGAACGAACGTTATAATAATTATAGTCACATCCGGCAGGAAAATGAAGATTAATAAAAGTGGGGGGGAGCAGAAACCTTTTCACCTATATTGGCGGCAGTGCGAAAACAATTAACCGATTTAATTTGATGCAGATAATCCATCAACGGCAAGAGTCTTATCCGGAGTACCGTTCACTCTTGTTCTCGGTGTGGAATTATTTCTTAATAAACCAGCAGAAAGATTACGCACAGTCTCCCAAATGGGATAAAGTAATAGTTGCTCCAAAGAATAAACAACTTTCTCTTAACCAGTCGTCTTTAAGGAAAGAATATCAATCATCTCTCTTTTTTTACCTCTGAATCCCCTATAAGTTGGACACCGATGACATTTTATATGTTATCGGAGTCCAGGTTAAAACATTTCTATTGTTTTTTCGGATTTTTGGGAGTGTATTTCGATTATTAAAGGCTTGGAGCGTATTTCCATAGAGTCATTATTATTGATAATTCAAATAATCAGGGGGAGGAATCGTTGGTTGACAACAGACATTTCGGCAGAGCTGAGAGATAGAATTGGCGAATGAATTATCTTTCTGCGAGGCTGTTCAGGGATAAAGAGTTTTTCTCAGGCTCAGTGCAGTAACTTGACATAGAGCATATTTTGTAAAAAAGCACAGGTAAAACGAAATGAATATTGACAATTTATAATGGTGGATTAAAAGGCTATCTTGAAGGAGAATAAGAGTATGTTTGCAGTTAAGATGGATAAAGTGCTGTTAGAATATCGTGAAAAGATTCAGTATGCGTTAGATTATCTGTTCAGCGTACTTGGTTATCCTTATCGGGTTGTAGAGGAAGAGGGATATATTGAGGCAGGAGAAATACTTTTTCTTTATACTGCCGATCCGCAGTTAATTGCAAAACATCTGGACAGTAACCCGCGTGGTTTTGCTATTTGCATATTGCATGATCCGTTACATTACGATTACGGTAAGCTATCCAGTGAAGATTTTGATAAATATATACATACCTTAAATATAGGTTATAAATTACCTTATATCTGCAGCCGTGAGATAGTGGAACCAATATCACGTTCAATGGATAAGAAGCACTCGCAATTCTACGTAGGAGAATTTCACTTTGATCTGATCGGCAACATATTTTTTCATCTTTCCGGGGCGGAGGAAGAGATTTTTAAGAACCGGGATGGGCATAACCGATATTTGTGGCAGGAATCACCATTTCGGAAGTATTACCAGCAGCCGTTTTTAACGGGTTTGATCAATATAGTGGAACTGTTTTTAACAGAAGGAGAAACTTATATCCAGAATGCCTTAATCAAAGTTCCGCTTTGGCCCGGTAACAGGCAATATGCGGCAGCGCTCTCCCATAGTGTTGATAAACTGGAAAAGTGGACAGTACGCCGTTTTTTTAACGGTCTTTTAGACCTGGTTTCAAATATACACCGGGTAAGTTATCACTGGCGCAATATCTGGAGTTTTATCAGGTTTCTATTCCGTAACTGGGAACCTTACTGGAATTTTGATCTGGTGAGTCGTATAGAAAAGAAGTTAGGATTTGTGAGCACATTTTTCTTTGGTGCGCGGCGGGACAACAGATATGACATAGATTATGAACTCACGGAAGCCGACCTGATCAAACAGAAACGGGAGCTGCTGGAAAAAGGGCATGAGCTGGGATTATTGAGTTATTATGATTCTCTGGGAACAGATGATTATAAAGAGCGAGTGAAAGAGCTGGAAGCATTTGCCGGAATGCGTATCAATGGAGTAAGACAGAATTATTATCGTAATCAGCCGAACCGTAATTCTGTTTATTATCTAAATGGTGGATTAAACTGGGACAGCAGTCGTGGCATGACAGATATGCGAGGATTTATAAACGGAATAGGCTATCCTTATCAGCTGGCAGATGAAAGCTGGCAGAAACGGACAGTACTGGAAATCCCGGTTAATTTCTGTGATAAATCACTGAACATAGGGCAGAGCAATCTTTCGGAAAGTCAGACAAAAGAGGAGATGCGCAGTATAATAGAGCAGGCGCGAAAATTTCAGGGAATGGCAGTATTTGATTTCTCACTGATGAACTTTGAAGAAATACCCTATCTGGCGGGATTTTATGAAGAAACATTGAAGAAGCTTCGCGATGATCCCAGCGTGTGGAAAACCTCTCTGGGCAACATTTTTAACTGGATACAACAACGAGGCAGTATCAAAATAATATATCAGGGGAGCAAAGTAATTCTACAATTCGGGGCTTGCTTTGATGAACTGACATTATTTATCAAAGGCTACTGGCAGGTCGTAGAAATAGAAGGGAGAGTTGTAACTGAAGAAGTGCAGGAGGAACTGGATATTTTTTCTGAAAATACGTGGTGGCGTATTGGCAAAGCGGAGATCCAGATCATCGGCAGGATGCTGAAGCTCCGTAAGATCCAGGCAGGCAGTAAAATTGAACTAGAAGTTGAAAAGATTGGCAAGTGAATACTAATTGATAATGGATAATTGATAATGAATAATTATAGGGTGCTGGTGATTTCATATTTTTTTCCACCTTTGAGTGGTCCAGGTGTGATGCGGGCTTTTAATTTTGTGAAGAACCTGGGGCGTTTTGGGTGGGAACCGATTGTATTAACCGTGAAAGATATAGAATATGTGGCTCGTGATGAGAAGCTTTTAGAGGAATTAGCAGGAATTGCCATATATCGCAGCGGTTCGCTTGATCCGATGCGATTATTGCATCTCTGGCGCAAGAGGATGGGAGGCAGGGATATATACCAGGAAGCAGGAGCGGTAATGAAGAAGCTGGGGCGTGATATATTCCCTATTGATTCCAAACTGGGCTGGCTGTTTTTTGCGCAGCCTCTGGCAAAAAGGCTGTGCCGCATTCATAACATAAAAATAATAATAGCTACTATGAGTCCTTATTCCAGCGGAGTTCTGGCATATTTAACAGCAAAAGCTACGGGATTGCCTTACGTGCTTGATTACCGTGATCTATGGCGGGGGAAACCGGATATTACTTATGGCAGCAGGTGGCATAAAAAGCTGTCAGTATTCTGGGAAAAAAAGCTCATAGCCAAAGCGGCAGCAGTAATTCAGGTTACGCAACGCTCAGCAGAGCTGTTTCTGAATATCTATCCCCAGTGCAGTTCAGAAAAAGTGAAAGTAATTTTTAATGGTTATGATGCAGAGCAGTTTGCAGCAGTAGCACGAAATAGCGAGCCGGAAATCAAGTTTACTTTTGCCGGTCATTTTTATGGAGGGCAAAGCCCGCAATTATTTCTGAAAGCAGTGCAGAATCTGTATGATAGCGGAGATTTACCGGCAGGAGTGAAATTCAGTTTTGCGGGTAATTATACAGCGGCAATCGAGCATTATTTCACAGACGCACCCTATCTGGAACGTCTGCCATACCTGAAATATCAGGATTATATAAAAAAACTTGTTGACAGTGATGTATTATTATTATTCATTTCAAACAATAACAGCGACATGATAATCGCGCAGAAATTATTTGATTATCTGGCAGCCCGGCATCCCATATTGGCAATGGTGCCAGAACAGGGTGAGACGGCAGAAATTATCAGGAAATATAAAGCAGGGATAATCTGCAATCCTGATTCACTGGAAAGTATCAGGAATGGAATAAGTGAAATGCTGGCAATAATAACAAAAGGCGAGGTGGAGCAAAAGTTTCCTTTGCAAACCAATGATTATGGGGAATTTCAACGAAGCCGTCAGGCAGAACAGCTTTCTGAGTTGCTGCAGGAAATAAGCAGTGGCTAAGAAGAAATTATTGCATATTCAATTATTACCCCTTTTATCGGGTGTACAGAACATGATGCTGGAGCTATTGAGTCATCTGGACAGGGAGGAGTATGAGATTTTTGTTCTCAGCAAACCGGGAGGTCCGCTGGTAGAAGCGGTAAAGACTGCGGGTTATCATTATTTACCAATGCCATCTTTACGAAGGAATATATCGCCTTGGGATTTTGTAGCCTTCTGGGAGATATATCTGTTAGTGCGGAAATACCGGTTTGACATAGTACATACGCATTCCAGCAAGACCGGTTTTCTGGGCAGGATTGCGGCTCGTCTGGGTGGTGTTCGCAAGGTAGTGCATACGGTACATGGTTTTGCTATTCATGAGCAACAACCTGGTTTCAACAACCTGGTTTATATTTTTTTGGAACGATTAGCCTCGCAATTCTGTGACCGGATTATTTTCGTGAATAATTTTGAGAGGAAGTTTGCCCTGAAAAAACATATTGTTACTGCTCAGAAATCCTGTACAATATATAACACGGTAAATCCGGATAAATTCAATAGTGGTCAACGGAACTACGCGAATCGCAATTATGTTGAACAACCTTTCACAATTGGCAGCGTTTTACGTTTTACAACTCAGAAGAATATGATCAATACGGTACGAGCTGCGATAAAAGTCTGTAAGCAGCGGGAACAAGTCCGTTTTATATTTATCGGAGACGGGGAGCAGTATCTAATGTGCAAACAGCTTGTGGAACATGAGAATCTCAATACACGCATCCTTTTAACCGGCTGGCAGCAGGAAATTGAGCTGCTATTGCCGAAATTTGATGTGTTCCTTTTATATTCGCGCTGGGAAGGTTTACCTATTTCCATTCTGGAAGCGATGGCCTGTTCCCTTCCGGTGGTTTGCTCAGATATCAAGGGAAATAATGAATTGGTGGATGCCGAAAACGGCATCCTGATACCTATTAATAAAGAAGAGGAACTGGTGAAGGAACTGGTGAAACTACCTGAGCGGCGTGCTGATCTGCAAAAGTGGTCACTTGGTTCGAGACGGAAAGTGGAAGAGAAATTCGGAAGTGAACGTTTCGTAAATGAATATCGAGAAGTATATGAGCATTAGCATTTACATCATCTTTTTTTCAGTGACACTTGCCTTGACACTTGTACTCGTACCGGTTAATATCAGGTATTCCCGGAAAACCGGTCTGCTTGACCATCCGGGAAACCGCAGTATTCACAAGAACTCCATAGCATTGGCGGGTGGTTTATCATTTGCCATACCAATAATTCTCTTTGAAATCATAGCAGCGGGTTTTCTGGTTGAAAACCGGGAGAATTTTCTGGAGCTTGCGGCAGGTGGCATCATGATAACCGTACTGGGATTTCTCGATGACAAGAGGAAGTTTACGGCACGCTATAAACTGCTGTTTCAGATAGTTATAGCGAGTTTTATGTATTTTAGCGGTTTCCGCATGAACATGCTGACTAATCCCTTTGGCGGGGATATAGACCTGAGCATTTTTTCCTTTCCTTTCACTATTTTATGGTATGTAACAGTAATCAATGCTTTCAATCTGGTGGATGGGATCGATGGACTTGCAGCCGGAATTGGTGCAATTGTAGCAGGAGTGCTGCTCACGGTGGGTATAATCAGCGGTTATCCATTCATCATCATATTGTCAATACTGCTTTTTGCTGGCTGCCTTGGATTCCTGCGTTATAATTTTTACCCGGCAAAGATATTTATGGGTGATACAGGAGCGCTTTTTCTGGGATTTACGATTGCCTCCATCTGTGTGGCAGGAGTGAGTCAGTTCAAAGGGATTGCGGCAATGACCCTTTTGATTCCCATAGCCGTGCTGGGTTTACCGCTGGTGGAAACCACCAGTACAGTATTTCGTCGTATGAAGGGCAACCGTCATCTTTTTCTGGCAGATAAGGAGCATATTCATCATAAGCTTCTGGACCTGGGATTTTCGCAAAAAGTAATAGCACTGGTACTTTATTTCGTCACTTTTTTATTCGGAATGATAGCCATAGGCTTTTCATTTTCGAGTAAAAAACTGTTTCTGCTGATCCTGCTGCTGCTGGTGTTTATTCTGTTTATTCTTATTATTTTATTGTACAGTAAGGAATTAAAGAAATGAAAAAGAATCTTATACTCTTATTCCTCGCACTGAGTTTTATACTGAGTGCTGAGACGATCCTGCGTGACTGGAAATCTTATACAAATACTACTCATATATCGGATGTAAAAGCTGTAGGTGGTGAATTGATCCTTGCTACCTGGGGTGGTTTGCTTTATTATAATACATCAGAGAATAGTTTTCGGGGACCTTTATTGAAATCCGGCGGTCTGGTGGAAGACGAAGTGAGTTCTTTGGCGATACTGGCAGACAATACGCTTCTGGTGGGAACAAAAGGCGGAGGCATCAGCCGTTTGCAGCAGGGTGAATTTATAATGCCTCTAAATAACAGCAGCGGTTTTGACCTCGATTATGTTTATCAGTTAGAGGCCTTCAGCAATAATTTTGTGGCTGTAACTAATTACGGGATCAGCATATTTACCCAATTACCGGGCTGGCCTCTGCCGGCAACGGCTCATTATCACAGCAATAACGGATTAAGTTCCAATAATATAACCTCCGTGGCGATAAAAAACGACAGCATTATTATCTGCGGTTCTGAAGCCGGTATTGATTATGCTGTTCTGAATGACGTGAACAACCTGGACTGGCAGCATCTGAACAGCAGTAACTCACCTTTATCAGATAATAATATTACGGATATATTCTGCCGAGGTAACACAACAGCTATTTCCACGCATTCCGGGATAAATGTAACCGGAAGTTTAAGTGATTTTGGAGACTGGGAAATTTACAGTTCCGGAACGTCGTATTATCCTGTTTTTATTTCAGAAGACGGTTCTATCTGGAGCAGTGAAGGCTACTGGGATGAAAGTGCACTCACTATTCAGGAAAACAGCGAAACCTGCCTGATCAAGATTACGGAAGGTGTAGCAGAAACCTGGACTAATTCTGAACTGGGATTGACGAAGGGAATGGTTACCAGTATTACCCAGATCAATTATGAAATTGTCTTTTCATTCTGGGGGGAAGGCATTATTATTCATGATGGCAGCGGCTGGAGTGAACCGATTACTCAGAATTGTCTTAATGGCAATTCCACCGATGAATTATTCATAGATAGTAATTATCAATTATGGACAGTTCATGGGACCAAAGGTCAACCGGAACCACGTCGCGGAAATCGTGGTGTTTCCTGCTGGGATGGTGAGAACTGGAGTGTTTACGATTCAAGTTGTTCAGGGCTTTACGGTGACAATGTGAGTAACATTCTGGAAGTGGAAAATAATGTGTTCTGGTTAACAACATATTCCAATGCTGATTCAAATAAATCGGGAATAAATATATATGATCTCAGTGGAAATGAACCTGCCTGGAGTTTTGTACATTATGGCGTTATAACAGGTCTTCCATCCTGGCAGGTAACAGATATAATGAAAGCCAATGACGGTAATATCTGGATATGTGGATATAATGCTGCTATTTTTGGAGGTAAACCCGGTATTGGGGCGTTTAATCTTGAACTGGAACTGCAATACGGTTTTTATGCTCCCGACCTTATTTATCTAAATCCCGACGATATATATAAAGCAAATTCCTGGATGGTTTATCAGGGTGATAATTATGCCATGGTTGGTGGTAAACTGACGGGATTTCAGGTCTGGAACAGTTCTGAAATACCAGAGACGGAAGATTCGGCAAACTGGCTGCGACCAGAGAACAGTGATTTTGAAAACGGATATATCAGCGATGCGGTGGAACGGCACGAACTTTTTGAAGACCAGCTATGGATAGCTTCTTCCCAGGCGCTGATGATGTATGACGGGGATACGTGGTATCGTTTTGGCAAGGAAAGCACCAAACGTCAGTATCTTGATTTTTCATTTGCTCATCCGGAATGGGAACCCAAAAAACTGGATATAGGAGAAAATGATTCTCCCGACTGGTGGTATTTCGTAGGACAGGAGCATTTGTATGGTGGTGTTCCCACTTATCCCACGGCTTTGCTTCTGGATCCCTTTAACGTACTCTGGATCGGAACTGCCAATAATGGGATCTGTCGCTATGATATTGATAATAATATCTTTATGACCTGGAATACGGAAAACAGCCCTCTCTTTTCCAATAGGATCAATGATCTGGCATATGACGAACTTACCGGCATCATGTATATTGCCACTCCTAAGGGTATGAATTCGGTAAAAATCGGTATCAGTGAAGAAAAAAACCAGGTTAGGGATTTCAATCAGGTAGTAGCATTTCCAAATCCCTTTTATCCCGCCAAAAATGATGTTGTCAGAATAGAAAACATAAATGAGGAGACAATGCCTGCTGGCGTGAGTACCTGTTCCATTTATGATCTGGAGGGCTTACTGGTAAAAGAGCTGGCGGTAAATAATTTTCAGCAGTTCGAATGGGATGGCCTAAATTCTTCTAGTAAAACCTGTTCCTCCGGTATTTATTTTTATCTGGTCACTCTGGAAAACGGGAAATCTGCCACGGGCAAGATTATTCTAATCAGGTAGCAATGAAGAAACTGCTGCTGGTCAGTGCATACACGTCACCTTTTATTCAAACGGATCAGAAAATCCTGAGTCGGCATTATCTGGTGAAACATGTGGGAATCCAGAAGCATAAAAAGAATCCTTTTTCCTATCTTCTACTGGTTTTCACTTTAGGCTGGGAAGTATTCCATACGGATATTGTATATTGCTGGTTCAGTGATTTCAGGGCAAGGGCAGCAGTCTTTTATGCAAAACTTTTCGGTAAAAGATCTCTGGTGCTAGTAGGCGGATATGAGCTGCAGAATTACGCATTAGAAGGTGACAGCATAGGGAATCTCAAATACGTAAGCCATTTACGTTATTGCCTGCAGAATGCTGATATTGTAGCTGCCTTATCAGATTTTTACCGTCAAAAACTGGAAAGCCTTAATATCAGGAATAAATGTGAATTACACACTCTATATATAGCAGTTCCCAGTCCTTCTCTGCCGAAAATTCTCAATAAACACAACCTGGTGATCACCGTTTGTGCCGGTGATACTGAAAAGCGCATCAGGATCAAGGGTATAGATGTTTTTGTTAAAACAGCAGCCCTGCTTCCCCAGGTGGAATTCGCAATAATTGGACCTGGGAGACATCTTGCAGAAGCCATTAAGCGTTTAATAACCAGCGAAAATGTCAAAATCATACCGCCTCTTTCCAGTGCTGAATTAGCAGAATATTACCTGTCTGCCAGGATTTATTGCCAGTTTTCACGTTTTGAATCATTTGGTTCTGCTGTTGTTGAAGCAATGATGTGTCAATGCCTGCCTGTAGTTTCTGATATTCCAGCATTGCGGGAACGTGTTGACAAATTTGGACTGATTTTAAAAGACTGGGATGAACATCTAGGGGCAGAATTGATAGCGGAAGCGTTGAAGGCTGAACCTGATAAAACCAGAGAAGCGGCTGAATGGGTGAAAAGCATGTTTAGTATTGAAAGTAAAGAACAGGAACTGTTGAATATCCTGGCGAAATGGGAGTAGAATATTATGGTAAAAGCAATATTATTAAAGAAATCTGCTGCCTGGCAGAACCTGCTGACGCAGATGGGGATCTGCTATAAAATACTGGAAGAAACCGGTAGCCCGGCAAATCATAACGACTGCCAGTTATTCATCATAAACGGCAGTCTTGATGTGGAGACCTGCAAGTGCCTGGAAGAATCTCATATTGATAAAATTGCCGTTATCACTACTCCCGAAGCCAGCAGAACTGCCGTCAAGGAAAGCATCCGCACCGACATTGTGGTCAATGGCGACAAATATTATTTCGATAGACCCTTGGTATTTTATCAAAAAAGTGACCGTATTGTTAAGAAATCCAGTTTTTTACCATTCAGTCTGGATGAGGCCTTCAAATGGAAAGGCTCTATCCGTAAACAGTTTTATTCCAAACAGAAAGAAATGCCGACGGAGAATGTGCGAAAAACAAACCTTCAGGAAGTATTCCGCTTTACCTGGAATTTTCTTCTGGACGCCCTGGAAGAAAAGAAATTAATTCCTGTTACCAGTTCTTTATTACCTGATAATCGCCCACTTTTCATTTTTCGCATCGATACGGATTTTGCCACAGAGCGCGATACTGTGGAGCTCTATGAAATTTGCCGAAAGCATAACATTAATGCTTCGTGGTTTGTTGATGTGCATTCTGAAAAACTGCTCTCAGCTTATACTAAATTTACAGAACAGGAAATAGCCCTGCATTGTGACCGGCATTATGTTTACCGGAAAATGGAACCTAATGAGAGGAATATCGTGCGGGCTAATCAGGCACTTTTAAATGCCGGTCTGGCACCACGTGGTTTTGCTGCTCCCTTCGGAGCCTGGAATCCCGAACTGGAAAAAGTGCTGTTTGCTCACGATTATCTTTATTCCTCAGAATTTGCCTATGCTTATGATGCACTGCCCATTATTCGCTGGCAGGAGAATAAGAGAATCCTCCAAATTCCTGTGCATCCCATAAATCCCGGCAGATTACGCCGCTCTCATTTTCGGGAACAGGAAATCGGAGAATATTTTATAGACTATATCAGGCAATGCAGCAGCAGAGGAGTTCCTGCGATCATCTATCATCATCCGAGTCTCATTCTGAATGCTCTCATTCCTCGCATATTTGAATATGTGAACAAGCATGAATTCAATAATCTTACCATGGAAAATTATGCTATCTGGTGGCTGAAAAGAGCAGAAAATCTCTGCCGCATAAAATCTGATGAAGTATTGATGACCACTGAATTGAAAAGAGATATCATAAATTATCCCGCAGATTATGAACGCATTTATAAAAAAAGCTGGAGATACTGGCTGCATGAATGGGAAGCACGCAAAGCGCGTCTCTATTTCAAAAGAAACGGCTATCCCCAGTATCTGGATTAGGCAGGGTTAATGCGAATTTTTATCTACAGCTATCCATCTCTGCATATCAATCGCGGTGGACCTACTTATAAAACGGCAATGGTATTTGAGCTGATGCAGAAACTGGGTGCGGATGTGCATCTTTTTGATATGTGGGATGCCACGCAGAAGTTATCTTCCTCTGACCTTTTTTACGTATTCACTGCCAATATTGGCACTTATCCCTTAACCGTTAATCTGGAAGCTGCCGGCATTCGCTATGTCGTGAATCCGATTTTTTACAGTAATCACAGTCCTTCTTTAATCAGATTATACCGTAATCTGGAAAAACCCTTTAAAAGCTTTTTTCCCAGAACCCAGTCTGATTATGATCTAACGGAAAGAGTATGTCAGGGAGCTGAACTGATCTTACCCAATACCTGGGCAGAGCAGGAGCTTCTGCAAAAGGCTCTGCATTTGAAAAACAAGAAATTTCAAGTGATCCCCAACGGTGTGGAAAAAAGATTTGCTGATGCTTCACCGGAACTCTTTCACAAGAAATTCGGGTTAAAAGACTTTGTACTTTACGTTGGTCATCTCGGTCCGGTTCGTAAGAACGGCTTGAATATTATCAAAGCACTACAGCAGATTGATGTCCCTTGCGTTGTTATTGCCGATATACTTAAAAACCGGGAAGGTGAATTATGTCGTCAGGAAATGGAAAAAAGCAGTAATATCCATTACCTGGGTTGGGTTGACCATAATGATCCGCTACTTGCTTCTGCTTATGCTGCCTGTCACACTTTTGTTTTGCCTACGCGTTATGAAACTCCCGGTAGAGCTGCCTTGGAAGCCGGACTGGCAGGAGCGAATATTGTCATTACTCCCAAAGGTGGAACCAGGGAATATTTTTCCGAATATGCCTTATATCCCGAGCCTTTACAGATTGATTCCATTGTGAAAACAATCAGAAAGTCACTTGACACTGCTAAGAATCCTTTGCTGCGGGAGCGTATTCTGCAGAAATACACCTGGGAAACGGTGGTTGCTGATACACTTGATATTTTAAAAACACTATATGAATAGAATAAAACAAATAATTAAGCGTTGTGGAGATTTAGAAATTTCACGGCGTCAGTTTAAGCAGAATTTTATCAATTACTATTTGGCAGCAGTTAAGATGGAGTTTTTCCGTAAGATACGACTGAAACTGCAGCGACGTAAATATGGCATAATATCCGTAAATATAGAAACCATTTCCACATGTAACCGCACTTGCTCCTTTTGTTTTAATGATCCACGCTTTGAAAAGCGTCCACAGGGTAAAATGGAAACAGAAACTTTTCACAGGATAATCGATCAACTGGCAGAAATTAATTTCTCCGGCAGGATTGGTCCTCATTTTTTTAATGAACCTCTGCTGGATGCACGGCTGCCGGAACTTATAAAATATACCTGCTCGAAACTGCCCTGGGCCTGGATTCAGATAAACAGCAACGGTGATTTTCTCAGGGAAGATAATTTTCTAGAGCTGCTGGCAGCAGGAGTAAATTACTTTTTCATCACTAATTATGATGAAACTGAAAAACCTGAACTTAATACTCTGCAAAGGAAATATCCCTCTTATATCAAAGTTGTAAATAACAGTGAAATGTGGCGGACTGACCGCGGTGGCGAGATATTTCAGAAAAATAAGGTTCTTAATGCTCCCTGTCTGCGTCCAAGTGCGCAACTGGTGGTTAACTGGCAAGGTGAAATGCTGCTATGCTGCATGGATTTTTATGCCCGTTACAGTTTTGGAAACCTTGAAACCGCAAGCTTTCCGGAGATACTCAACAGTCTGAAATACCGGTCTGTGGTCGCGGAAATTGCTCAATCCCGGCAAAACGGCTTCGATATTTGCCATAATTGCGATGACCCCGGCAGTATTCCCTGGTAAAATGAAATTTTCACTGGCAGATAAGCAGACTGAGATCAAATTTGTCTCTTTTAGGGAACTGACTGTCTGGTGTCAGAAGGGCTGTTTCTATATCATTGACGCTAATATAGATCGGGAGTATCCTGAGATCTGTGGTAACCTTAACCATAAATACCTGTTCGCCGCCCTTGAAGAGAATAAGACCCTGGTTAAGGCAGAAGATATCATCTCCTGCCTGCTGCTAAATGGCGCTAATAGAGAATCTCATCTAATTGCTATTGGTGGAGGCATCACCTGTGACCTTGCGGGTTGGGTAGCAGCTAATTATATGCGGGGCTGTCAGCTTTCGTTCATTCCCACTTCTTTAATAGCAATGATTGATGCCGCACTCGGCGGAAAAACCGCACTTAATTTTCAGGGCAGTAAAAATCTGATCGGTTCTTTTTATCCAGCTTCTCAGGTTTTAATAGCCACAGATTTTATAAAAAGTCTTTCTTCCAAAATGCTGCTGGCAGGAAAAGCAGAGCTGGTGAAAACCGCGCTTTTACAGAAAGGTGAATTGCTGCCGCTTCTTAGACAGGATAACTGGATAGAACCTGAAACTTTGCTGGAAATCATCATGAACGCGGTTAATTTTAAAATGACGATCTGCACCCTTGATCCTTATGATAAAAAGCAGCGTCGCCTTCTGAATCTGGGACATACTTTTGCCCACGTGATCGAATCTGCCTTGAATTACCAGGTTGAACACGGCAGAGCCGTTGCCATCGGAATCGCCGCTGCCGCAAATCTAAGCTTCATTAGGAATATGATCGATATAAAAAGGTACGACAACATTCTGCAATTATTACAGGATTCTTTCCCACAAAATTATTTTTTTGTTGACAGCCGGGAATTTGCAGTGATAGAAAAAAAGGGACAGGAATTCTTCCTGCATGATAAGAAAGCCGGAAAAACCAGCAGGGTGGTTCTTTTCAACGGCATAAATGATGTGATAATAACCGAAGCGGTTTCCTGGCAGGAAATACTTGCTTCTATTAATACTTATGAAAATAAGGGAGGTTTTAATGCCTGATCTAGCTTTATTGAAAGACCTTGATGTTAAAGGAAAGATCGCCCTGGTAAGAGTTGACCATAATGTGGTGAAAAAAGGTAAAATAATTGATCCTTACCGCATTGATGCCTCTCTGCCTACTCTGCGCTATCTGCTCCAGGAAGGAGCACGTATTATTCTTATGAGCCACGTGGGCAGACCTCGTGATAAAAAAACCGGCGAAATCAAAATCTCAGATGACACTTCCATCGAGCCAGTGGTTGCTTACCTGCGGGAAGCCGGCTTTAATGCTGTCGCTATGACTTTGCCTGATTATGATGCCAATGGTATTTCTAAACTTAAAGGCGGAAAAGAAATAAAGGAACTGAAAGCCGGGAAATATGATATTGTTTATCTTCCTAACACGCGTTGGTTTACCGGCGAAGAGGGTGATGAAAAGGAAAAGAAAGCCCTGGGAAAACAATTAGCTGCTTTAGCCGATGTCTTTGTTAATGATGCTTTTGGCTCATGGCAGCCGCATGCTTCCACAATTGAACCAGCCCGTCACCTTCCATCATGTGCCGGGTTTCTGATGGAAAAGGAAATAAGTCACCTTAACGACGTACTGAAACCTGCTCGCCCCTTTGTAGCAGTAGTTGCCGGTTCCAAGTTTGATACTAAGATCGAGCCGCTTTATGCACTACTTGAAAAGGCGGACTTCCTCGTCCTGGGCGGAGTTATTTATAATGCCTATCTTTGTGCACGCTACGGTTTTATGATCAAGGGCGTTTCTGAGGAAGACCTGGAAGCTGCTGCCGAGTTTGTGGAGTTTAGTAAACGCTATCGCGGTAAAATCGTGGAACTGCAATATATTGTGGAATCAGATTCTCTGGACTCAAAAAAGAAAGGCAGCTACCGCACCCACGATATCAAAGCTCTGGGAAAAGGTGATTTCCTGAATTATGTCCTCGATATTGATCCGCGTTCTTTTTTAGAGAAAAAAACCAAAAAAACTTTCGCTAAAGCCAACACTATTTTTGTTAATGCCGTGATGGGACTCACACCCCTGTTTACAGAAGGCACTATCGCTCTTGATGAGACCATTCATGCCAATAACAGGGCCAGGAAACTTTTCGGCGGCGGTGATACATTGCAGGAACTCAATACTCTGCTTCCCGAAATTTATCAGCAGGCGCTTATTAACCAGCGCTACTATTTCTTTACCGGGGGCGGTACTATCCTCAAGGTGATCTCGGAAAAATCACCCTACGGACTGGAACCTGTTAAAGTATTACTGAAACCGTAAGGTGTACTGCTTTTATGAGATATCAATTCTATTGTTATCTAATAAGTTCTTATCCATGAAAATTAATCTCGTAAGTTTTTGCTTGACTTATGATTAATACTATAATTCATTAATATTATTGTATGATCGTATTCAGGGAGTATTGAATGAACCGTAAAATTTCATTGATTGTAGTATTTCTGGTAATAATAGTCATTGTACTTTTTTCAGATACTCTTAGCTTGAAAAAGAAAAAAATATCTCAAGAAAAAGAGAAACCTGGTGCATTTCTTTCCCCCCATACATGTTTAGTTATAGATAACCTGGAAAATCTTCTGGTTATAAAAGCCTATTTTTCTAAATCACTACCCAGCGAATTTGCTGATACCCAGCGCTTTATGCAGTATCTTTTTGAAGAATATCAAGCCTATTCCGGAGGCAATCTGTGTTACGAATTTGTGGATCCCATTGATGATGACGCCCTGAAGGAAGAAGCCCAGAAAGCACAGATAAAGCCCATGACCATGCCCGTAAATGTGCAGGATCAGCTTGTTTTACGCGAAGTATATATGGGGCTGGCTTTCCTTTATCAGGATAAAATGGAATCAATCCCCTTTGTGCAGAATACTCAGGGTCTGGAATATGATATTACTAAAACTATCAAGAAGATATCAGCTCAGTCAATGAAGAAACTTGCTTTCTTCAGCACCGATAATGAAGAGGGGCCTATTGGCAGAGGACAGACCTCAAGTCCTTATCAAACGGTAAGACAGGTTGTTTCCGAAAGTTATGAATTAAATGATATCGACCTCACCGAACCTTTAACGATTGACACCGATGCTCTGATGATAACCAGTATTGCAGATACTCTTACCGAAACTCAGCTTTATAACCTTGACCAGTATATTATGCAGGGCGGTAAGGTTATCCTTTTCCAGGATAGAGTAACGGCAGATATTCAAAATGCAGCAGCAGAAGTTAATAACACAAATCTATTTGATCTGCTGGAACATTACGGTATTGTTGCCAAAAAGAACCTGGTTGCCGATGCCGAATGCGGACAGATCCAGATCATGCGACGACAGGAGGGGGGGGGAATGGTCAATACTCCCGTTAAATATCCCTATTTACCAATTATTACCGTACGTAACGAAAATAATCCACTTGTGAAAAACCTGGACACGATTCAGATGGTCTTCGTTTCTGAAATTGATACTTCCTTTGTTAAAAACACCTTTGAACCGCTATTTTATTCTTCGGCAAATTCCCGCCAGACTTACGGTCCCCAGTTTGATATCGACTACAATAATTATATGAAGAAAGACCTGCGGCAGGAACTTAATGAAGGCAGAAAAATACTAGGCGGTATCTATTCCGGTACTTTTATGAGTTATTTTGCTAATAATCCATATTATCCTGATGCCCTGCTAACAACATCTGAAGCATGCATAATATTTGTACCCAGCAGAAACTTTATCAGAGAAGCCACTGTTACCAGTATGGAAGGAAATAAAGATTTTGCAATTAATGCCGTAAATTATCTAGCTGGCGATGAAGATTTAATTAAACTTCGATCAAAAGATGCTGCAGATGAATATAATTTTAGTGTTATTAATACGCAATTAGAAAATAATTTTTCTGATACACTTAGCTTGAATAAGAAAAATATCTCTCAAAAAAAAGAGAAATCTGATACTTTTCTCTCCCCATATACATGTTTAGTTTTAGATAATCTGGATAATCTCCTGGAAATAAAGGCTTATTTTTCTAATTCACTACCCGGTGAATTATTTGATACCGAGTGCTTTACGTTGGATATTCTTGAAGAATATCAAGCTTATTCCGAGGGTAATCTACGGTATGAATTTGTGTGCACAATTGATGAAGAAGCCCTGAAGGAAGAAGCCCATAAAGCACAGATCGACCCCATAACCCTGCGAATAAACAAACAGGATCAGCTTCTCATACGCGATATATATATGGGATTGGCTTTCTTTTATCAGGATAAAGTGGAATCAATCCCCATTGTGCAGAATACTCGGGGTCTGGAATATGATATTACCAATACTATCAAGAAAATCTCAGCCCAGTCTATGAAGAAACTTGCTTTCTTCAGTATCTATAATGAAGAGGTGTCTTTAGGCAACGGGCAGACCTCAATTCCTTATCAGACGGTAAGACAGATTGTTTCGGAAAGTTATGAATTAAGGGATATTGACCTCACAGAACCTTTGACTATTGACACCGACGCCCTGATGATTACCAGTATAACCGATAATTTGACCGAAACCCAGCTTTATAACCTTGACCAGTATATAATGCAGGGCGGGAAAGTTATCCTTTTTCAGGATAGAGTTATCGCAGATATTCAGAATGCCGCAGCTGAAGTGAATGAAACAAATCTCTTTGATCTGCTGGAACATTATGGCATAGTTGCTAAAAAGAACCTGGTTGCTGATGCCGAATGTGGACAAATTCAGGTCACCCGTCAGCAGGGATTTTACCGGTTTAATACTCCCGTTAAATATCCATATTTCCCGGTGATTACAGAACGTAACGAAAAGAATCCTCTGGTGAAAAACCTGGATATGATACAGATGGTTTTCGTATCTGAAATTGATACTTCCTATGTAAAAAACACCTTTGAACCGCTATTTTATTCTTCGGCACATTCCGGTCAGGCATCCGGTCCCACTTTTAACATAAACTATAATGAATATATGGAGAAAGACCTGCAGCAGGAGCTTAAAGAAGGCAAAAAAATACTTTCCGGCATGTATTATGGGATTTTTACCAGTTATTTTGCCAATGATCCTGCTTATCCTGATGCCATATCCGAAACTTCCGATGCGTGTATCATATTCGTACCCAGCGGCAGTTTCATTCGAGAAGGTGCCGGTGCCGGAATTGCTGGTAATATGGATTTTGCAGTTAATGCCGTAGATTATCTTGTCGGTAATATAGATTTTATATATCTCCGGTCAAAAAATGCTGCGGATTATAATTTCTAAAATAATGACTTATAACCAGGTGAAGTAACAAAAATACTCCAGATGAGACCGTTGCTAAAAGCTGAGCAAAGAACCTTTTACCGGTGGCAGAACTATCCCCAAAGCGAGCCTGGAAAATCAACCTGCAAATTTGGACTTGTACAGATGCTGCTGAAGAAATAATCTTTTTATCTCTTGTTTTTTGTCAGGCTAAGTACTATTACCCAATAATGTAAATATCTAATACTTAAAAACTGATATGCTTTTCGTATGCCTTTATTATTGTATTCCAGCAACATGAACACCGATGATTTTATAAAATGTTATCAATGTTTACGTTGCTGGGGTATATTCGGGGAATTTTATTGGATAGGAGTATTAAAAAAGTGTAACCAATCTTAATAGTATCGTTTTATCTGTGAATATAGTGAAAAAAGAGAATCGGGGGGAATGTAAATGAGAGCGGAAGTTTTCCTGCTTGACAAGCAAGAGTCGTTAAAAAAACAGTTTAACAATTGTAATATAAATTTGCATATATTGAATAAGGAGTTGAATTCATGATCAGATTGGAAAATCTTGTAAAGGATTATGGAACAGTTAGAGCAGTTGACCATATTGATTTCAACATCAATGACGGGGAAATTCTTGGTTTTCTGGGTCCCAATGGTGCGGGAAAATCCACTACCCTGAAAATGATCACCTGCTATCTGTCACCTACAGAAGGGAACATTCATGTTGGCGAAGCTAACGTGATAGATGATTCTCTGGAAATCAGGAAAAAGATCGGGTATCTTCCCGAACAAAATCCGCTTTATGCTGAGATGATTGTTTATGATTATCTGAAGTTTGTGGCGGAAGTTCGCCGTATACCGGATTTTAAAAATCGTCTAAAAGAGATCATTGATCTCTGCGGACTGCATGGGGTGGTGAATAAGACGGTTCAGACGTTATCAAAGGGTTATAAGCAGAGAGTTGGGCTTGCTCAGGCAATTCTGCATGACCCGGAAATTCTGATTCTGGATGAGCCGACCAGCGGTCTTGATCCAAACCAGATCGTAGAGATCAGAGAACTGATTAAAAAACTGGGCAAGGAAAAGACCTTGATCATTTCGAGCCATATTCTCCAGGAAGTGCAGGCAGTCTGTGATCGTATTGTGATCATCAATAAAGGCAAGATCGTTGCTGACGGTTCTGCTGACCAGTTGAAATCAGGTTTTAATAAGAAGATGAGCGTCACTATCCAGGCAGATGCAGATGAAGAAGCTCTAAAACTTATGGTAACAAATCTGGGTAATATGAACCTGACCAAAGTGAAAATGATCTCAGCAACTCTGACTGAAGCTGTGGTGGAATTTGACCGTCAACTCGACCGGCGTCCTGAAATCTTCAATTATATCAAGAATAACGGTTTTACACTTTATGAGCTGCACCGGGAAGACATCAGTCTGGAAGACGTCTTCCGCAATCTGACCATTGAAGGAGGAAAAAAATGAACTTTGCCCAGTTAATCTCCAAAAAGGAAACTAATGCCTATTTCGATTCTCCTTCGGCATATATTTTTCTGGTGGTTTTCCTGCTTTTCAGCGGCTGGTTCTTTGCCAGTCCCCTATTTCTTGCCAATAGTGCCGATATGCGCACTCTTTTCAACATGATACCCATTCTTTTCCTTTTCTTTGTGCCCGTGATCACTATGGGGCTTCTAGCTCGGGAAAGAAGTTCCGGTACAATCGAGCTTCTGGCAACTTTTCCATTAACAGAAGTGCAGATCATCATGGGTAAATTCTGGGCAGCCTTAAAGCTGATATCGATTGGATTGCTCTTCACGCTGCTGCATTTGCTGACGATCATCATTCTGGGAACCAATATTGATTATGGAGCCATATTCTGTGGTTACATTGGATTGTTGATGGTTGGCGCGGTATATGCCTCCATCGGAATATTTGCTTCCAGTCTTTCTAATAATCAGATCGTAGCCTTCATCATCAGCTTTGCTATCATATTCGTGCTCTATATGCTGCAATATTCCTTATTTTTCATTCCGGCAGCATTCGCCGGTTTCTTCCAGTATATCTCAATAGGTTATCACTATTCCAATATGGCTCGTGGTGTGATCGATACCCGTAATCTCATATATTTCCTAAGTCTCATCACAATCTTTCTCCGGCTGGCAATTGCCGTGCTGGAAATCAGAAAATGGAAATAGGAGAATAATATTATGAATACAAAAAATATATGGACCAGTTTTATTATCCTGTTGGGGATCATTATTTTAGTAACTCTTCTTTCGCAGAGTTTCTTCTCGAGACTTGATTTCTCGCGGGGAAAAGTGTATTCGCTATCCAAAGCATCAAAGCAGTCTGTGAAGAATCTGGATGACAGATTGATCGTGAAAGCATATTTCTCCAAATCACTACCCGGTGAATATGCAGATGTTCGTCGTTTTACACAGGATATGCTGGACGAATATCAAGCCTATTCAGGCGGTAATCTGCGTTTTGAATTTGTGGATCCCGTTGACGAAGAAGCCCTGAAGGAAGAGGCCCAGAAAGCACAGATCCAGCCCATGACCATGCGCGTAAATGAACAGGATCAGCTCGTGCTGCGCGAAGTATATATGGGATTGGCTTTCCTTTATCAGGATAAAGTGGAATCGATTCCCTTTGTGCAGAATACTCAGGGTCTGGAATATGATATTACTAAAACGATCAAGAAAATCTCAGCCCAGTCAATGAAGAAACTCGCTTTCTTCAGCACCGATAATGAAGAAGTGCCTATTGGCAGAGGGCAGACCTCAAGTCCTTATCAGACGGTAAGACAGATCGTATCGGAAAGTTATGAGTTAAGTGATATTGACCTTAGCGAACCTCTAACTATTGACACTGATGTCCTGATGATAACAAGCATTGCTGATACTCTTACCGAAACTCAGCTTTATAATCTTGACCAGTATATAATGCAGGGCGGGAAAGTAGTTCTTTTTCAGGATAGAGTGACGGCAGATATACAAAATGCTGCTGCCGAAGTAAATGGAACCAATCTTTTTGATCTGCTGGAACATTACGGTATTGTAGCCAAAAAGAACCTGGTAGCAGATGCCGAATGCGGGCAGATCCAGATCACACGTCAGCAGGGTTTTTTCAGGGTTAATACTCCGGTTAAATATCCTTATTTCCCGGTGATTACAGAACGTAACGAAAAGAATCCTCTGGTGAAGAATCTGGATATGATACAGATGGTTTTCGTATCTGAGATCGATACTTCCTTTGTTAAGAACACCTTTGAACCGCTATTCTATTCCTCGGCAAATTCCGGTCAGACATCCGGTCCCCGTTTTGATATCAGCTATAATAAATACATGCAGAAAGACCTGCGGCAGGAACTTAAAGAAGGTAGAAAAATACTTGCCGGTATCTATTCCGGTACTTTCACGAGTTATTTTACCGATAATCCGGCTTATCCTGATTTGATACCGGAAACTTCCGAAGCGCGTGTTATATTCGTACCCAGTGGTAATTTCATCAGAGAAGGCGCTGGTGCCGGCGTGGAAGGAAATATGGATTTTGCACTTAATTCCGTTGATTACCTGGCAGGCGAGGCTTCGTTGATCCTGATCCGTTCACGTGAAACTGAATATCGTCCTCTCAAGGCTGTTGAATCTAATTCCATGCGTCAGCTCATAAAATGGGCAAATATCCTGCTGCCTTCACTTCTGCTCATTATCTACGGTATCCTGCGCTGGAGAAAAGAAAGTAAAAGGAAAAGCCATTTAGGAGATCTCTATGAATAAGAAAAACCGCATATACCTCATTATATTGATCGTATTGGCAGTTATCTTCGTTCTCACGAAGCTGGACACGAAGAAAGAAAAAAGATTCAATTTCTTTGCTGCTGATTCCAACAGCGTTGCCCGTATTGAGATTACTCTGGAAGCCGATACCCTGTATCTGGCAAAAGAAGGCAGCGACTGGAAAATCGTTTATCCCGTAAAATGGGATATGCAGGTGGGTAAAATGGATAAGATATTCGATACCGTTTTAACTGCCGAAACTTCCACTCTTCCGATTTCTGAAAATGAAGCATCACTGGTGAAATATTCACTTACGGATAGTCTGGCTACTCACCTGAAAACCTTTGATGCTAAAGGTAACGTACTCGATGATGTGCTTCTGGGTAAAAGCAGCAGTTACAGCAATACTCCCGTACGCAAGATTGGCTCGAATCAGGTTTACCGCCTGGAATCCAATATTGCTTATATTCTGAAACCTGTCCTTGGTTCCTGGAGAAAACGTGAGATCATAGAAATAGATCCGGAGCAGATAACTAAAATCATGGTTGTTTCTGACGATAATAACTATGCTCTCGAAATGGCTGACTCATTATGGGTATATTCCGATGAAAAGGAGAGCTTCAACGTTGATAATGACAATTCCACCCTTACCGGAATAATCAACTCATTCAAGCGGTTTGCAGCTTCCGATTTCGTGGATGGCAAGTATGAAGAATATAAATCAGCCCTGGAAATGCCGGTGGTGGAAGTCGGTATTGAAATGTGGTCTGGCGATAACTTCTATTTCCGCTATATCCCTTATGAAGAAAAGAAATATCTTCTACAGTTTAATAATGACACCAACACTCTCTACGTGCAGTATGAATCAAACATGAACAAGTTCCAGAAACAAGCTGTAGATTTTCAGTAATATAGAAGTTCCCTCCCTCTAAAGAAACAGGAGAACAGCCCCTCAGGCTGTTCTCCCTTTTTGGAGTACATTAACAGAAGTTAATGCACCGAGACGCAGTCGAGTGCTAGTATTTAAGACGTGAGTCGTGAGACGTGAGACGTGAGACGTGAGTCGTGAGACGTGAGTCGTGAGTCGAGATCCGGGAAGAGTGGATGTTCACCAGAGCGAACGCAGTGAGTTTGGGGAATGAACACGGGAAATCGTGAGTTGTTGTCGATTTTTTCTCATCTTCTCTACCTCAATCCCACATGCACTCCATCCGTCATTCAATCCTTCCGAATCATAGCCTTAAATTTTTCCAGTTCTCCCCGCTTCAGCAGCAGAAGGTAAAGTCCCACGCAAAACAGCAAAGCAAAAAAAACTTTAAAAGAAATAGATATCAAAGTGAAAGGCACAAATCTGATCAGTGCCATGGCAATTCCGAAAAGCGGCAAAGTGATCAGCAGATATCCGATCTTATAATTGGGCTTAAATTCTTTTTGCGCATAAATATAATTTAAGATCACAATAAACAGATAGGCAAAAATGGATGCTGCGCCAGCGCCATATAGTCCGAAGGCAGGAATCAGCAGGAAATTTAATCCAATATTGATCAAAGCCCCCAGAATTACTGCCACGGCAATATTACCGGCACGTTTCTGAGCATAAAAGATCACGTTGATCAGATTGAAAATACCCTGCAGATAGGTTGAGATCACCCCAATGAAAGTTAAACGCGCTGCCACTGCATACTGAGCATCTATCAGCAGTGCGAATATTTCCGGTGAAAAAAGGATAATGAAAAAGCCAAGAATTCCACCGCCCCAAAGGTAATAACTGAACATCGTGCGGTAAATTTCCGGTGCTTTCTCTTTATCGGCAATGCGCATGGCATATGGTAGAAAAACCGTGCTGATGAGCGTTATCAGAAAGAGCATGATGGAACCGATCTTATAACTTATGGAATAGATACCCACATTATAAAGTGACCGGTAAATGGTGCTTGCCGACAGGTGCGTCAACATCAGACGGTCAGCAGCACGCAGGATTATCATTGCTATTGTGCCTGGTATCATTATTAATCCGAAACGCAGGATCGGCAGCATGATTTTTGCGGAAAATATGCCAAACCGCGCGTCCGGCAGCTTTCTATGGATACTGCCGATGATGAATATTCCCAGCAGACTGCCGATTACCGTGGAAATGAACAGAGCTTTAAAGATGTATATTATGGAGAACATCCCGTTCATACCCCCGAATATGAGCAGTATAAAGAAAATTATATTCTGCGTAAATCCCACAATCACGTAACTGCCGGAACGCTCCATAACGTTCAGCAGACTCAGACAGATAGAAGTTATGCTATTAAAAAAAAGCGTGATCCCGACCCAAAAAAATAGTCTGCTGTATTGAATATCCCGCACTATCCACAGCGAAAGTTTTTCTGAGAAAAAAGCAATCAGGGTCGTGAATATAATCCCTGAGATCAGGATAGTGATAAACACCGAAGAAATCAGTTTTGCCTGATAAGCAGCAGTTTTCTGCTCATTGAAATAGGAATACATCGCCTGCTGGATGCCTAGAATATAGATCAACGCTGCAAAAGTGAAGAACAGCATGATATTGGTATAAACCGCATATTCATCCGGAGGCAGGAATCTGGAGAACATCGGCAGCAGCAGCAGCAGCAGTAGTTTATTGGCAATATTACCAGCGGTGTAATGGATAACTTTTTTTAAATAACTGTGCATTATCAGCCTTTATTTTTTAAATAAACCTTTCAGAAGATCAGTAGCTTCATCTTTGAGTTTATCTTTTCCGGCAGACATTAACTGTTCCTGCAGGGATTTGATCACATTTTCAAAACCAGACTGCCAGTCCATTCCTACTTTGGGTTGCGTAACCGAACCGGTGAGCATAACCGGTACATTTAAAAATTCCGGTGCAGTAACCTTCATACCGGTTTTATTGATCTGGCTGACCAGATCAGTTATCTGTTTGCGTGCTTCATCACCCAGATCGCTGATGGCAAGGCGTGTCTGCAGCTTGATATTCAATTCCTGCTGAGCGCTGACGGTGCCGGAAATTATAGCGGATGATGAGGAGAAATTAGTCGTGAAAGGTGATATTTTCAGGTTTCCATCCGTCATAGTGTAAGAAATATCCGTTGCCGATAGTATAACTTTTTTAAGTTTAGGATTTTTCAGATTTTCGGCAATATCATTTAGAACCGGTGAGTTTTCAATAATTATTTCACTGGTATTCAGATTACCATTGCTATTCACTGTTTCCAGCACTGGCTGCATCTGATCATCGAGTTGGGCATCCAGGCTCATTTTACCGGAAATGTTTCCGCTGCTGTAATCCAGGATTGGCAAGGTTTTCTGTAAAACGGAGAGCGATTTGAAGGCTTCCCGCACGTCGAGTTTCCAGAGGTTCAAACTGCCGTTGATCCCGGCATTGGCAGCCGATTGGCCGTGGTAGGTCCCCGTGATGCGCACTCCCCCTTTTAAGGTATCAAAACGCAGATTATTCAGTGCCGCCACTGCTTCTTTCAGTTCAAAATCACCCGTTAAGGCTGTAATTTCCATCTGGTCGAAAAGTATCTTTTTCAGGCTGCACTTCAATATCAGATTCAGATTTTCCGGGATCACAATAGCTTTTACTTCTTTGGGACTGGCAGATTCAGAATGCTGCGTTACTGTGCTCAGCGTCATTAACTGATTGGCATCAATCAGATTGGAATTCACTTCCAGATTACCCTGCAATTCTTTACCTTCCAGAACGAAAGGAAGGAAATTTTCTACTTTCCCCTGCAGGTTCAGGTCAGTAGCAGCAATATTTAAGGTAAACTGTTTCAGTTCCACAAACCAGGGAGTAAATTTCAGGTCCGCATTTTTTATTTTGATCTCCTGCGTTATATCCGGGCTTTTATAAACGAAATCAGTAAGAGTAACTCCGCCCTGCAAGCCTACTTTCTCATACTGTTCTTTCTCGATAGTGGAAAGTTTAGTATTCAGGCTGATTCTGCCTTTCAGGACTCCCGCAATTTTCAGTTGTTCCAGAGGCAGCACATTTTTGAGTGTATTCAGATCGAGGTCAATATTCATATTAGCTAAAATATCAGGATTACTCACCAGAGTGCTGATCAGCAGTGATGCTTGCAGGGGATTATCCTGCATCATAAGCTCAAAGCGGTTCACGTTGATAGTCGTGAGATCTGCAGTTCCCCCGGGATTAGCAATTTTTACGTCAATATTGATATCATGTATTGCCGCCGGGAGCTCAGGATATTGCACCAGGGCATCTTCCACTTCCAGTTCCAGACCGAAAGCAGGCAGTATGTCATCTTCCAGGAGTCCTTTGGCAAAGCCGTTAAACTGCAGTTTACCTTCCGTACGGATATCTGCAAAGTCTTTCATATATGCAGCCGGGACGAAGGAAAGCAGGTCTTTAAAATCAGTTTTTCCGGCATTAAATGTAATATCGGTAAGCATACTGCCATCTGCCGGCAA
This sequence comes from Candidatus Cloacimonadota bacterium, assembly GCA_021736135.1. Classification (GTDB taxonomy): domain Bacteria; phylum Cloacimonadota; class Cloacimonadia; order Cloacimonadales; family TCS61; genus JAIPGO01. The sequence continues at coordinate 40,313 of JAIPGO010000019.1, forward strand.
TTCCACGCTGCCGTTAAACCCAAGTTCCAGTTCATTTAGCTGTAATCTGTTTTCTGCAAAAGTGAACTTTCTCTTCTCCAGGTCTATGCCTATTCCGGCAGTAAAATTCAAGTGCAGGTCTTTAACCAGTTTCACACCGCTCTGCTCAAAATTTATTTTTTTAATTTCGGTTGCTAGCTGCAAACGTGCATCCTTCTCGGTAAAATCACCTTTAAGGTTCAAGTCCAGATTGCTGATCAGGGTGGAAGTTCCCTGTTTCTCATCCCTGAAACTGATCACTGCATTGCGGATCTGCAAATCTTGCATGATCAGATTGAAGGCAGCTGGGCTTCCCGCTTCCTTGGTTTCTGCCGCTGCCTGTTCTTTGGCTATATCCCAGTTCGCTGTGCCGTCTGCTGCTAATATGGCAATGATCTCAGGACTTTCTATGATGATGGAATTGATCCTTATCTCTTTTTTAAGGGCACTCTTCAGATTTATATCCAGAGATAATGAACCTATCTTTGCCAGAGAAATGCCGGCATTTTTACCCTTGCCAGTAATTTCAAGTCCTTTAATCCCGAATTGCAGATCAGGAAAGCTTTTAAATAGTGAAAGGCTTACCTTGTCAATGCTGATTTCGGCATTTATATTCTCATTAGCAGTTGCGAGCGCTTTCGCTTTTATCTGATTTTTCAGCAGTAGCGGAACCATAATTAACGCCACCAGTAATATAATTATGATCAGTCCAATTACAGGTAACACTTTACTTTTTTTATTTTTATCCATTTTCATCACTATCCTTTAGAATTTGATGTTATAAATTTCTACACCCCTCTATAAAAAACAAGCTTTTTCTTTTTTCTTGACAGATAGCGCCCTGAAAAATTTCTTATATTTCACTTTGTAAATATTGGCGAGATAGCTCAGTTGGTAGAGCAGAGGCCTGAAAAGCCTTGTGTCCCCAGTTCAAGTCTGGGTCTTGCCACCATTATAAAAAGCCACCGTAAGGTGGCTTTTTTATTAGAATAGACCGCTGATGACGCAGATTAAACAGATTAACGCAGATTATACATAATTCCACCTGTATTCCGTGTCAATCCGAGGTCAAAAATCATTCTCTATGCCATTTCGATTCTTCTCACCATCCAGTTTAATATTCAATGGAAATTCAACTGGCAATTGTTTACATCCGGATACACAGGAAGAGGATTATCATCATAAAAAATCCATTTCCTCTTTAATCCTGTTAATATCTTAAATCCTGAAAATCCAGATCATTCTTCAACTGAGAAATGATCTATCAGTCCCACAACCAATCTCTGAAACAGCGAAGCATCGTAAGCTTCGATAAATACATTACCATCTACATTTGCGCGCATTTGACGCCATTCTTCCAAGGTATTATTCAGCACTATCTTAATTTACCGGTATCATGCTTCTTTTTCCAGCTACGGCTTAGTGTAACGTCCCCATAAGTGTGACATACCAGGTTGATCGATGGCTTAACTTTAGGCAGAATTATTATAATTGACAATACGTTTTATAGAAAAGGTAAATTAGGGAAATTTTTAATCCGTAGAACTTATCTATTCAACAATTAAATATCCCTACAGGGAAAAAGAAATCAGTGAAAAGAAAAAGCATAATAATTACTTATAAATTAATTGCCTTAAACTCTAATGTCAAAAAAACACTAAAAGTGCAGTGTTAATGATATAATTCAATATAAGTTTTTGCAAAAGGGGTTCTTGAATGTGAACAGTCTCAAGTATATTTCAAGTAGAGTAATATTATTTGCTTGACAATATAAAGAATATACAAAACTAAAAGAAAGTATATTAAAGGATAGAAAAAGGGGGGTATGGTATTTTATCTAAATTGAGAACGTTTATAATTATAAATGGACCTGTATGGATAATCTTAGCATTAGCTCTGGTTCTTTCAGTATGTGTATATCCTCACATATCCTCTAATCCAATGCTGGTTAATATAATAATTAGCATATTAATATGGCAGTGTCTATGCGCTGCGGTTATGCTGCTTATAGATTATAAGAGGAAGTATAGAGTGTATACTAGATTGCTGAAAATATCGGATAAGAGAAATAAGAAAGGTGCTGATTATCCACTTTGTACCCATACAATATGTGGATATTTTATTAATAGAGCTGTTATCACATCAATAAATACAACAAAAAAAAGTGGAATTTTCTAAAAAAACAAGGGGGATTTTTATGAGAGGAAAGTTTCAGTTTCATGGAAATGGTGGTGAGTTATTTTCTATACTCATCCTTCAGTTTTTATTGTCTATCTTAACTTTTGGGATTTACATTCCCTGGGCAATTGTAAAATTTACTAAGTATATGAGTGAGTGCACAACTCTTGATGGTGAGAGTTTTAGTTTCACAGGTAAAGGAGGTGAAGTATTTTGTCTTTATTTTGTTCAATATCTTTTAACTGCAATTACAGCGGGATTATACGCCCCTGTTGCCAGTTTAAAAATCTGCGAATACTACGTCAGTAAAACAGCTTACAAAGGACAAAACTTCGAATTTGATTCTACAAATGCCTGCGATTTCTGGATTCTCTGTTTTGTACAAGCAATTTTGACGGGTATCACATTTGGCCTATATTCTCCCTGGGCATACATAAAAATCAGAAAGAATCTGCTGGAAAGAACGAGCTATGACGGAAAGAAGTTTGATTTAACTGCTTCAGGTGGAGAATATTTCAGTCTATGTTTAGGGCAGATGATTCTTACCTGCATTACGTTAGGTATCTATTTCCCCTGGGCAATAGCAAAGATCACCAATTATATCGTCAACAATGTTACTTATGGGGAATCTGCTAAATTCTCACTGGATTTAAACGGAGGAGATTTATTCAGTCTTATCTTAATACACGGAATCATACTTACAGCTATCACTTTAGGGATTTACTATTGCTGGTACATAGTAAAAATGACAGAATATCAAATGAGTAAAATGGAAATTATTGATAACTCTGTTTAACTCACAAAAATGAAATATTACAAAAAGAGCATCGTTACCGATGCTCTTTTTGTATTCATTTTATTTGTTAATATTTGTTATTCTTCTACCGGGAAATGATCTATCATTCCCACCACAAATCTTTGAATCAGCGAGGCATCATAGGCTTCTGCGAATCCGTTTCCATCAACGTCCGCCCTTTGCAGTCTCCATTCTTCCCAGGGCAGTGGTGCTGCTATGGGATCAATGCCCACAAAATACTGCAGGATAATGGCTGCATCATAAGATTCCACGAAACCGTTATTATCTATATCGCCATAAGCAATACCCGTATTATCCGCCTGCCAGCTAACCTGGTTATCCACGAAATCATAGGTGAAAATGATGGAAGCAGCTTCTTCCAGATTGATGAACAAATTATCTCCGGTAGTATTTTGTTCCCAGGTATTATTCAGCACTATCTTAAATTCCCAGTATCCGGCTTCCATTTCCAGCAGACGGCTGAAAACACCGTCTCCGGCGATAATATCACCTTCAGTGCCGGTATCGTTCATAACCGTTAAAGTACTGGTCTGATCCCAGTCTATACCGCCCATTTCCGACATGAAATCTCCGCATATTATAGGGGCATTAGTACTGTGACAAACGTAGCCGTCCCAATCATTACTGCCGGGGAAAAGTCCGCAATTTACCCAGATCGTCACCGTCTCCGCAGCAGCCAATTCAATTATCTGGTTATTGCCGGGCCAGTCATTACCGTTCCAGCTATTAGATTCGATTACTTTATATTCATGGGTTCCTGCTGCCAGTGCCAGATCCACAGACCAGAGCATATTATCTTGGCAGGTGAGGTCATAAGTGTGATTTCCCGGCACCCAGCTATTAATTGTACCCACGAGATGCGGATTGATATAAGCTGTCAGTTCCGCCAGGTTTTCATCTTCAGAAAGCAGGTTACCGCTGAAATCTACCAGATTACTGAGCAGGATAGCGCCAGACACTTCTTCCGGCAGTGTATCGGCAAATTGCAAAACAACTTTGCGGTTACCATGGGTCAGGTGAATTACGCTGATATCATAGCCGGCAATTTCACCGTTCAAACTGTAATTAGCAATATCTGTAGCAGTAGAGGGCGTCACGGCTTCGCTGAGTACGATCTGAACCAGGTGTTCATTCAGTTGATAGGCAGCACCCAGCATTACTCCCGGAGCAATATCGTCAGCGAGTTGCGCTGCCAGTTCGTCCAGTTCCGTAACTTTATTAAAATTGGCATCATAAGGCTCACTACTCCAGCCGGCATAAAGATAAAAATGGAAACTGCCACCTGCATGGATCTCGTCACCCTGTACCAAAGTGCCTTCGAATTCAGCATTATGTTCTCCGCCGGCAGAACCCAGGATTGCTGCCACGGTTGCACCGGAAGCAGAATTACGCCTGCCGCAGTAACCGCCAAAATCTCCCCACATCCGCTGCAGATGCTCTTTTCCGTTCCAGATGATGTCCATCAGGTCTGCCGTGAAACCATGCTTGATATAAATGTCGCCTTCGATGTCATATTCCATATCAATATAGGCATTTCCTGTGATCAGGGTGGCGGTTTTGCTCAATTCGTTATGACTGAATTCCACAATGACTTCATCGTTAGTAGTGGTTAGTATATTGATATCGTAAATATTATGCTGATAATTAGGTGAAACGTCACTGAAAGCAGCCACGTGATTATTAGAGCTTTCATTATAATCACCGTCCGTTTCCGGGTAATAGGCAACATCTGAACCAACCACAGCCCAGGCATTCCCGAAACCGTCATTGGCAAAAATCCATGCTGCCCGTCCGCCGATGCTTTCAAAGACGAAGAATGTGCGGTCATTATGCATAATGAGTTCATCTGTTCCGTCACGGTCAATATCATTGAAATAGGCATTAGTAGTCTGCAGATATTGGCCTGCTGCCCATCTGGATGCTTCCGCATAGACGTTGGCATTTTTGATGTGGCTCGAATAGCGGTGTTCCCAGCCGGAAACTTCATCACCGTCATGCCACCCGGTTTCATGCAGATTGATCATCATCGTGTACCAGCCCAGTTGAGCCAGGTTATTATCAGGACAGTTCATCAGGTTCTCATAAGTATTATTCCAGATAAAACCGTAGTTCCAGGCAGGCGAATGATAATCGGAATGCGAGGCAGTTGCCGCCCAGCTGGTGTACCAGCTGTTATTTCCACCGCCATAACCGTCACCACCGCCCAAAAGACCATAAGTTCCCGGCGTTATATTGGCTGAAACGCCATTGAAATCGGGATTCTGAATGGCATTTTCCAGTTTCCAGACGTTTACACCTGGATAATTGTCATGACAATACCAGAGCACATTCTGATAATTATCCAGGAAAAAGGTCTCATTCGTTCCGTTCCAGGCATGTTCATTCATTTCTGCTGCCACTTCCCAGTCCGTTCCATAAACGCAGATATCATATTGCCCCATTGAGGCAATGTGGTTCATCGCACTGCCGGCATCATAGTGCATATTGCCCACAAACGTGTTATCAATGGGAATAACCCGCAGGTCAATGCCCACACCGTTACTCATCCAGTGTATTTTATGATTATTATAACCGTTCAAATGCGGTCCGTCATCCAGAACCACGCCCCAGACACCATGCTGCGTCCAGTTATTGCCCAGCCAGTTATCAATAACTCCGGCATCGGGATATTGACCCTGAGCCAGCCAGACGCGTTCCGGCACCCACGCCACGTGTGGTTCATAATTATAACGGTAATTAACCATATCGCTTTCCACGGAAACCGACCAGTCGTTCATATTATTCTGCACAAACGGCATTATCTGCTGCCCTAAGGCGGAAGTCATCATCGCTGCCGTACCGTCGTCACTCATGCTGTCCAGCCAGGCATTGAATTCGGGATTATGCCACTCTGCAGCCGGCATCAATGTGCCGGACATGTGAAAATTACCGGGAACGTCCGTTGCCTCATGGGCCTGCAGAACTTCGTCAAATCCGCTGCCGTCCAGACCCTGCGGATGCGATGGACTGCCATAAAATACCTCTGTATAAGTAAGCCCCTGGTTGCCATGATGAATGAAAGCGCAATTACCCGTATCACGTTCCTGACGACCGGATGTCGTGTAATTATCCATAACCTGGCCACTCTGCAATATGGTGAAATTCAGCTCCAGATCATCTCTATTATGACGCATATCCGTAATCTTCATTTCCAGCAGATTACTTGACGGAGTGCGCAGCCAGCTTAGTTTTTTTATATTGCCGGAAAGCAGATCCAATGGCATGATTTCCTGAAGCAGCACACCCCGGGGTGAACTAATGATCACTGCCAGCAGCAGGTCGCTTTTGGCAAAATTGTCATTTACCACTTCGTTATCGCTCCGTGTAACCATATCAGCAAAAGAAAGCCGCAGAAAAAGCTCATCACCCGCTTGATATAAATAACCGGAAGTAATATCCCCGGTGCCGCTATTATCTCCCACCATATCAAAACCGATAAAATCCTCAGTCTGCCAGCTCTTAATATCACCGCTCAGCCTACCGCCATACAGTCCCGCCATCAGCACAAAAATGCTAAATATCATTATCATTTTCTTCATATATACCCTCCAGATATAAAAGACATTAAAGAATCAATAGCAACAATGGAAATCCCCCTCCCAAAGTAAAGAAATTTCTCATCTTCGTAAATCGTGATTCGAAATTCGAGATCCGAAAGCCTGATGAGGGGAATTTCAATAGAGCGAACATAGCAGGTTTGGGGCTTCACTACGTTCAGCAGTGAAGGGCTTTCCGTCTTTCAGTCAATCCGTCCATCCATCCTGAATTCGTTTCCTCTTCTCAGGTCTCGGATCTTGTGTTTCGTCTCACGGCTCCCATCACTGTTCATCGTACACTATTCACTATTCACTAATTAAGAGAATCCTTGACCATATTTCCCACCTGACACAATCTTTGTCTTGATCAAATACAAGGAGTCATGATGATATTTCGCGTTTTGGGAATCATTTTAATATTGAGCTTAATTATGCGGAAGCAGAAGAAAGAGAAGAAACCCCGCCAGATCATCGGAATTCTGGTTGTTGTTCTTTTGCTGAGTAATATTGGTTACCTCCATTTCGGGAGATTTCACGGATTTTATGGTGTTTTCAGCGGTGTTATCAATGGATTCATCTATATAGTGCTCATTTTATGGATATTGAAGTTGTTCAATAACCACAACAGAGAAAAAGCCGAAGAAAATGAAAAAGACCGGGAAGAGACGAGGGAGGAAAGAAATCCTCAAATATATCAGCTTCAAAATCAGCCACGCAAAATACCACAGCGAGCAGCTCCGCATACTACAAAGGAAAGTGTAATCACCGCTGATCTTGAACTGGCACTCCAGGTCGTGAAAGATCATCTTAACCGCCGCGGCTATAAAACCACCGAATCCTCTGATCCAAGATTTGAAATAATTGCCCTGGATTCCCAGAAAAAGGAATTCTTCGTAAAGATCATCGCTTTCACAAAAGATAATAAAGATAACAGGCTTATCCTCAGCGCAGAAACTTACCGCGAAGCCCAGAAACTGGGCAGAAACTTTCTGCTTTTCGTGGTTACTGAACTAAAAGACGATGCTGATGCCTCCTATCTGGGAAATTACATAAAAGCTTACAAACTCGATTCCACCATAGACGATGCTGGCTTCAAACAGGAAGACGGCAATTATGTTGTCACCCTCGGAAAATTCAGTAAAAACGCCTCCGACTGGGAAACAAGGATTAGAAGAACGATTGATAATTAACGTAATCCGTGATTAGAAATTGAATTATGTATATCCCTCTATCAGTAATGCCGTCTTTCAGTCGTTAGTCGATTTCTGAGTTCCGGGAAGAGTGAACGTTCACCAGAGCGAACGCAGTGAGTTTGGGGAATGAACACGCGAAATCGTAAGTCGTTAATCGTTAGTCGAGATCCAGGACTCAAAATGCGAAAACACCCAGATCGTAAGAAGGGAAAAACGAACATGAGAACCAGTGATCGGTAATCGGTGCTCAGGGATGGGATTTATAGTCATTCAGGCTCTCCTTTTCAATAACTTATACTGAATAATATCTGGGAAAAATGAAAAAATATTGACAAATTAATCCCTAAATCATTATATTAATTACACTAATCAGCGTTCAATCTTATTTTAGCAGCCCAGACACAGCTCTCACACCACCTCCACAGGGCACGGCATAACAAAAAAATGTTATGCCGTGCCCTGTGGAGGTG
>JAIPGO010000125.1 GCA_021736135.1 Candidatus Cloacimonadota bacterium
ATACACTAAATTTCTCAAGTTATGAAGCTGCTTGTAGCATAGACGTCTCGTCTGTGTTATTTTTTTTCGGCTGCATGCTTTGCTGTAAACTCTGGAGGTCTGGCAAAGCGGTTCACAGACGGGGACGTCTGTGCTACAGAAGGGTTAAAGCTGATTACTTACCGGCAATATTCTTCAAATTATAAATTTAAGTTTTTTTTTCAATTTGCTTATTCTGCTGACGGACTGCTTTATTCGGGCTTCGGTGAGCTGGTTATTTTTTATTAGTTCGATGATGATATCTATTGCTAAAGAGACTGATTCATAGAGGTTATAGCGGGAATTATTGCCGAATAGCAGAATATCGGTTCCGGCGTTTATTGCCAGCATGATAGCTTCTTTTAGACTGTAATTATCCTTGATCGCCTTCATCTGCAGGTCGTCGCTGATCACAATGCCCTGCCAGCCGAGTTTTTCACGCAGCAGTCCGTTGATGATATTGTTGCTTAAAGAGGCAGGATATTCTGCATCCAGGTTTTTATTAAAGAGATGCCCGGGCATGATAAGATCCGGAATATCTTCTGCTATTAATGTCTGGAAAGGTTCCAGTTCGCTTTCCTGCCAGGTGGCGCTGATATCAGTAAATTCCAGGTGAGTATCGGTGAGTGCCGAACCATGTCCGGGGAAATGTTTCAGGCAGCATAAAATGCCTTCGGCGTGCATCGCTTCCGCAAAGATGCGGGAATGCCTGATAACCTTTTGAGGATTTTTGCCAAAGCTTCTTTCCAGCAAGCCGATAACGGGGCTTTGGGAGTTAATGTTCAGGTCAACAACCGGTGCCAGATTCAGGTTTACCTCTACGCTTTTCAGGTCTTCAGCTATTTTCCGGCTCCAATAGCGGCTTTTTTGCGGATCATCGATTTCGCCAATAGTCTGTGCACTTACCGCGGATTGAAAACCGGTATCCGGTTTCAGCCGGCAGACTTTTCCGCCTTCCTGGTCAATAGCGATAAATAGTGGAATATCTGATTGCTGCTGCAGGTCAAAGATCAGTTGCCGCAACTGGCTGGGGGACTCGATATTACGGCCATAAGTTTTCTGTCCGCCGTCCCAGTCAAAAAGCACTATGCCGCCCGGCTTAAGTTCCCGGATAACTTTTATGATATCCGAGCCGGAAGTTGCTTCCATACCGTGGAATCCGGTCATGATCATTTGAGCAGCCATCATTTTCAGATCAGCATCAGACATCAGAAAATCTCCCGCAATTTATTTTCTCTTTTTTTAGAAAAACCTGCTGATAAGTAAAGTAAAGTTTTTATCTGGCGCAAAAACCTTGCGTATGGTCGCTTTTTTTTAATTGATAATTGTAATTGATAATTGATAATCATAATTTACTTTACAGAAATCGCTCTATATTTTCATCTTTCATTAAGATATGAACTCAGGAGTGATGATGAGAAAGAGACTTTTTTTGATAGACGGCACCGCTTTAATCTACCGTGCCCATTTTGCCCTGATCCGTAATCCGCTATATACTTCCACCGGCATGAATACCAGCGCTATGTTCGGGACGTTTAATATGTTCCTGAGTTTTCTTGACCGCTATCATCCGGATCATCTGCTGATATCTTTTGACCGCAAGGAAAAAACGTTCCGGCATGAGCTTGATCCTAATTACAAGATGAACCGTCCGCCGGCTCCGCCGGAAATGATCGAACAAATACAGTCTATCAAAGATTTTTTTGAACTGGCAGGCGTGAAAGAGCTGAGCATTGCCGGATATGAAGCAGATGACATACTGGCATCACTGGCAGATAAATTTAAAGCAGATTATGATATTATCATCGTTACGGGTGATAAGGATTTTGCGCAGATCGTCGAACCGGGCGTAGTGCTCTATGATCCCAAAAGTGAGACTGTTACCGATAAGGCAAAAGTTCTTGAAAAATATGGCATAACTGCTGAGCAGTTCGTGGATTACCTGGCGCTATGCGGCGACAGCGCTGATAATATTCCCGGCGTGAAAGGTATAGGACCCAAAAGCGCCAGCAAGCTTCTGCAGGAATTCTGGAACCTGGATAATATTTATTCCAGTCTGAAACAGATATCTTCCGACAACATCCGTAAAAAACTGGAAGAAAGCAGGGATGATGCCTATCTTTCGCGGCAACTGGCACAGATAGTACGTGATCTGCCGCTGGAAGTGAGCGTGGAAGATCTGAAATTCGATGCCGGGAACCTGGGCAGGACGCTTGATCTGCTGAATAAATATGAACTGCGCTCGCTGGTGAAACGTATAACACCTCCGGAACAGGATATTTTTTCCATTCTGGAGATGGATATTCCGGAACCGGAAAAGGAATTTCAGGCTGTTTTAATTGAGACAAATGCTGCGTTTGAAAACCTGCTGAAAGAAATTGCCAAAGCAGAAGTGATCGCTCTGGATACGGAAACTACTTCGATCGATCCCATTCGCGCTGAACTGGTGGGTATTTCTCTTTGTTTCAGTGAAGAAAAAGCCTATTATCTGCCGCTTAAACATCAGATGGCAGATAACCTGGAAGCAGCAGCAGTGAAAGATAAACTGACTGCTGTTCTGAAAGATAAATTCATTATCGGACATCATTTCAAGTATGATTTTCTGGTTCTGAAACAGGCGGGCTGGCATTTTCAGCCGGAGGTTTTTGATACTATGCTGGCAGATTATCTGCTGCATCCTACGGAACGTCACAGCCTGGAAACCTGTGCCCTGCGTTATTTCAATTATGAGATGACACTCATCAGCGCTCTGATCGGCAAAGGCAATAAACAGATCGGATTTGACCTGGTTTCCACGCGTATGGCTGCTGATTATTCGGCAGAAGATGCCTGGATTACCTGGAAACTATATCATACTCTGCAACCGGAACTGGAAAAACACGGACTGGCGGAACTTTTTAAAAAAGTGGAAATACCTCTGCTTTATACATTGGCAAATATGGAGTTAAACGGCGTGCTGCTCGATGAGAAATTCCTGCGTCAGCTTTCACACCAGGTGCAGGCACGCATCGGTGAACTAACCAACAGCATCTTTGAACTGGCAGGAGAACCTTTCAATCTTAATTCCACGCAGCAGGCGGGTAATATTCTTTTTAATAAAATGAATATACCGCCGCAGCGGAAAACCAAAACCGGATATTCCGTGGATCAGGACGTTCTGGAATCACTGGCAGCAGAGCATGAGATAGCGCGATTGCTCCTGGAATACCGGATGCTTAATAAGCTTGATTCCACCTATATTTCCGCTTTGCCTCTTTTAATCAATCCTGCCACGAACCGGATACATTCATCTTTTAACCAGACAGTTGCCTCTACCGGCAGATTATCATCTTCTAATCCTAATCTGCAAAACATACCCATCCGTTCGGAACTCGGCAGAGAAGTGCGCAAAGCATTTATAACTCCTGATACTGACTGGCTGATGGTTTCGGCTGATTATTCGCAGATCGAGCTGCGCATCTTTGCCATACTAACGCATGATCAGACCCTGATCAGCACTTTTAAAGCCAACCGCGATATTCACAGTAAAACAGCCAGTTTGATCTATGGTATTCCTCAGGAAGAAGTTACGTCTGATCAGCGGCGTTTTGCCAAGGTGATAAATTTTGGGCTGCTCTATGGCATGGGTGCTTACCGTATTTCCAGCGAACTGAGTATATCACGTCAGGAAGCACAAAAGTTTATTGATAACTATTTCCAGAACTTCCCTACGGTCGATGCTTTCATTAAAAATCACCTGGAAACTGCCGCTCAGAAGGGTTACGTGGAAACGATACTGGGCAGAAAACTATATCTGCCGGATCTGAACAGTCGTAACGGGCAGAACCGGAAAGCTGCCGAAAGAATCGCCGTTAATATGCCGGTACAGGGCAGTGCAGCCGACCTGATCAAGATCGCCATGAATCAGCTTTATGATAAAATAAAAGATGACAGCCGGATTAAGATGCTTATCCAGGTGCATGACGAACTCGTGTTTGAAGTACATAAAGACTTTCTGGAAGAAGCAAAAGCTCTGATCCACGAAATAATGGAAAATGCTCTGCCGGATGAATACCGCAATATTGTTCCGCTGAAGGTTGATATCGGGGTGGGCAAGAACTGGTTTGAGGCGCACTAATAGATTAAGGATTAAGAATTAAGGATTAAGGATTTTTTTTAATCGCCAGTCTTCATTGCATTACGCCTCTACAAGCGAATTAGAGGATTAGGCGGATTAAACCCGTTTTGTGCAATAGGCTTTTGTGAAGAGTTGTATGGTTCTGATTGCTGAGAAGTTAGATAGTTTGATAAATATTTATCATCTGCCAGGTTTGGTATCCAGAGCTTTTAGCTCTGGTTTTTGAATCCAGACCAGGGATGGTCTGGGAGCGAAGGCTGGGGGGATGGTTCTGGGCTGATAAGGGTTAATGAGTCTTTTATTTCCTGCCAGGCTGTGTTTCCAGAGCTTCCAGCTCTGGTTTTTTGAATCCAGACCAGGGATGGTTTGGGAACGAAGGCTGGGGGGATGGTTCTAGGCTGATAAGGGTTAATGAGTCTTTTATTTACTGTCAGGCTGTGTTTCCAGAGCTTCCAGCTCTGGTTTTTTGAATCCAGACTATTCAAATGACACTATTTCAATAAAATGATCTTCCGGGTATGATGATAACTTCCCGATTTGAAACGTAAAAAATAGATTCCACTTGCCGAGTCAGAGGCTGTCCAGCTCCTTTGATAACGTCCTGCATTTTGCTTCTCATTTATCAGAGTTTTGACTTTTCTGCCTCTGATATCATAGATGGACAGGTTGACTATCTCATTTTCTGCTAACTGATATGATACAGTTATCTCGGGATTGAAAGGATTTGGATACACAGCATTTATTGCTGTAGTGAATGGGATTTCGTCCGGTGCTTGATCATTAACCACAAATTCACAGATAAATTCCTCCGAGATAACGTTACTCTCCTTATAGTCATACAGAGCAGTAACTCCGATCTCATAACATTCTCCGATCTCAAACAAAGGTAGGCGACTAAGATCAAGCATCAAAAGATCTGTTGTCATTATCAGTTCACCATCCAGATATATTTTATATAAGCTTACATCTTCTCTGGAAATACTTTTCCTTTCAGATACTGGTGAGGGGGGAGGTTGCCAGTTTAACATACCGGTTTGGGCATCAATTGTCAGACTCGATGGAGGTAAAAGGAAATATTGCAAAAAAAGGCTTATATTGTTATCTTCCGATACTGATACAATTTCTTCATGATCATCAAAGCCATAACTTTGCACTCTTAACACATAATCACCCTGCCAGACATTCTCAAACGTCATATTATTCCCAATAATCCTTTTTGCATAATCATAAAATCCGCCTTCAGGTTCCATAAACACATCTGTTTGTTTCAAATCACCAATTCCCGGATCAAGTGAAATACTCAAAGAGTAGTTATCTCCAAACTGAATTGGCTCACAATATGCCGGTTGTGATACTAATCCGCCATCATATTCAACTTGAACAGCATAAATATAATCACCGCAATAAATGTTATTATGCCAGTTACTATCCAGATACTCCATGCCCTCTAATCCACTGGCGATCAATTCCCAGTTCATATAGTCACCCGGGTCAATACCTTTAATTATCCTATAGCTCTGCATGTCCCGTTCTTCATTTTCCCTGGATACTCTGAGATTATCAATATACCAGCCGAGGCACTCAATACATGCAAATATGCTTCCAAATTGAAAGCGGATCATAACACTCTCAAAAGCATATTCACTAAGGTCGAATTCACATTCTGTCCAATTGTAGATAAAACCTGTATATACACCCTGGTTATAATTGCAATGGCTTGAAGAATTCATTATGTCATCATATCCACCAACAGGTTCCAGCAGTTCCCAGCTCTCTCCCCTATCAACTGAGATCTTCACATTTCCTCCCGCCCCATAGCTGGCAAATAGATAATGTTCAAATTGCAGGACATAATTATCTTCATCCAGATAAAATTCTGGTGAATACAAGCTGTAATTCACATTCAATCCATACCGGTTATTCAACGCAGTCCCCCAGAATTTTCCCCTGCCGTAATTTACGACCAGGCTGTCAGTTCCCCAGCCCCATCCTCTATCTGCCCAGAATCCGGAATTAGTGTGATCAAAATCTTCATTCAGTAGATAAAGCGTATCTGGTGCATTCCAGGAGATTTCAACTTCCTCAGCCTGGTTTAAAGCCGCTGCCACGTTGTTTACACGGTAAGTGTGTTCCGGGAGTAGAATAGTTCCTATATCCGTATCAAGACTATCTGCTCTAAAATGTATTGGCAATGCAATTCGTTGAACAGTCCTGACATTCAGTGTAAAATCATTGCATCCCCAGACCTCTGAGAATACAAATGAGCCATCTTCTTCTGAAAAGATCGTTTCCTGTGTTAAACCACTTAATCTAAGTTCTGCACCAGATACCGGATATCCATCATTAGTAGCAACAAATCCGTATATTTCTATCAGTTCTGCAGGTATCAGGTTTATCTCAAGGTCTGTAATTCCTCCTTCTAAAGTCACACTATCTTCATAACACCTATATCCAATTGCAGCAACTCTCAGAGAATAAATTTCATTTCTTACATTTGGAAAATAAAAACCTCCATCTATTCCACTGATCGCGGAGATTGAGCAATCCCCCTGAGACAAAACTACCTCAGTTTCTCCAGCACCTGCACCGGTTTCACTATTTCTTACAATTCCGCTAACGCCCGTTTGTTCTGATCCAGCCATGTGTATCTTTACAACTGGTGCGATTGTGTGTGCTGCCACTTCCGAAGGACTGACCATATTTATTGGGTGTAGATATGTGTCGATACTGCTAAAATTTCTCGAACAACCAGGTTGTTCATAAATATCACTAACGCGAATTTTTGTTCGAAATAACGTTTCAACATATGATCTGGATATCATTATAGCCAGATTACCGCCATTATACAAATAAGGAACCACAAACTCAATCATCAATTCCTGTGATCCTTCCTGAAAATCCGGTAAACCCTGGAAAACCAGTTCAAGCTCTTCTGCCAGCACCCATCTCTCTATCAAATCAATTTCTTCTGTTTCACCCAAATAAATGCTGTACTGAATATCGCCCATATTTTCTGATAGATGAGTATCATACAATTGATAACTCAGTCCTGTGATCGCGCCAGTTGATATTCCGCTTTTTCTCATAAATGCAGCGGAATAGATCGTTTCACTTAAAGCATTGTATGACAGAGCGTTAAATGGGATAGAGCCTGACAAATACTCGGGTTCAGCCTTTCCTAGAAAAACCGGCTGTGCCCAACTGTTTACTATCCAGACAGACCTTTCAATTAAACCATCTCCAATTGTATTATCTGCCATGATACTGCAATTTAGCAATGTCTCTGATCCAGGAATAAAACTCAAATTGTTAGCTGCTCCTCCCAGATCAAAGTTTTGTCCATCACTTGAAATAATATGATAGTTGCTAACTGCCCCAGAAAATTCACCATTGTGCCTGCCTTGAGCAGGAGGCTGCCAATATATTTCCACCTGATCTCCATTGCGGTTGATGATGATCTCATCGACCTTTCCGGGCATATCTTCCCCCACCCAGACTTTTTTGTCTCGTGGCGCTCCTTCTCCTGAATCATTTATCACAATTATGCTATAGCAGTTTTCTCCTTCATCAGGATCGTTATCTGTAAAGCTGTCGTGTTGTCCCGGTAAGGTTTCTGAAATAGTAGCGATCAGGATTTCATTTCGGTAGATATAGATATGATCAATGTTTTCCAGCGTTTCACCATTAACTGTCTCAGTGGGATTTACCCAGCTTAATTCAACATTATCACCAACATCTGTCAGCAGCTCTGTTACTTGTGATGCCACACCACTGTTTACTGCCCAGGATGGTATGCAAAATGCAGAACACGTTGCCTCTTCAGGAAAATAACCTACCAGTTCATGATGATCTTCGATGGGATCATATCTTTTTAATTGAGCATTGGAAAAGTAGCCTGGAGAATCCCACCAATAGATCATTCCCGTAAAACGATCACATGAAAATCCCGTGGGATGACAATATTCGTATGCAGTATCCAATAAGATATCATAATCTCCGTTATGCTGATCTATCCTCCAGAAATCTCCCCCTGATGCCTCCAGGCAATAAAACATATTGTCATTCCCCAGACAACCACCACCTATCATTCCTGGAACATTTGCCATAAATAAACATTCCTGTGTCTCAATATCTATACTGTAGATTTCACCACTAAGAGTAATTCCATATAATATGTGTTCTTCAAAACTATAATCTAACACGGTAAAATGATATGTAAAACCGTAAACAACGTATTCTCCCGTTTCCTGATCTATTGAAAAGAGCCTGTATCCATCGCCCTCTATTCCCCAGATCTTGTTTCCATCAAAACACAAAACACATACTGTAGCAAGATAATCTGCTATATTATCACTTACAGCTCCTTCCGGATTTTCCAGCTCCATTGTGAAATAACCAAATCCGGGATCACTACTACCCAATGTGTTGCAAAAACCAATTACTTCAGTATCTGTAAATCTGCTCCCTGATGAAGAATTACTTCCCATCATAGCAATTTCACAGATATCAACTGTTCCATATTCTCCATTTCGTGAGGTATAGTTAACGATGTCAAATCCCCAGATAGTTTTCAGTATTAATAATAGTAATAATAATGGTACATTTCTATTCATCCTAACCTCCTTTTAAAACTCGCTGATTTGAAATGCACTATTCTCTACGCTGTGTAAATTCTAACTTTGCTTTTGAGAAATCATTGCCGGCAGATAATACCATGTTGAGAGTTTGTGTCATCAATCTTTTATATTGCCAGCAGCAGGTCAATGTAATTTGACACTGCATTACAAAATTTATATTTGCTCTTCAGAAATATTTTGTCAAGAAGATCTTTTTGGGTTTTAATATTTCAGGCAATGAGACTGTTCACTTTCAGGCACTCCTTTTCAATAACTTCAGAACACCTGACCTCATAAAAGGTAACTAAATTGTAATACTATACATTTCAATATATTATCTCTTATTCACATTTTATCCCCTGCCAAAATAAAGATTTATAATTGAACTTAATTTTTGAAAATCATGGAGGATATAATCAAAGATACGCCGGAAAATGCATTACTCATCCCAAACTGAAAGACGTGAAGTCCATTTTCAATTTCTTTGTTATTTGTTTAATCTCTTTCTTTATTGGGCTTATTAGAAATATTTTTCCTATATTTAATCCGCCTAAGTACCTGTTATATTAATAAATACAGCTCTCAAATAAAAAGTGACAGTAAAGTGACAGTCTAT
>JAIPGO010000126.1 GCA_021736135.1 Candidatus Cloacimonadota bacterium
AGTTGACAGGAAAAAGTGTGGAATCGAAAATAAGAATGCACAAGAAAAAAGAAGGAAGAGGGAAATATTTCCTTTCTCTCTTCTTTCTTGATGATTTTAGCAATCTTATGGGGACATTTGGCACTAATGTAAATAGTTTCCTCCTCCCTCTAAAGAGAAACTCCGGCAGCGGAAGAACCGCTGCCGGAGTTTTATTATGTAGCTTAATCTTCCCAGATTAAGTCTTTTGCCCTTTAACCCAATCTTCTATAGATCAAACTGGAAAGCTTGATCTACAGACAGAACAAATCAACACAGGATACTGGACGAAAATTGACAAAATGGTTTAAGAAACTTCAAAGCTCTTTGACGGCTAACGACTCATGGTTCCCGGCTCTCGGATTTCGAGTTTCGACACTCGTCTCACGACTCACAATATATCAAAGATACCACAAGAAGATGTTTTGTGCTTTTAAATCTGAACTTCCTGGCTGTTATAGATAGCTAAATGTTAGAAATGTTACCAAATGTTACCAGAATGTTACCTCATAATTATAGACTATTATGTCAGTTACAGCAAAAAGTAACATTTTTGACGGTTTTTGAATATATATACCCCTATTTTTAACTTTTTATTTAAAGTCACTAATTCAATAATTCCCGCATTTTCTTTTTCTCCCCATTCTTCAAAATCGAGTCACCAATCACGAATCATGGCTGCGAAGCAGCACCCATTTTCGCATTTTCTCCCCTTCGCCCCTTCGCTTCCTCGTATTCCCCCATTTCTTCAATTTTCAATTTTCAATTTTCAATTGAATTCCCCCCCCTCTCACGTCTTAACAATAGCTCATTGCGTCAAACACTTCCTCCGTAAACCTTACCTGGTCTGATTTTTATTCTCACTCGTTATTAATCACAGATTACTGATCACTATAAAGATTTGGGTTAACTTCTTATTTAATAGAGTAATATTTAAGATTTCACTCTAATATATCCTTTCCGGGGGAAAGAAACTCTATAATGGTTGAGATATTTTAAAATTTCGAGAAAATGACTTTTCAGAATTCTACTTGCATTGACAACAATAAATAAATTCGGGTGGATTATATCAGGAGAAATGGATGAACATGAAATCGCTGTTTATTACTGAGATATGTTTGATAGAAGGTTAATTCAAAAAAAGAAGATAAGGCATAATAAAATGATTAAGGAGGGAAAATGAGAAGGTCGTTATTTGTATTAGTGATTACGTTATTTTTGATGATTGGTTGTTCTAAAAAATAATCCCGTTGAGATGATACATATACCGGATGGAACATTTCAGATGGGGAGTATAAATTATTATGATTCAGCGAAACCGGTGCATCAAGTGACAGTGAGTGATTTTTATATGGGTAAGTATGAAGTGACTCAAGGAGAGTATCAGGCAGTAATGGGTAAAAATCCCTCATATTTCAAGAATGCCGGACTTAACGCTCCAGTAGAACAGGTAATCTGGTATGATGCTGTGGATTATTGTAATAAGCTGAGTGAAAAAGAGGGACTAAAGATGTGTTATTCCTGCTCAGGGGATAATATAAGCTGTGACTTCAGTGCTAATGGCTACCGGCTTCTGACGGAAGCGGAATGGGAATATGCTGCCTGTGGGAGAAATAAGAGCAAAGGTTATAAGTATTCCGGCAGTAATGATGTTAGCCAGGTAGCCTGGTATGAAGATAATTCAGGAAGTAAAACGCATCGTGCAGGCAGTAAACAGGCTAATGAAATGGGGATTTATGATATGAGCGGCAACGTATGTGAATGGTGCTGGGACTGGTATGGAAATTATAATAGCAGTGCACTGACTGACCCGCGTGGAGAGTATGTAGGCTCTAACCGTGTGTATCGAGGTGATGGCTGGCGCGGTGATGCCGGTTGGTGTCGTGTAGCTTTTCACTACGGCAGCGCGCCTGGCTATAGCAGCGGCAGCATGGGCTTCCGCTGTCCTGTAGGTCAAAATGAATAATAGTGATCTGTGATCGGGAAAGAAATTGCTCAAGGTAATGGAGAAAGGGGGAAAGGCGAGGGATGGATAGAATGACAGGGAAGGGCGAAACGACTAAAAGACTGATAGACTGATTGACTTCTTGAATGCAAGAAAATATTGAGATTATATTACTGTAACAATTGTTCTAATTCGGGTGGGTAAGAAGATTGAACGACTGAGCGAGGGGGCGAGGGAGCGACATAGCGAAGAGTTTAGCTGAAAAAATATAAATAATTTACTGTAACTGTTGTTCTAATTCAGGAAGGTAAGTTGGGTTATTTAATTTTATGATTTTGAAAAGCCTCAGCTTTGCCTCTCCTTGCCTGCCTTTAGGGCGGAAAATCTATTTAAAATACTTTAATATAGTGTTTTAAGTATGGTAAAAAGGGAAAATAGGGAGGGTAGTGAATTTATACTGGAAGATTAACGGGAAAAGTTTTAAAATATGTGGGGCGTACGTTTTTAATCGTTAGTTGTTAGTCGTGAATCGTTATTCGTTATTCGTTAATCGTTAGTCGTTAATCGTTATTCGTTAATCGTTATTCGTTAATCTTGAATCGAATTTTCTTTTTACCACAGAGGCACAGGGGTCACAGAGAGTAGAAGAAGAGAAGAATATGTTTTTATTAATAATGAACACTCTTTATTCTCTGTGCCTCTGTGGTAAAATATCTATATTCTTTTTCTTCTTTTACGGTTTTCCACCTGCCACGGCGAAGTTTTACGAAGACGGACGGTTAGTAATCTTCTGTAGAATTTTGAATTTTGTATGGAATCTTAATCAGGGCAGGGATGCCCTGTGAACGTTTCCAGACCATCCCTGGTCTGATTTAAAACTGAACGAATTGAAGACTATTAACCGTAGATAAAGCGGATAGCACGTATAGGAGAAAGTTAAAAATTATCCATTATCCATTATCAATTGTTAATCGTCTACCGTAGCCCAAGTGAACACGACGATTAAATTATAAATTACTTCCCTGATTTTCACCTTTTCTGTTTTTTCCCCTCAGGAGAGATTATGGCTTTTCTGGCATTATCTATATTATGTTCCGTAGCGATTGCGAACCTGCTTACCTGGTTCAATAAAGATAAGCGCATAGATATATTTTATATCTTTGCCGGGAATTACTGTGTTGCTTCGCTATTCAGTTGGAGCACAAACAAGATACCGGTAGGGGAGGCAGATTTCTTTGATCTGGGTCTGGGAATTGTGGCAGGAGCTTTCTTTCTTTTGAATTTTCTCATTTATCAGCATAATATCATTAAAAACGGGCAATCCCTGGCAGTGGGAGTGATGCGCGTATCCCTGCTTATTCCCACCTTTTTATCGATACTGGTCTTTCAGGAAAGATTGTTGCCGGTAAAATATCTGGGTATCATCATCATTATCCTGTCTTTTGCTTATTTGAGTTTTTCTGGTCAGGTAAAGAGTTTGTTTTTGGCACTTGGGCTGTTTCTGGTGACAGGAATAACGGATTCTTTTATGAAACTTTATGACGAGTTGGGCAAGGCGGAGCCCTCGCTGTATATTGCACTGCTGTTCACAGCCGCGCTTATTTCTACTATTCTATTGATAATCGTAAGAAAGCGACACTTTCAGATGCGTTCTCTCGCATACGGATTTTTACTGGGGATTCCTAATCAGTTGACAACAAAATTCTTTATGGAAAGCTTGACTTCGGTCAAGGCTGCTTTGGCATATCCGCTTCTTGCTTCGGGAGTTGTGCTTCTGGTGATTACTTCTGATATATGTTTCTGGAAAAGGAAGTTCAATCGCAGGACGCTGGCTGCTTATGCTGCTTTGA
Source organism: Candidatus Cloacimonadota bacterium (assembly GCA_021736135.1). Lineage (GTDB taxonomy): Bacteria > Cloacimonadota > Cloacimonadia > Cloacimonadales > TCS61 > JAIPGO01. The sequence continues at coordinate 3,814 of JAIPGO010000126.1, forward strand.
TCATCGGTATTATGCTTCTGAATATTAAATGGTGAGGGTATTTATGGAATTCGGAATGTCTTTTATTGAAATAGTTCTGGCTGCCGTCTTTGTGGGACTGGTAATCATTGCTATTCTGATTGATCATCGCAATGGTCAGCGCAACCGTAAAACCAAGGAAAATGTACGTAGTGAAATTTTAAATCAGGTGAAAAAGAAAGGGAGACGTGAGTCGTGAGACGTCATTTAAATTCAAAATTATTATAGTTAGCGAGGAAAAAATATGAAGAAAAGCTGTGTTTTTTTAGTTATGTTACTTATTCTGGCACTGCCACTTCTGGGTCGCAGGAATATTATGATGACTGGCTACTGGGCGCCCACGAGTGAAATGATCTATCTTTTCAGTAATGATCCGGAACTAAATCCAGATGGCTGGATCGGTGAAAACTGGGAAGATCTTGGTTTCGACGTTTATGCTTATTTTCCTGCCTTCAACCGGGTAACGCGTGATTTTGAAGTTGATTATCAGGCGACCTGGGAAGATTTCTGGGCTACCGTGGCGATCATAAATCCCATTGCCATTATCAGTTATGGGGCTGGTTCCGGTCCCTGGGAAATTGAGTATAATTCACGCAACCTGGCAGTCTGGGTTAATGATTATGAATATCCCTTTCAGCCGACGCCATGCCCGCCGGACAGTATGGAAGCGGCAAACTTTGTGCGTCATGCCACATTACCGGTCAGTGAAATCGAACTGGCAGTGGATGAACAGACACCGCTTAATGCCTGGGTGGACTGGAATGGTAATCCGGGAGGATTCTTATGCGAATATATGGCATACCTGGGGATGTGGTATCAAGGCATACACAGCAGTTTTGAAGATGAATACCCCTGCCTGGCGGCAGGATTTATTCATGTAAATGCCGGAGTGAACCTGGGTTATGCAACCACTGCCGCTGAGGTTACTTTGCGGACAACAATCGAATATCTTAATAACTACGTTGATCTCACCGGTACTGTATATGCCGGAGGAGTTGATCCTGGAGGAGCTGTAATTTCCCTGGAAAATGAAATCGCACATTACACTGCTATTGCAGATCATGACGGAAATTTCAGTTTTCCGCTGCTGCCGGCAGGTACTTATGAAGTGATCGCATTTCTTGACCGCTATTATTATTATGAAGGTGAAGCCCTGGTTGATGCAGAACACACGGAACTGGAAATAACACTGGAAGAATTTGCGTCTAATCCACCCTTGACCTGGTGCGCTGAGGCAACAGAACTGGTTACTTCCGCCCCCGGCATGAATATCGTTATTGCAGGTGTATTTGACGATAATGATCTAATGCCGTATGTCAATTGTCATCTACGGGAACTGAGTTTTACGGCACCAGCTGACCCTGAAGACTGTAATATTGATCTGATTCTTTATGAAGGTATGCCTGATGACGGCAATCCGATGCTGATCTTACTGGAAACCGAATTGACGGATTTTGTTGCCGGCGAAGGATATAATTACTGGATTAATAACCTGGCGCTGATGAGTGAAGCCACCTGGGAAAACGGTTTGACCCTTGCCCTGCAGATCACCGGTTCTAACGGAAATGTAGGCTGGATGGATGCCGGACCTGCTGTAAGCGGAAAAGGCAACATGATCAAGGTTTCAGGCACCTGGATGGAAGCTTATGATATGCTGGGCGTGGACGGCAACTGGGACCTGCGTCTGGGATTCTATGGCACTCCGATTACTGAGACAGATAATGACATTATTACCTTAAATAACCGCCTGTATAATTATCCCAATCCTTTCAATCCGGAAACGCGGATCAGTTTTCTGGCTCCTGAAAGTTCATCTGCTCAGATCGCCATCTACAATGTCAAAGGTGAACTGGTTAAAGAAGCAGAAATGAAACCTGATCCCAGTGGAAGATTTTCCTGGCTCTGGGAAGGAATTAACGAACAGGGAAATCCCGTTGCTTCGGGAATATATCTGGCAAGAGTGAAAACGCAGGATCTTACACGGCAGTGTAAAATGCTGCTGATCAAATAAATTTAAAAGCCGGCTGCTGCCGGCTTTTTTTATTTCTTCCCTAAGCCGGGAGTTTTGGCCTGACCTCGGGACAATGCCTGTCCCGGTGTATCGGGAACTTTTGAGCGACAGCAATTTTACCAGGTTTTATACTCAACTGCGTCTCGTTGCATCAACCTGCTTAATGCACTCCAAAATCCTGTAATCATCAAATTCTGATAATCCTTTTCGTCTTATCCTGATTCATCACTATTGCTTTGACAAGAATCAAGGTTTTTAAATTATGGAATGAGGTTAGAGGGTTAAAATATGATAGGTACATTATTACAGATATTAGGATCTCTGGGTGTATTTCTTTATGGAATGCGCATCATGTCCGACGGTTTGCAGAAAGCGGCTGGTAACCGGTTACAGTCCATATTAAATTACATGACGCGGAATCCGGTTTCGGCAGTTGTCACCGGATTTCTGATTACGGCAGTGATCCAGTCCTCGTCGGCAACCACCGTTATGGTCGTGAGTTTTGCCAATGCCAGTCTCTTGACGTTGATCCAGTCCATCGGAGTGATCATGGGAGCTAATATAGGTACAACCGTTACCACCTGGATTGTCTCCTTTTTCGGCTTCAAGTTTTCCATTTCTTCCATAGCTCTGCCAATTATTGGCCTGGGATTCCCGCTGTTTTTCAGTAAGCGCAAACCAAGACGTGACCTGGCAGAAATTATGATCGGTTTTGGTTTTCTCTTTTTAGGCTTGTCCTTTTTAAAAACATCTGTTCCGGACATCCAAAATAATCCCGGAGTTCTGGAATTCCTACGTAATTTTACGGAAATGGGCTACTGGTCTTATGTGATTTTTATTCTGGTAGGAACGGCATTGACCATGGTTGTGCAGTCTTCCTCAGCGGCAATGGCAATAACTGTTACAATGGCGTATAAGGGCTGGATAGATTTTCCGATAGCCTGCGCCATAGTGCTGGGTGAAAATATTGGAACCACGATCACTGCGCATCTGGCATCAATCGGCACTTCTGCTAATGCCCGTCGCGCTGCGCGTGCTCATTTCTTTTTTAACGTATTCGGGGTTTTCTGGATGCTCTTCATTTTCCGGCAGTTCATCGGTTTCGTTGATAAAATCACACCATTCTGGGACACTGCAAATCCGCATGATATTCCCCTAAAACTGGCTTTATTCCACACGATGTTTAATCTCACCAATACCATCATCTGCCTGCCTTTCATCAAATATCTGGCGCTGTTTGTGGAAAAATGGATCAAGGAGAAAGCCGACCCTGCGCATATCGGATACCAACTGGATTATATTTCCACCGGATTACAGGATACTGCCCAGTTCAATGTTCTTAATGCCAAATCCGAATTGAAAAAAATGGCTATCGTAACGGGACAGATGTTCCGTACTTTCCTGGAAATCTATCAGCAGCCGGATAAAAAGCTGGGTAATAAGATTGCCGAAATGGCTGACACGGAAGAACTGACAGATCAGATGCAGGAAGAGATAACCAGATATCTCATTGAATGTACCAAGGAAGATCTTTCGGAAATATTTCTGGAAAACGTGAATGCCATGCTGCGCATCGTGAATGAACTGGAAAATATTGCCGATAGCTGTATGAAGCTTACCTATCTTCTGCAGCGGCGCTATGATCGCAAGATCGAACTGCATCCAAGAGCAGACGAAGAAATTATGGATTTCAGTAAGCTGATTCTTGATTTTATGAGTTTCTATCAGGAACAGATGAATAAACACATAGAAAAACGGGCACTGGATATCGCCTTCCGCCTGGAAAATAAGATCAATCTCATCAGGGATAATCTGAAAAACTCTGCTACTGTGCGTCTTCAGGAAGGCGGCAACGTTTCCAGCGAACTGCTTTACATGGATTTACTAAAGCACTTTGAGCATATTGGTGATAACTCCCTTAATATTGCCCAGGCGCTGACAAGGCTGCATTAAATATTCCTGCTGCAGTTAATTTCCTTGACCCTATTCAATGAAAGCTATCCTTTGTAAAAGAGTGTAAAAAGGAGATTTTAATTGTCTGCAATAATATATACGCATTGTGATTTTGATGGCGCTGCTTCGGCAGCTCTGGTCAGTTTCATCACCGGTATGGAGATTTTCAAGTTTGCCACTCCCGATAACATCCGTCAGCAGGGTGTTAACGGTGAAGACATCGTCTGTGATCTGCCCTATATAAGTGGCTGCCATCTCTGGTTTGACCATCATTCTTCCAACCTTCAGGAAGTTCGCGACCGCGGACTGAATCCTGATAATCTGCCTGGAAAAGCAGTGGTTGCCCCAAGTGCCGCTCAGGTTATTTATGATTATTATCGCGAGCAGCAGGATTTTCCGGCATATCTGCAGGAACTGGTTTGCGCCACGAACATCATCGATACCATGGGCTATAAATCCATCGCTGAATGGCTGGAACCAGCGCCCTGGAACATTATCAACGAAACCATTAATATCAACAGCGAGTCGTTTCCGGCGATGTGCCATCATCTCAACTGGCTAACGCTGGAATTACGTCAGAAATCTATGGCAGAAATAGTTAAATCCGAAAAGATATTGCAGCGCTATGAACAAAATCTGGCCGCACGTGAAAGAGAACTGGATTACATCCGCAAGATATATTCCTTTCTGCCGGAAGACACTGAACAGAAAATGCTGGTTCTCGACTGCTCAGAGCTTTCATACGTGCCCAAGTTCAATAAAAACCTGGCACTGGTTGTGAAACCGGAAGCAGAATATACCCTGCTCATCGCCAGCGATTTCAATTTCGGTCGCAAAACCAATAACCTGAAAATATCTTTATCCAAGAACTTTTTGTTGAACTCAGATAAGAAACTGGGAGAATTTTTAGAGGTAATGAATATAGGTGGCGGCCACGATAATGCAGCCGGCGGTATGATACGCTCTGAAAATAAAAAGGACAGACTGCGCAAACTGCATAACTTTCAACTCGATCTTTTAGATTTCCTGCAGAGCTGAAAAAAACTCGGATCATGAGTAATTAGATGTAATGATCTGGACACAATAACTCAAAATAAATTGTATTGATTATCAGTAACTCTCATTTTGCCCCCACAGCATTTGATATATAATTGAATAAATTAATAGCAGATTCAAATCCTCCTGTAGCACAGACGTCCCCGTCTGTGAACCGCTTCGCCTGACCTCCGAAACTAACCACAAAGCTCGGCACCTGTAAAACACACACACAGACGAGACGTCTATGCTACAAGCAGATTTATAACTGGTGAAATTGGTTTATATAGTATTTATCATCCTCCTGTAGCACAGACGTCCCCGTCTGTGAACCGCTTCGCCTGACCTCCGAAACTAACCACAAA
>JAIPGO010000020.1 GCA_021736135.1 Candidatus Cloacimonadota bacterium
GGTGCCACAACAAGGGACAATCTAACGAAATTATGTTAGATTGTCCCTTGTTGTGGCACCTGCTACCAACCTAATACCAACCTGATAGTAACCTTAGACAAACTTACTTGAAATTTAAAGACTGGGAGTACGTGATTCGTATTGCGCCAGTAAGCCTTAACAGGATAGTTTGTGAAAGTCCAACAACACAGTTAACTTCTAACCCGAATGTAGCTTAATCTTGTAGCTTAATCTTTCCAGATTAAGTCTTTTAGAATATCAAACTGGAAAGTTTGATCTACATTAATCATTTAATCCGTAGGGGCAAATGCGAGATAGTTGAAATTACAATAACTACTACTTAGATTTTAAGTTAACTAATTCATAACGAAGTCATTGGAATTACATAATTCCTCTGACAACACGCAAACCCGTTTGCCGACCCATCTCATGGTGATTATCAAAATAGTACCGATTAGAGATGCGGCAACTGTGAGCATAACAATTACTGCTCCCTCCCCGGACTACGTGCAAAGATCCGCTAGCAGGTCCTTTGGGATTATCAACCGGGCTTGCTACATAATAACTGGCAGAATGCCAATCATTACACCATTCCCATACATTGCCACTCATGTCATGAATACCAAGCTGATTAGATTCTCTGGTTCCAACTAATTGAGGCCTATCACCACTTACATTTGCGTCATACCAGACAAATTCATCCAGATTATCAGTCGTTCCACTGTAACGATAGTTTTCCTCCCAGTATATGCCTCCACGGGCAGCATATTCCCATTCTGCTTCTGTGGGCAATCTGTATCCATCAGCACCAAAATTACAATTTCCGTTAGTTAGATCATAGCAGGGTGTAAAACCTTCTAACTCACTGATCAGATTACAATATTTGATCGCATTAGACCAGGTTACTTCATATACCGGACGATCATCACGACCAGCAGCGTATCCCCAACTTGGGTCATAGTCCATCACTTCCAGATATTCGCCATGCGTAACTTCATATTCACTAATCCAGAAACTGCTTACCGTTACTTCATGTAAAGGAAGTTCTTCACTCCATCCTTCATCCAAATGGTCACCCATCTCAAAAGTACCACCTTCCACAAATATCATTATTCCATCCGGAATATCAGGTTCAGAATATGGATCTGGTCCCTCCATAACGCAGCTAAAAGTAAATAATAGAGTAATTAACGCAATAAATAACAAACTTTTCATCACTTACCCCTTCCAAAATCCTAAAACAGATAACTATGTATTTTTTAATTCAATTTATATATACTATTCAATTTATCCCACGTCAAGTAAATTCAGCAATTACTGGAATCATTCTTCCGTTAATGTCAAATTTCAGAGTTCACAGCACCAGATCATTAAGAGATTCTCTTCATTTTGAAATATACTGATGAAGGAAGATTTATTATAGAGATTAATGACCATTGCCAAGATCAAAGAGAAATCATATTAATCAGTTCTTCGAGTTAGATCTCATTAATAATTCAACTCTTTCAGGAATTTAACCGCGTCCCTGATCTCCACTCCGGATATTATCATTTCGGTTTTTAGATTAAACACGATCTGCGTTGCCGGAATATTGTATTTTTCCTGGAAATAGAGTAGATTTGGGGTAGGCTTATTTTCTGATAGTTTTACTTCTATTAATTTAACTGATTCACTTTCATCTGCAATACAGAAGTCAACTTCTCTTTTATCCCTGGTTCGCAGATAATAAAGATCCGTGTTATTGCCCTCAAAATCCTGTTCACCATAAACATGTTTTAATAAACTAACGGCCACCAGATTTTCTGCTTTGATGCCATCATCACCTTTAACCAGTCCGGTATCATAAAAATACAGTTTGGGCTCTTTTGTCAGCGATCTGGCAATATTTTTGGAGAAAGGCTGGACTTTGAACACGATGAATAGAGCTTCTAAGATATCAACGTACTTCGAAACAGTATTAGGTGATGTCCCGATATCTTCTGCTAAAGACCGGAAGGAAACCGGCGACCCTACCCTGAATCTGAGAAGTTCGATCAAGGTGTGCATCGCTTTGAAATCGCGGATGTTCTCGAAATCTAAAATATCATTGCGGATGATCCCATCAATGTATTGTTTTCTCCATCTTTTAATATCCGTTTCGCTTTCAGCCAGGAATGGTTCGGGAAATCCGCTGCTGAAGATGATTTTATCTAGTTCCTTATTTAAATTAATGGAATCCATTTCTTTATAAGAAACAGGAAACAGCCGGAAGCGGTAGAACCTGCCGGACAGAGCATCTCCACTCTGCCTGAAATGATCAAGCCTGGCACTGCCCGTTACTAATATCTTCTGTCCTTCAGGTTTGGTGTCATAAACTCCTTTCAGGTAGTTTTTCCAGCCTTCCATTTTCTGAATTTCATCGAATATTATTAACTCAACACGGGGAAACCAGCTCTGATGATTAATAACCTCCCTATCTGCCGGATTATCATAATTCAGATATAGGGTATTCCGATAATTTTCGGCAATATTCCGGGCCAGCCAGGTTTTTCCAACCTGCCTTGGTCCCACGATAAATACCATTTTATTTTCCAGGTCTCTAATTATCTGATTTTTTAAGTATCTATCCATAGTAATCTCCTTTCTCACTCGTGACAAATGTTCAGCGTAATGAATATTTGTCACGACATTTATTCATTACGCTGCGCAATTGCCGTAATTTATGATAGTATTTTTCGGGAAACAATACATCCATCTATGTTGAATTATTCTCTCATTAGCTCCCTGACTTTAGTCGGGTGGTTTGAATTGATCACCTCATCCCCCCCCATCCGTCGGAGCTCCGCGCTGGCGGGGGGGGGGGCTTATTTTATAACACCATAATGAATTATGGTGCTAATGAAAGAACACAAGCGAAAACCTTACGAATGGTCGCAGACCTCCGTAATGGTTGACCAAACCGGCACCAGGTTTACAGGAAAAGTCGTCACCATTGCGAAGGTCTAAAGACCATTCGCAAGGTGACTTTTCAATTGATAATGGATGATGGACAATTAAAAATTGATAATGGACATGTTGCATTGGTGCATATCTGACGAGGGCAACCATTGCGGAGGTCTACGACCATTCGCAAGGTTTTGGCTGGGAACGAGTTGAGCAGTATCATCGGATCATTTTGAAAAGCTTTAACAAAATCCTTGACCTTTCATAAAGATTTACAATGTTCAATTCCAAAAAGAAAAAAAGGATAAGGGAGGATCAATGTTATATTCTCAGAAGGAGATATTGCAGAAGATTGACAAAGTGCTGGATAATCATGGGCATACCATAATTAATCCGGCACGTAAGTTTATGATCCAGCGTACGCTGGAAAACAGAGAAGCAACGACGGCAGCCTGTGGTGCGATCAATACCTGGACGCTACCGGAATCAACAGGCAGGAGCCCTAAAGATACTTATATAGTAAAACGGGCAGAAAGTGAAGGCAATATAGACTGGGACAGTCCCAATAACATTGGCATGCGTCCGGAAACATTTGATATGCTGCTGGAAGATGCCTGCCAGGCTTTATCTTTCAAGCCGGAACTATATGTTACCGATAGAGTAGTGGGTGCGGATGCAAGCTTTGCCTTAAAGACACGAACTATTTCCGATACTGCTTTGGTTGCTTTATTTACTGATAATATGTTCCGTCCCTTGCCGGAAAACCTGAACAGTTGTCTGGAACCTTTTACATTGATAGCGCTCCCCTATGAAAAGCTGGATCGTGAGCGCTATAAAGGTCATTTACGGGTAATGCCCAAAGGCAAGACCTCGAATATGGCAGTTGCTATGGACTTTGACCGTCGTATTGGTATAGTCTATGGCTCAGCTTATTGCGGCAGCGTGAAGAAATTGATGTTTACGGTTATGAATTACTACCTGCCTGCTGAAGGTATTTTACCTCTACACTGTTCTGCAAATGAAGGTTTGGACGGCGATTGTGCCCTGCTTTTGGGTTTGAGTGGTACCGGTAAAACTACGCTTTCTGCAGATCCCTCCCGAGCCTTGTTGGGAGATGATGAACACGGCTGGAATAATTATGGCGTAGCCAATTTTGAGAACGGCTGTTATGCTAAATTGATCAACCTGAGTAAAGATAAGGAACCGGAAATATATCATGCCGTATTTCATAATGACATCTATCTGGAACATGGCTCGATAGTGGAAAACGCCATGATTTATCCTGACGGCACCTATGATCTGGATGACGAGCGCCTTACGCCGAATTCACGAGGTTCCTATCCTTTAAGCTTTTTAAGCAATATCAAGGAATCATCCTGCAGTGGTCATCCGAAAACGATAATCTTTCTTACTGCAGATGCCAACGGCGTATTGCCACCGGTAGCGAAACTGACACCAGCCCAGGCAATGCTCTGGTTTTTAATGGGTTATACTTCCAAGCTGGCAGGCACGGAAACAGGGATCGTAGATCCGGTATCAACCTTCTCACGCTTTTTTGGTGAACCTTTTATGCCCCGCAATCCCGATGTATATTCAAGAATGCTGGGTGAAAAGATGGAAGAATATAACACGCAGGTATATTTAGTAAATACCGGCTGGAGCGGAGGTGCTTATGGAACCGGCTCCAGAATGGATATCAACCTGACCAGAGCGATTGTGGAAGCCTGCTTAAACGGTTCCTTGAACGAAGTGGCATACGAAGAAAACGAATTATTCCATATATTAATCCCTAAAAGCTGTCCCGGAGTTTCCCAGGAAGTACTGAATCCGCGAAATACCTGGGCAGATAAAGCAGCTTATGACAGCAGAGCACAAAAACTGGCCACAGATTTTGCCAATCATTTTGCCAAAGCATACAGCAACAAAAATATTGCCCCGGAAATTGCAGCACAATGCCCTGGCAGATAACGTTTTAGGGATACAAATGAAACTGGAAATGGCTGCCTGCGTGCAGCCATTTTCGCTATCCATAAAAATGGCATTGACTAAGAAGTGTGGTTATCAGTGAATGGTACAGTGTAATTTGAAGAGAATTCAAAATAAAGTCTGGTGAGAAGTTATGGAAAAAGAGAAGCTGTTGGTTCATATCTGTTGTGCACCCTGTTTTATTGCTCCTTATGAGCATTTAAAGGCAGAGAACAGGTTTGATTTACGGGGTTTCTGGTTTAATTCCAATATACATCCTTACCAGGAATACAGCAAAAGACGAGACACTCTGCAGGAATTTACAGAGAAGCAGAGCATACCGATGATCTGGAAAGATGAATATCTTCTGGAAGAATTTTTACGTAAAGTAAGTTACCGGGAAGGTGAACGCTGCCGCATTTGCTATTATGAGAGGTTGCGTTATGCGGCTATCATAGCTGCCAAAGGCAATTTTGATTATTTTACCACGACCCTGCTTTACAGCAAGTTTCAGAAACATGAACTGATCAGAGAAACCGGGGAAGCTTTAGGCAAAGAAATGGGAGTGAAGTTTTATTATCAGGATTTCCGTGAATACTGGAAAGAGGGCATTGAACGTTCAAAAGCAGCGAATATGTACCGGCAGCAGTATTGCGGATGCATTTTTAGTGAAAAGGAACGCTTTCAGGAAAAAGAACCGAAGAAGGACCTGAGATGAAAAATTTAAAAGAATTCAAAAAAATGAAAGAAGCAGGTGATAAGATTGCCATGATCACGGCTTATGATTACCCTTCCGGCAAATATGTGGAAGCCTCAGGTGCAGATGTGATATTAGTGGGTGACAGTCTGGGCATGGTCATTCAGGGTTATGAAAACACCTTGAAAGTAACTCTGGAAGATATGGTATATCACAGTCGGGCAGTACGTCGCGGTGCACCCAATACATTTATCATAGCAGACCTGCCATTTCTCAGTTACCATATAAATTTAGCAGAAACTAAACGTAATGCTGCACGTTTATATCGTGATGGCGGGATAAATGCCGTTAAACTGGAAGGTGGTAAAGCCAGTCGGGTAGATGCCATAAAAGCAATCGTGGATTGCGAGATCCCAGTATGTGCTCATCTGGGATTAACTCCGCAGTCCATTGGGGCACTGGGTGGTTATATCGTGCAGGGCAAAGAAGAGAAGGATTACCAGAGAATATTACAACAGGCTATGGAGATAGAGGATGCCGGTGCTTTTATGCTGGTTCTGGAAGGAATACCGGAACCTTTGGGTGAGGAGATCACCCGTAAAGCCTGCATTCCAACGATTGGCATTGGTGCCGGCAGATATACTGACGGACAGGTTCTGGTTTTTCATGACCTGCTGGGAATGAGTGATATAAAACCTAAATTTGTGAAGCAGTATGCAAACCTGGGACAGGATATTCCTGCCAGTTTAAGCCAATGGAAAGATCAGGTTAAAAACAAGGAATTCCCTGAACGTAGAAATGTATATAATCCCATGGATTAGAAAATATCAGGAAAAATATAAAAAAGAGAGGAAATGAATATGTGGCAAAATGAAGAAATGAGCATTGAAGAGAAATTGAAAGCTGCCGTGAATTTAAAAAATCAGATGGAAAACAGCTTTATATCTCTGGGACAACTGCTTTCTGAGATGAAACGCTATAAGATCTATGTGCAGAGGGGCTATAAAACTTTTAACGAATTTGTGGAAAATGAATTCAATATGGCTTCATCCTTTGCCAGCAAGCTGATCAGTACTTTCGAGCTTTACATCGAAAATCTGGATAAAGATGAAATTACTGTTCAAACAATAGGTCTGGATAAGCTGAATATGATCAAACCTTTCGTGAAGCAGGCAAATTTTATGGAAGCCGAAGAATGGATCACCAAAGCTTCAGAAATGCCGACGGCGCAATTACGTGAAGAGATCAAGGAAATAAGGGAAATCAAATCACGTAATAAGAAAACGATGAAAGACGTGCTCACAGAGCAGTTCCTGGAAAGGATGGTCACATTCTTTAATTGCGGACGCAAGGAATTAAATTTCAAGTTGGCCTTGTTCTTTCAGGATCAGGATCTGGAAGAAGTTCGCAATGTAATTCGGGATAAACAGCATAATTTTGAAGCAGACCAGATCAAAGCGACGGAGGGTAATGAAGAATAATTGCTCATTCTGCAGCCGTTATCAGGCATCTTGACCAAAAATAAATTTGGAGAAAGACCATGCAACAGATAAAGATACTCTGGGTCGATGATGAAATCGATCAGCTTAAACCTTTTGTAATTTTTCTGGAAGAAAGAGGCTATAAAGTCGATACCGTTTCCAACGGCTCAGATGCCGTTTCTATGATAACTGAGAATCCTTATGACCTGGTACTATTAGATGAAATGATGCCCGGAATGGATGGTTTAGCGACCCTCAGGGAGTTTAAAAAAATCAATTCCTCGCTGCCCGTGGTAATGGTAACAAAAAGTGAAGAAGAAGGTCTGATGGATGGAGCCATTGCCGGACAGATTGCTGATTACCTGCTGAAACCAATCAATCCCAAACAGATCATTATGGCGATCAAAAAGATCATTCAGGCAGACGACATCAGACGCGATATGATTGGTCAGGAATATGCGCAGTTTTCGGCAAAACTGAATCAGAAACTGTTCGCAGGTCCTGATTTTATCGAATGGGCAGAGCTATACCGAGATCTCTGCCGCTGGGATCTGCGTCTGGATGAGATCAATGAACCCAATATCACGCAAACTCATTTTCTGGAAAAACTTAACTGCAATTCCGAATTCACTGAATATATCATGAATAATTACAAGGAATGGCTGCATTCCGAGATGCGACCGCAGCTTTCCATTGATATAGTACCGGAAGTACTGCTGCCTGAGCTTGGCAAAGGACATCCAGTTTACCTGATAGTACTCGACTGTATGCGTCTGGATCAGTATTTCGCCTTTGCTCCCATGCTGAGTGAGTTATTTGATGTGAACCTGCAATTATATTACTCTATATTACCAACGGCCACTCCTTATTCTCGTAATGCCATTTTCAGCGGACTGCTACCCATTGATATTGCCGAGCGTTTCCCGGAATACTGGAATGAGACCGATGACATTGATAACAGCCGCAACCGCAATGAACACCAGTTGATAGATTCGCAGCTTAAAGAACTGGGCAGCGGATTAAGCGAGAGCCGGTACGTGAAAATATTTAATTCGGAAGAGGCTAACTTTGTGCAGCGTAAGATCAACAACTGGAATAATGAAGAACTCATTGTACTTGTCTATAATTTCCTCGACATGGTAGCTCATCACCGCTCTAAAAGTCCGATACTCAAAGAAGCAATTCCGGATGAAAAAGCACTGCGTGATTTCACCAAACACTGGTTTATTCATTCTACATTTTATACCACACTCCAAGAGATTGCGTCTCAGAAGGGTACCGTAATAATCACTACCGATCATGGTTCCATTCGGGTAAATCGTGCCTCCCAGATAGTAGGAGATAAAGATACAACTTCGACTGTCCGCTACAAGCAGGGTAAGAATCTGAAGGTGAACAGCAAAAATGCCTTATTGATCAAAGACCCGGTAGAATATGGGCTTCCCACGCGCAATATCATTGATAGCTATGCCCTCACGCGGGATGATTATTATTTCGTATATCCCAATTCTTTTCATCAGTATCAGAAGCAGTTCAGCGGCACTTTCCAGCACGGTGGTATTTCCATGGAAGAAATGATCCTGCCGGTAGTGGTTTGTCACTCAAAAAAATAATAAAATGATCCCCTGGAATATTACTTGCAGGGGATTTTTATATTTATGGAAATAGAAATAATCCTCAAGACGAAAAAAGACACCCAGCGCCTGGCAGAAAGCATCGCCAGACAAGTGAAAACAGGTGACGTTATAGCATTATATGGTGAGTTGGGAGCAGGGAAAACGTTCTTTGCCCAGGCATTCTGCCGGGCTTTAGGAGTGGAGGAATACGTGTCCAGTCCCAGCTTCGTAATCATGAATGAATATGCAGGAAAATTTCCTGTCGCTCATCTTGATCTTTATCGTCTGGCAGCCGAAGAAGAAATCTATGAACTTGGACTCGAAGACATAATGGAACAAAGGGTCACTATCATCGAATGGCCAGAAATTGCCCAGAATATTCTGCCACTCCAAACTATTCACATCCATTTTAAGCTGGATGGTGATATCAGAATTGTGAAGTTAATTAGAACCTAGAGAAAAGTGACACGTGTTGTTTCACTTCCTCCGAAATTAACTTACCAGATGATAGAGCATTATCAGCAGAAGAACGATGATAATGATATTACCCCAGAGCAGCCGGTTTTTCAGGTCTTCCAGCTCCTTGCGGTTATGTTCAATCTTATCTTCCAGTCTCACGATAAGATGCTCAATATTCTGTAATCCTTCCTTATACTTATCGATTTTTTTTACCTTCTGCTTATTATCGAAATCTGTGATAAAATGCCGCACAATATCAAAAAAAGCAGCGATGATTGTGCTGATCATCGTATTATTGACGGGCTTTGCGGGAACATTGTTATTCTTCTTCATGTTATCTCCTCATTCTATTTAAATTTATAATTCAATCCAAAGTGATGTGTGCCATCCAGTACGGCATGGGTATTATAGGCATAATCCAGAGTAAACTCAGATAATTTGAAACCTGCGCCAAAACTAAAGGAATCCGGGTCGTTCCTCACTCCCGTCCGCAGCATAAGCATATCGTGAGCCTTAAACTCGATTCCTCCGTGTATTTCCGTTTTTCCATTTTCCGCTCCACTCCTTCCGGATTTTTTTTCCAGTTCCAGAGCTGCGAGCAAAACAGGAAACGGCTCATAAGCAAGACCTGCAGTCATCTTCTGTGCCAGATATTCGCTCTGATCCTTTCCGAAAGCAGGATTATTAAGATTATTGACGGTAAATCCCAGCCGTACACGCTGCTTAAAAATTGCCAAAGCGCCCAGATTCAAACCCAAAGCGCTTTCACTTCCGAAAGTATCCAGTGAAAGAGAATAGAAATTGCCGGAATACCCCAGATATAATTCGCTGTCAGTATCACTGATCAGAATGAAAGCATGACTTATATTATATATCTTTTCGCTCATCAGATTCACGTCAAGATAGTCAACATCCATTGCTTCCAGTCCCAGCGCGAAAGAACCAAAATTACGAGGCAGTTCATAGGAAAATCCCAGGGCATTGAGAACCTGAAAGTCATTATTGAAAATTTTGCAATAGGAAACACTGATGCCGCTTCCAGCTAAAGCCACTCCCGCCGGATTGTAAAATACTCCCAACTGGTCGTCTGAAATTGTATAAAAAGCACCACCCATTGCGCGGGCACGGGGAGAAGGTTCATAATCGTCAAAAATCGCCAGCAGACTGCTGCTGCTCAATATCAGACAAGCAATCAACAGGATTTTTTTCATACTGTTTTCGCCTTACTGCAGTGGAGCACCGATCACAATCGGTACTTTTGCCGCTTTCAGTTCTCCGCTATTTTGTTCCTGCACTTCCAGATGACAGATATACAAACCCCAGGGCAGCACTTCACCGGCGGCATTACGACCATCCCAGTTATAACGGTTAATACCGTTAGCACTTGTAATGATCCGGTTTTCGGGAGTAATCATCAGTTTACCTTCGGCATTATAAATCCGCATAAGTGCGCGGTCACCTGTCTGGGCATAATATTCAATACCGATAACTTCCTTAGCGGGATTAAACGGATGGGGTGGGACTTTTAAGATAGCCTGATGACTTTTAACCGGAAACGTATAGGAAATCTGATCATAGAAATATATATCCATAAAATCATTGTAAGCATAAACGCCTATATACAGTGTAGCACCCTCTTTCTGTCCCGGAATTTCTCCTTGAAATAGACTGCTGTCAAGGCTGTCCTGTTTCAGTTCCGCCAGAAATTCTTCACTGTGAAAATCAATTGTATAGATGAGCCAGGCTTGAATATAAGCGTGCAAAGGATATTCCAGAATCACTTCCAGGAGCAGGCTGTCTCCAGCCAGAGGCATATTTGCCAGTGAAATATTCACGAGATCTATAGCAGGTTCCAGGAACTCGATGACCAGAGCAGAAGACATAACTTCATAATCATCATTATCCCGGGCAGTTATGGAATATTCATAATAAAACGCTCCCAATTCCAGACCCGGCAGTTCAAATTCATAATAATCGTCAGATATTGGCAGCAGGCTATTCGTTTGCCAGGCTCCGGCAGTACCCGTTACTTCACGCCAGGTAATGCTGGCATACGTTATGAATCCGTCATAGTCGCGAATTAGCGCTTTAACTGTTACGTCTTCACCGATAACGGGAGATTCAGGTTCAATAGTAATCTCTTCTATAAAAGGCATACCTGTTAAAACAAAATCACCTGCATTACGGGGATTTATGCCATATTCATCATAACTGTAATCAACTACGCCGGTAATACTATTGAAATGAGTACCAATGGTAACCTCGCCAAAGCTGAAAATGGCATCATCTATCTGGCAGGCACCGCTGCCGTCGTTCACATACCATTCTCCATAATTATTAGTAACAGCAGTAACATCAACTATCTCTACTTTAACCAGGCATCCTTCATATGCTTCTTCCGAAGCAGCTTCCTGTGTTGTTACAGTAGCCGGTTCGGGGATAGAATTACCGGAACTGATAATCTGGAGACTGGACACATTATTTAACTCCGTAAATCCATAATATTCTTCAACCTGAGCTGTCAATTCCACCAGATCTCCTGCAGACACTTCATAATCGGAATTATAACAGAAAATCCCATGCCAGGCGCCACCTGCCGGATCACTGAGAAAAAAACGGTTGTAATTTGCCCCGGAATAATAACCGGAAGCAGTTACGATGCCGCTTACAGTAACCGTTTGCCCCAGATAGGGAGAATTACCTTGCGCATCGTTAGTATATTGAATATCAAAAACGGTTACTGCCGGCAGGATAGCAGGTATTATTAATGACAGCAGGAATAGTACTATAACCGACCGCTTCCTTAATGTCATCAATCTTCTCATTTCTTCAAATTAAATTTCTGCCGGAGGAATTACCGCTTTCTTTCTGTTTTCCACAAAAAGAAAATAGATGCTCAAGAGAAATATTGCCACCACCAGAGAGCTGTCTGCTACATTAAATATTGGCCAGCGCTGCATTATGAAATCAGGGAAATCACAATTTATAAAATCAGTAACACTTCCTTTCATTAATCTATCAATCAAATTTCCCAATGCTCCTGCCAGAACCAGCGCAAAACCAGTCTGCTCAAGGGAATGTTTTGCCTTCAATAGCAGATATGTGACCAGGATACAAGCTAAGAACGTGATGATACTGAATAGTATCCGGTTCAGATTATCACTACCCAGGCTGAAACTGAATGAAGCACCCGTGTTCTCAACATAAGTTATCCAGAGATATTGAGGAGTAATCTTCAGGGTTTCACCCTCAACGAAATTCAGCCTGATCAGGTATTTGCTAACCTGATCCAGCACCAGTATAAAAATAGCGAGGAGAAAATAGCCGGTTTTCTTCATCAATGTTTTTTCTTTTTCTTCTCATCTGCGCTTTTACACTCTATGCAATACCGCGCATAAGGTATGGCATGTAATCGTTTTTCACCTATTTGTTTTCCACAAATCTCACAAACACCATAACTTTTATCATAAATACGTTTCAGAGCAAGATTAAGCTTGCGCAGTTTCTCAATTTCGCCATTGAGATAATAAACTCTTTTCTCAGCATAAATAGTATCAGTACCCAGGTCTGCCTGGTGTAGAGAATAGGACGAAAGATCACCACTGCTATCCTTTAAACTGTGCTTCTGCAATTCATCAAGTTCCCGGATCAATTCTTCCGAAGCCTGGCGTTCCTTGAGTATGATCTGTTCAAACTCCTTGAGTTTTTCTGTCGTTAATTCTTTGTCTGACATTTTCTACCTTCTTTATTCCATTATTAGGTTTAATTCTTTTATTAATTTTTCCAGCTTCTGCCTGCTTTGCGCAGCATAGCGGCGGATGTCCTTCTGCGTATGAGCCTGACGATGAAATATATTACCCAGATTTGTGACAGAAGAAACTGCTATTACCCGCAAGCCACTGTGTATGGCCACAATAACTTCCGGCACTGTGGACATACCCACCAGGTCTGCTCCCAGATTGCGCAGCATCCGGCATTCCGCCCGTGTTTCCAGGCTGGGTCCTGCTACTGCCGCATAAACACCGCTTTGCAGTTGAAATCCCGCAGCCTCAGCGATGGACTGCGCCTGATGACGTAACTGAACGTTATAAGGCTCATGCAGACTGGGGAAACGTTCCCCCAGAGAATCATAATTATTGCCTATTAAGGGATTCGCGCTCATAAAATTGATGTGATCCTGCAGGATCACCAGATCTCCGGGCAGCATTGCAGGATTCAAACTGCCGGCAGCATTTGTGAGAAAAAGCACTTTGATTCCCAAAGCTGCCAGAACTCTGATTGGAAATGTGATCTCCTGCATCGTGAATCCTTCATAATAATGCAGCCTGCCCTGCATGAACACAACTGTTTTACCCGATAGTTGCCCCAAAATCAGCCTTCCGGCGTGCGAGGGTGCCGTTGATACTTTAAAATGCGGTATTTCTTTATAATTAATGGTAACCGGATCTGTTACTATATCCACAATGCCGTTCAAGCCGGTGCCCAGGACAATTCCCATTGCCGGCTGCAACTCTGTTTTACTGCGAATGTAAGCAAAAGCTTCTGCTATCTGATCTTTCAGCATATTAAAAGCCCTGAACTACTCTGCCGAGTAGTGATAAAAGCAGGATTGCCACAATCGGTGAAAAATCCACCTGTGAACGAGGCAGATAACGTCTTAAGGCTGAAAGAAATGGTTCGGTTAGTCTGATCAATAATCGGTATAGCTGATTATAAGGACTCGGTGAAAACCAGGAAAGTATCGCTCTCACCACAATTAATAATTCATATACGCTTATTGCCTGAATCAGCAGATATTGAATAAAACTCATTTCCGCCAAAGATGCCCCCTATTCCAGTATTTTGTGGCAGTTACGACAGCGGGCTTCATATTTATCTTCCGCACCCACAACCACTGTATCTTTTTCCCTGCTCAAACGTTGCGTACGGTTAGCAGGATTGCCGCATTTTACACAAATTGCCAGGTTCTTGGTCACATATTCCGCCAGCGCCAGCAATTGCGGCATTGGTCCAAAAGGTTTACCCCGGTAATCCTGATCAAGACCTGCCACAATAACCCGCTTGCCCTCATCTGCCAGTTGGCAGCACACAGATATTATACTATCATCAAAAAACTGCACTTCATCAATGGCAACCACTTCCGTATCCGCCTGGATATGTTCCCGGATTTCTTCTGCCCGACTAATCTTGATAGAAGCTGCCTTCATCATATTATGCGAAACAATATGATCGCTATCATAACGATCATCAATACGCGGCTTAAAAACCAGACACTTCTGCCGGGCATATTGGGTTCTCCTTACCCGGCGTATAAGTTCTTCTGTTTTTCCACTGAACATACTGCCCGTTATCACTTCGATCCAGCCGCTTGAGCTTTTTATTACATTCATACTAAACCTCAGCAGAGCAGGTTTTTTCTCATCCTTCCTTATGTCAATCTATTTGTACTTTTTTTGATAGTTTATCCTTATCCCGCAACAACTTATGTTTTATCACTCTGCAAATGATTATCACTCCTTTCAGGGAAATATGTTGCCTTGTTTTTTGAGGAAAGCTTTTTTGGTTACGCTTTAAAAAATTGCGCTAAGGAGATATATTGTGACTACAAGAGAAAGACTTTTTGACCGCATTCACATGCTTACATCGCAAACTTTGCAGGAAGAAATTGCCAGCGGAATCATTCATGGCATTGGTATACTGATTTCTATTGCCGCTCTCGTGCTGCTCGTTGTATTTGCCTCGCTTCAGCATAATGTAAACCAGGTGGTTTCCTTTGCCATTTTCGGCGGCTTTGCCGTCTTCTATTATCTTTGTTCCACTTTTCACCATAGTCTAATGCATTACAAGGCAAAACGCATTTTCCGCATAATGGAACAAAGCGCAGTCTATCTGTTTATTACTGGTACGATATTTCCACTGAATCTGGTAATTCTGCAATCCTCTCTGGGTTGGAGCATCTTTATCGTTACAGCAGTTTTATGCCTTATCGGTATTTTAAATCTCTTCTTTAATAAGAGGAATTCTGCTGATATTGGTTTCATCATTAACCTGCTGCTCATCTTATTCCTGATAGTAACTCTAATTATCTGTCTCAAGTTCTTCTCAGCTTCCTTCAAAATATTCTTCATCCCTGGAGCCATACTTTACCTGGTCTCTTTCTGGTTTGCCTCCATGAACGGCATGAAATATAATCAGGCTTACGCACACGCCATCACCCTGGCTGCTACGATCCTTCATTTCTTCGCCTTCTTCCAGTTGATCAATCTGTGAGAGCGTGAGTCGTGAGTCGTGACGGCGCCCCATTTGCGGGTACGCCAGTGGTGCACCTATGACTTATGAAGAGTTTAAACCGCGGAAGACGCGGAAAAGAGAAGAGGGATTTTAATCCAAAAGATTACTTGATCTTCAATCTTTCATCTTTCATCTTTCATTTACTTATAACGATTCTCTTGACTTTCTGGTAGTAAAAATCAGATTAACTATATTTGGAGATAAGGAGTATCTCATGAAATTATATCATAAGGTGAAAGATGAGTTATTATCAGCCTGGCGCCAGGCTGAGCATCCGCTATTGCTGCATTATACGGGTTCGATGTTCGGAATTGGCTGTGATGCTCGAGATATATCAGCGTTGGAGCGGATAAATCAACTAAAGCGGCGTCCGCCCGGAACCGGTTATATTGTTTTACTGGATAGCGTTATTGCCCTTGACAAGTATAGTGTTATGCTGCCGGCAGCAATGAAAGGACTATTAGAGCAGTATTCTCCAGGTTCTTTAACCGTGGTTTTGCCATGTGCAGCACCTGAGCTGGCACATTTGCAGGTAGCAGGCAAAGTAGCTTTTCGCATACCTGACGAAGAGGATCTTTTACAGCTTCTTTTTGAACTGAAATTGCCATTGATCAGCACCAGTATCAATATGGCGGGTGAAACGCCGGAAATAGATTTCCGAAACATAATGACGACTTACAATAGCTGGTTTGATCTGGCGCTGGTGCCTGATGATGAATTGATCGCGGAGGGTGAACCATCTACGGTAATCACTCTTCAGGATGACAAGCTGGTATGTCTGCGGGAAGGTAAACTGCCATTTGCGCAACTGGAAGAAGATTATTATGAGCCAGAGGTGAATTTTATGTGTACCGGTAATATCTGCCGCAGTCCTCTGGCGGAATATTATTTCCGGCAGCAGGCAGAAAGGAAAGGATTAAAATGGCGGGTAATTTCCAGCGGGGTTCTGGATACGGGAGTAGCGATCAGTGAGAATTCGCTGCTTCTTTTGCAGCGGGAAGGCATAGACGCTTCTGCGCATCATTCTTTGCGTATCAGCCAGGAAATCATTAAACGCAACCGGCTGGTGCTTACAATGACGCGCCAGCATCGCAATACTTTGATCAATGCCGGCTGGGATAAAGGGAATGTTTTTACGCTGGGAGAATTCGTTGGACATAATGAAGATATCAGCGACCCTTATCGTCAATCACTGGAAGTATACGAACAGGCTTATACTCAGATCAAATTTTACGTTGACCTGCTGATCGATAAACTGCTGGAAAAGTATAAGTAATGCATCCGGCGATCATGAAATTTCTGGAAACTCTGCTGCCCGTTGCGCAAAGGCATGGGTTGCAGCTTTCTGACGAAAAAGAAATCAATTATGGAGTGCAGGTGGAATTCTGCAGTAAAGAAGATTCCATCCCCATAAATATCTATTACTCCCAGAAAAAGGGGCTCTCCACAGTTATTGGTGGTTCTCCCAAGAATAAACTGCGTCCTTTACTGACCCGTCTTTTAAATAAGCCCTATGAGCCGGTGGAAATTGACCATGAATGGCAGAACTGGATAGGGACTGACGAATCGGGCAAAGGGGATTTTTTTGGACCGCTTGTGGTAGCCGGTTTTTATGGTGAGCGGAAAATTCTACCTTTCCTGCAGCAGATCGGCGTCAAGGACAGCAAGCTTTTGAAAGATGCAGAGATTGAGGGCATCGGCAAACGGCTTTATGGGGCATATTTCGAACAGATCAAGACGATTACGCTGCTGCCGGCTACATATAACCGCCAATATGCGGAAATGAAAACCAGAGGTAAAAACCTGAATGACCTGCTTGCCTGGATGCATGCCCGAACGATAGTTGATCTGCATAGTGCCTATAAACCTGAAGGTATAATGATAGATAAATTTACTACGGAAGGCAGGATCAGAGGTGCATTGCAGGAGATGCGCAATATTCCCTTCACGGCAAGGATCAAGGGTGAAAACGATCCGCTGGTGGCAGCAGCATCAATAGTTGCCAGGTTTCACCTGAACCGCTGGTTCGTGAAAACCTCTCAGGAGCTGGAAATGGATATTCCACGCGGTGCAGGTGCAATTGTAGATAAAGCGGCGCAGGTACTGGCAGAAAAGATAGGGAAAAAGGACATGTCCAATTATGTAAAAACCCACTTTAGTAATTATAATAAAATCAAATAGAGGACTTTTATGATCTATACATTTAAAGACTGGACTCCGCAGATAGGTGAGCGCTCCTGGATTGCACCATCTGCAGATGTGATCGGCATGGTGGAACTGGGTGAAGATTGTTCAGTATGGTTTGGAGTGGTTATCAGGGCTGATATTCATTTCGTAAAGATAGGGAAAGGCACCAATATTCAGG
Source organism: Candidatus Cloacimonadota bacterium (assembly GCA_021736135.1). GTDB lineage: Bacteria > Cloacimonadota > Cloacimonadia > Cloacimonadales > TCS61 > JAIPGO01. The sequence continues at coordinate 17,797 of JAIPGO010000020.1, forward strand.
ATCTATCCATGATCCACGTAACACATTTCACTTTACCGGATATGAGTGACGGAAATCCAACGATTATAGGTAATTATGTAACTATTGGCCATAAGGTGATGCTGCATGGCTGCACGATTGGTGATCATTCGCTCATCGGTATGAATGCCGTCATTCTTGATGGCGCTGAAATCGGAGCGGAATCTATTGTGGGAGCCGGTGCCCTGGTGACTATGAATAAGAAATTCCCGCCGTGCAGTTTAATTATCGGTTCACCAGCCAAAGCGGTGCGCCAGCTTTCAGAGGAAGAAGTGCAGGGACTTCATGACCACAGCCTGCATTATATAAAATTCAAAGACGACTATTTGCAAGGACATTTAAAGAAAATTACTTGAAAGGAAACAGTAAAGAAATAGAGTGACCAATAGTGAAATATATGAGGTAGTTAATGAATAGAATACTTGTTTTATCGGTTATTCTGATTTTTTGTGGAATGTTGGGCAGCGTACCGGTAGCCTGGGTAGATGGTGAGGCAATCGAGAGCAGCGCTTTCAGCGAGGAAGTGGCATTATTGCCGGATAGCCTGGATGTCATGGAAAAAAGGCAGATGGCTCTGGATAATCTAATCGAACGCAAACTGCTGGAACAATATGCTCACGAGGAAGGAATCACCGTAACAGATGATGAGGTGGAAGGACTTTTTATCAAGGAGTTTTATGATCATCCGCTGTTTTGCACTGAAGGTGAATTTGATTATGCCAAATATAACAACCTGAAAGACACAGACCGCATTCGTCTGATCCTGGATACTATGAGAAAAGATATTCTAATCGAAAAAACGCGGGAGCTTATTGCCCGAACTCAGGAATTAGGCGACGATGAACTGCTTGACAGGTATATACATGAAAACGTTTCTCTGGACATCAGCTATGCGGAATTTGCTCTGGAAGATGTGAGTATTTCCCGTCAGCTGACAGCAGAAGGTGCCCAGCATTACTGGCAGGTTCATCGGAAAGATTTTGAAGCTTTACCGGAATTTAAGATTGGCTATGCACTGGTTCCCTTTTCCGGCTTTGTGCAACAGGCAGTAGTGGCAGCAGACGAGTTTTATGAACACGTAAGTCCACTGGAACTTTTACCTGTTGAGGAAATAAAAGACAGCCTGCAACTGGCAGAATTCAATAAATCTGTTGAATTAGAAAATCAGAAACGGCGTGATGAGGCTTATGCTGTGGCACTGGACAGTTTAACACTGGCAGAAGCTCAGCAGGTGCGCAGTCTGCTCAAGCAGGAAATTCCGATCAGCTATCCCAAACTGACAACCGGCTATATTGCGGAAAACGGCAAAGCAGGACTCCTGGATGAGAACATTATGGAGCAGGTGTCCTTGATGTATCCCGGAGAAATCAGCCAGCCTTATAAACTAACGGAAGGTTATCTTTTGTACTGGCTGATAGATCATAAACCGACAAGCGTAGTCAGCCTGGATGAAGTTAAAAAGAAAGTCTGGCAGTCTTATATTTCCGATCAGAGTTTTCATTCTCAGGAAGGAGAATTCAGGAGTTATTTCTTTTCACATCTCGATGAATTCAAAGTACCGGCTGCTTCAGTTTACCGGATTGAACTATTTCAGCGGAAATACGGCAGGGAATGGACTCTGGGCGAGAAACGCGATGCAGTTATCACTATTCTGGAACGGTACCTCTTCAATATGAGCTATATGACAAGCGTGGCTCGAGATAACGGTCTGCAGGTAGAACGCCGAATGTTATATATGAAGCGTTATCATTACCGGGATAAAGTTGACGAAATGATAGCTGGAGCGGTAAAAGCCGGTGAAACTTATGGAATAATAGAAAATGAGGGTCGGGAATATTTCTATGTTCTGGAAAGTTATATGCCCAGCTATATTCCGGATTTCGATGACCTCAGTATTGGAGATTACTATGGAGTGGAAGTGGAAAACCGCTATGATGAAGCACATTTCCGGAAATATTTTGAAAGCCACCTGAAGGATTTTGATACCGCAGACAGCATTGCTGTAGCTGGTGTGCATTACCGCATAGATCCTGAAGCGGTGCAGGTTGAAGATGCCGAAATTCAGCAGTATTATCAGGATAATTACAGCCGCTATTATCATGAAGATGCCGTGAACTGCCGTTTTCTGGTATGCACAGACTGGGAGCGCGCTAAACTGGCTTATAACTATCTGCGAAATGGGTATGATTATGAACTTGTACGACTGGGTTTTGCCGATACAGAATATGAGATAACAGACGGAACCGTGGAATACGAACGGCTGCCCGAAAGATTACGCAATCTCCTGAAAGGAAGTATGGAATACAGTGTCCTTCATCCTATTGAGACAGAACAGGGCTGGTTAATCATCAGCAAAATATCAGAAATAGAAAGGGGATATTCCAGTCTGGATGATGTGAGATTTACAATCAGGAACAGAATAGCGGAATACAGGGCAGATTCACTTGCATACAGTCAGGCGCGGGCTGTTTTTGATTCCACGACCTATTATAGCGACTGTTTCGTTTATGCCGATAAGGCAGTGATTTTTGAAACACCACTGCAGGATATCAGGCAGCCATATCCGGAGTTTGGTGATATCGCATCATACCGCGCTGCCTTATTACGTCTCTGGCGTAATGAAAAACTAACCCGCATTATCAGAACTGACACAGGATATGCGGTACTTTTTATGCGGAAGAAAGTCACATCCAAAGAGCGGAGCTTTGAAGAATCCCTGCCACAGATAAAGGAGATACTTGCGGCAAACCGGCAACTGGAGCTGGCACAGGATTATATCCAGGGAATAATTTCAGACTTGAAAAGAGGGGTTGAGCCGGATACATTGTTATATTTCCTGGGAGGTTATAAAAGATTAAGAAACCTGAGATTAAGCAGCAGCATTTCCGGATTTGAACAAAGCAAGATTTTGATCGATGATATGTTGAAACACGAGAAAGGTTACTACAGCCCGGTTCTGAAGATTGGCGATGGCAGGCTGATGTTTTATTACATAAACAATATCAATAAAATATCAAAGTCAGACTTTGCACGCCTTAAGAGTAAATACCGGCAGCAGGTGAAACAAGAAGATTATAAAAACTGGCTTCAGGATTACAAAGAGAAAAAGCGCATTATAATTGAGATGTAAGCAATTTAGAATATACTGTTCTCAGGTAATTTTTCGTAATTAAGGATTTTGCCTTATTTTTTATTATTGACACCTGAGCAGGCGTTCAGGAAGTTTTCTAAAAATATTAGATTGGAGTATTTTGATGAGAAAAGCGATAATAATGCTGTTGATACTGGCAGCATCGGGGATTTTACTGGGGGAAGCAGTAAATGAAGAAAAAGTGCTAACGGCAGCAGTGAATATCCTGCTGGAACGAGGCGGGATCGAAGAACTTACCTGGGGAGAAAATTATACCGTTGGTGATAGCGAAACCGATTTCTATATTTATAATTATAATAATACAGGCTATGTGATAATAGCAGGTGACGACAGGGCTGTTCCAGTTCTCGCTTACAGTTTTGAAAAAGAGTATGACCCATCGAATATTCCACCTCAATTAGAAGACTGGTTTTTTGAGTGGCAGTGGCAGATGAACCAGATTCGAGAACTTGATCTGGCTGCCGGAGACAGGATAGAAAACGAATGGCTCAGACTGACCAGCAATTCATTTACTCCCCAGCGAGATCTGCGTGACGTGGCACCTTTGATGAGCAGTAACTGGAATCAAGATTCACCCTGGAATCAGCATTGCCCTTATGGTCCCACGGGAACAAATCCATTTGTTTATGCAGGCTGTGTGGCTACTTCAATGGCACAGGTCATGTATTATTGGGGGCATCCGACTCAGGGTACTGGTTCGCATTCATATAATCATCCGCAATATGGTAACATAAGCTGCGATTTTGAGAATTCATATTTTAATTATGACAGTATGAATAATAATAGTGCTACTTACGAGGCCAAGGAACTGCAATGGGCAGCCGGAGTAGCTGTGGAAATGGATTATGGTTCAAGTGGTTCAGGCGCTCAGGTTGGTTACGGTCAATATAGTGCCCGGAATGCTATGATTGCTAATTTCGATTATCATCCCAGTGCCACTTTCCGTGCTAAAGATAGTTATTCCTCTGATACTTACGAGTTTTATGTCCGAGAAGATCTTGATAACGGTTATCCTTTGATCTATAGTGGAGTGGGCAGTGCCGGCGGACATGCTTTTAATCTCGATGGTTATCAGGGAACGAGTTATTTTCATTTTAATTTCGGCTGGTCAGGTTATGGTAACGGTTATTTTTATCTATCCAATATTAATCCTATGGGCAGCAGTTTTAATAGTGACCAGGGAGGAGTTTTCAGTTTATTCCCCTATGAAGACCTTTCAGCACCTTTCGATGTAACTGCCGTTGTATTGGATGAGGATGACGTACTGCTGAGCTGGGATCATAATGAAATGAACCGCAGTCTTTTAGGCTTCAACGTTTATAATAACGGACTGCTGGAAGAGACCACAGAACCTGATGAAAACAGCCTGATGATCAACAATCTTCCCCAGGGAACATATCTTTTCTGGGTAACAGCACTTTTTGTAACCGGCGAATCTGAGATGAGTGAAATGGTGGCTGCCACTATAGCTCCACCTACACCACCCATTGCCGATGCTGGTGAACCACTTATTGCCGGCAGCGGAGAAAATGTGACTCTTGATGGCAGTGGTTCCTATGATGTTAATGGCGACCCGTTATCATTCAACTGGACGGCACCTGCCGGGATAGTTCTTTCGGGAAGTAACACTGTAAGTCCCAGTTTTTTGGCGCCACAGGTTACTGTTGAAACCGATTATGTTTTCAGCCTGATTGTGTCTGACGGCACTTTCTTTTCCGAACCTGATGAAGTGATCGTTACTGTTGTAATGACTGATAACAATGAAAATGAAGTATCCGGTGATAACCTTTACTTGAAGGGTAATTACCCCAATCCTTTTAATCCTGAAACTGAGATTATATTCAGCCTGAAATCCCCGGCATCGGTTAGTCTTAATGTTTATAATATCAAAGGTGAACTGGTAAAAGAACTGCTGAACGGTAACCAGGCAAGCGGAGAACACCGTATTCTCTGGCAGGGTAATGATGAAAATGGAAAAGCTGTCGGTAACGGAATATATTATTACATGATGAGATCAGGACGCTATACTTCCACCGGTAAGATGGTGCTTTTAAAATAAAGATCAGCTATAAAGATATTTACAAAAACAGGGAAGTCAGCTTCCCTGTTTTTTTTATTATATCAGAGCGTCACCCTCTCATTTCATGGTTCCAGCCCTTACCTCTCATTCCAAGGCTCCAGCCCTAATTCTCATTCCAAGGCTCCAGCCTGGAATGTCTTGGCGTCAGCTCCGCTGACAATTATTACTTTCCTCAAAATCTGGTCGCATCGTATATTGCCTGAACATATTACATATATACAAAGCCTTTTATCTATCCACTGGCTGACAATTATTAATTTACCCAGAAATTTAATCCCAAAACAAATTAAGATACTGAAAATAATTTGACTCTAAAAACAGACAAATTATAATTCACCATATATTTCATAGTGAGGTTGATATGGGAAAATCAGCGTATAAATTTGGCACTGAAGATAATGCTCATTTCTGCACTTGTACAGTTATCAACTGGCAGCCGGCGTTTAATAATCCTGAAATTGCAGAAATAATTCTCAATTCTTTTAGATACCTGCATGAAACAGGTAGAATACGTCTATATGCCTACGTTATCATGGTCAACCATCTTCATTGTATTATTCAGTGTAACAACATCGCTCAACTGATAAGAAATTTCAAGTCATTTACAGCCAGGAAGATTATCGATTATTATATTTTACATCAAAATGTCTATTTCCTTGAATTTATGCACAAAAACAAGAGAAATCAGAATTCGGAGAGCAAATATCAGTTTTGGGAAGAAGGTGTCCATCCAGAGGAAATATTATCTCCGCAAATGATGAAAACTAAAATTGATTATATACATTTCAATCCCGTGAAAGCAGGTTTTGTCAATGAACCTGAGCATTGGCGATATTCCAGTGCCAGTAACTATAATGAAGATAATGGGATAATAGAAATTGATAAGGATTGGGGTTTAGGGTAATCTGCTGATTTATCAGCTAAATATATTTTCTGCTTTATCTCTGATCATTCCTGGGCTCCAACCCTTACTTCTCATTCCAAGGCTCCAGCCCTACTTCTCATTCCAAGGCTCCAGCCCCACCTCTCATTCCAAGGCTCCAGCCTGGAATGTCTTTACGTCAGCTCCGCTGACAATTATTACTCTACTCAAAATCTGGTAGTATAGTATATCGCCAGAACATATTGCATATATACAAAGCTTTTTATCTATTCCCTGGCTGGCAGTAAACTGATAGATGTCAGCGGAGCTGACGAAAAGACACATTCCACGCAGAGCGTAGGAATGAGAATAAGCCCCCACCTCTCATTCCAAGGCTCCAGCCTGGAATGTCTTTACGTCAGCTCCGCTGACAATTATTACTCTACTCAAAATCTGGTAGCATAGTATATCGCCAGAACATATTGCATATATACAAAGCTTTTTTATCTATTCCCTGGCTGGCAGTAAACTGATAGATGTCAGCGGAGCTGACGAAAAGACACATTACACGCAGAGCGTAGGAATGAGAATAGGGGGCAGAGCGTAAGAATGAGAATGGGAGGCAGAGCGTTGGAATGAGAATGCAGAATGAATAAAAAAGGGGAAGCAAGCTTCCCCTTTTATCATTTCAAAACACCCGTCAGAACTTTAATTCCATAGTTAAGTAAGCACTAAATAGCGGTGACGGTGTAACATACATATATTCATTATCTGTAAGGTAATCATCCACGAATTTACCATCCTCATCAAAGTAACCACGGTTGTAATCGGTGCTTACTCTGGCTGATGAATAATTTTCCCGGTTCAGGATATTATTAAATCCAAGTTTAAGGAAAGCCTCTTTACCACCAATCAGGAAACTGTATTTCACGTCAGCTCCCATTTCAAAGAAATATGGCAGCTTGGAACTGGTTATTGATGTGGAATCCGGAACGAAAGCTCCCGAACTGTTCTCAATATAATTCGCAAAATATTCATTTGTATAGTTCGAATAATATTCGTCCCAGTATTTAGCATTGATCCCGAAGCGTAATTTACTATCATTAGTAAAAACTGGTATTGTATATCCCAGGCTGGCACTTGCCATTTTTTCCGGAGAGTAAGGTACAACCTTTCCTTTCATATCTTCAGCGGACGTTTTAAAAATTTCTTCAACGTTCATCTTTGTCCAGCGATAATTGGCAAGAGTTATTGACAATGCGCTATCGAATCGATCTGACTGGTCTCTTAATAAGGAAGCAAATGGCAGCCACACAGGAAAACCGGACATACTGATCTCGATTCCCTGATGACGTGCCTGTCCGGCATTAATGACCAGCGCGGCATCGAATTTTCGTATTTCAATGGAATCATTCAGAACATTGTAATATTCTTCAGTAACAGGCACATCTGCACTTTCGATCTTATCTGTATAATCACTAATATAGTAATTAACATCAATATTAAACTCATCACCTTCATATCCCACCCCAAATTCCAGGGTATTGATCCTTTCCGGTTTCAATTCACCGTAAAAGGTTTCTTCCTTATCATTATCGTAAGGAACGCCAAGACTATCATAAAGCACTATATTTTTCTCAAACAACTGACGCGTATCCGGTCCATCATAGCCATACCATTCCGATGTTTTAGGCTCCTTATAGGCAATGGAATAATTACTACGGATATTGAAATACTGCGAGATATTATAGTTAATACCAACCTTGGGCGAGAAGAATGAGTAAACTTTTTCGTAATCATCCTTACTGAATTTGAGAAGAGTATCCCCATCGACTACTTCTGTCAGGTCTTTTGTATCATAATAGAATATTCCCGTAGGTTCTCCGGTACCCAGATCATAAATTTCAATGGGATTCTCATCAACTTTGGAAGCATATCTGGCGATCTGTCCGTCAAACATGATATTCACTTCTTCAGCTGGTTTATATTTGAATCTGGCAAAAGCTGACATATTAAGCACATTAGTAGTATAGTCATAATTCTTTTCTATAGTGTCATAAACTTCCACGAAGTTGAGAGAGTCAGGATCATCATAATAGTGCCGGAAGTTTTCCCGGTTACCAATATGAGTACCACTCCAGTTACGCAGTTCACCACCAAAAACCATATTGAGATTTTCACTTACATCCTGCTCATAATAAGTATTTAATCCAACCTGGAAATGATCGCTGACATTATTATTGATCCAGGAATAATCATAACGCCCACTAAAGAAATCTGCACCATCAACAGGACCATAAATATGTTTTCCTTTATAAGTCGGGCCATAAATTGGGAAAGGCAGAGTATTATCTACTCCATCAAATACAAAATCTTCCGAAACATATCCATATTTTTTATACAGGTAAAGAGCATGCTTTCCGAACTCAAAATCTTCAAACTGCTGAGGATCGTCTGAAGTCAGAAAATTATCCTGAAAAAATATTTCCCCGGTGTTAATGTCAAACTTATCATTGCTGATATATTTGCCGCCGCCATTACCTTTCGTTATAAAAAGGTTAGTCATCATCACTTTATTATCATCAATTTCCCATTCATCACGGATCGAGAACTGCGGTTTGAAATAATAATTTTCCTGGTATTTCGTATTATTACGGTTATATTCCCTACCCAGAGTTTCCATTAATTTGGGATCAGATTTAAAATAAACCTGGTTATGTGATTGCGGTGCGCCTAAAAAGCTGGTGGAGAGTTTATGACCTCCCACTACATTCTGAGTTTCCAGGCCAAAAGACCAGCCTCGGTAATTCGTGCCCTCAATGTAATAATCACCAACTTTTCTCTCTGCCATCAGGCTGTAATTGAATTTTCCACCAAAAAGGGCACCGGAAGTATGACGTACCAGAACATTATAATTATAAGGAGAATATGAAGTTAAATCTCCTTTTCCATCTGCCACATCTCCATCTGTTGTAAATGAGCTGTAAGACGTCCGCAGCGTAGTTTCGCCTTCCTGTTTTGAGCCAATTGTTTCAATATTCAGTGATCCGCCAAAAGCGCCTGAGCCATAAAGTGAAGAACCAGCACCTTTTTGTACTTGAACTGATTTCACGCTGGAGGTCAAACCTGTCCAGTTTGACCAGTAAACCTTCTGAGACTCCGGATCATTTACCGGGATGCCATTGATCAGCACCTGGATCTTATCGGCATCAAAACCGCGCATCGTGATCTCGGAATCTCCCATACCAGTAGTACTGGCAAAAAGACCAGGAACATCTTCCAGAAGTTGAGGCATATCTTCTGTGGTATATTTATCCGAAATCTCTTGTTCACTAATATTGGTAAAAGCGATTGGTGTTTCCCGTTTAATGGCGCGGTTAGCACTTACAGAACTGCCACCAATGGAAACAGCAGAAATCTTCAGCTCAAAATTGACTGTCAATGTTTCGCCGGCATTAACGGTAACGGCTTTCGTTTCAGACTTGTAACCAATAAGTTCTACTGATAAGTTATAATTACCCGGCGCTATATCCTGGATCAGATATTTACCGCTGTTATCCGTGAAACCACCGGTTTTCAGTTCCGTCACTTTTACCGCCACCATCTGGAGCGGATCTCCGGTTTTGGCTGATCTCACAATACCAAAAATACGTCCCGCCTCAGCAGCATAACTGATGAAGCATAACAAAAGAATTAAAGCTATGAACAATGCTTTTTTCATAATTTCACATACCTCCTTATACTTATGAAATAAAACTCAAACTTTTTGCATAATGTAAAAATTCAGCTTTTAATGTAAAGGAATTTCCTTAACAATAAGAAAAAAGAGTGCTGGTAGAAATTCTTTTACTCTTTTAGCTCTTGTTGTGCCCGTTCCAGGTTCTGGCGATATTCCTCGTTATCAGGCTGGATTTTTGCTGCCTGCTGAAAAAAAGGAAGCCCTGCTGCCACATCACCCAGACTGGCATAACAGTATCCGGCATCATTATAGATCCTGGCCAGGGTAGGATCACTTTTAAGTGATTCCATATAGGGAGATTCATAATAAAGCGCCGCTGCTGCCTCCGTATAACCGGTCTCAATCAATTTATCAATATCATTCATCAGATCCTCATCCAGTTGATAGATAATTCTGGCAGAGCGCAGCGTATTAAGATAGTCGTTTTTCATATCCGGCTTTGTCTCAAAGGCCAGACTGTAATAATAGAGTGCCTTTTTCCATTGCGAACTGGTGAAATATAACCTGGCAAGGCGGACTGTGGCATCATAAGGTGCCGGGGATGTATCAATCACTTTTTCAAGGGCTGCGATCGTTTTCTCACGATCCCGGTTCTTTTCGTAAATAGTCGCCAGGTTATAATAAATTTCATAGGGCTTCTCCGCACCTTCTGAAAGTAATTTATCATAAATCGCTAAAGCTTCCTGGTTGTGGTTCAGTCTTTCGGCAGCAATTGCCTTGCCGATGGCTGCGGACTGCAGAGAGCTCTCAATTTCCAAAGCACGACTATAAGAGCTGTAAGCTCCTTCAAAATCACTTTGACGCAGTAGCTCATCACCCTTTAGCTTGTGCTCAGTACCTTCCACGATCTTACCCTGAGACGATATACCTTGCAGCCATACTGGTTCTATATACCAGATAACCGCAAAAATCAGCAGACAACTCCAGATAAAATACAGGACCCGGCGGACGTATTTATTCAGTTTTTCCATTTACTTCTCCCCTATCCGTTGTGAATGATCAAAAGAACTTTTTTGCCATCAGCCTGCAACTGATTATAGATTCTGCAGGCTTGAAGATTAGGATAGACCAGTATCTGCAGGGGTCGCCGAGTGATAGGATTAAATACAAAATAGGATTTTTCTGAGGAAAAACCTTTACCTCCCTGACCTTTCGTGCCGGAACCGATGAGCATTATATCTTCACAAAGGCCATATATGCGGTTTATCTTGTCTTTTTTATTAAAGTAGATCTTTTTATCCACCAGCTTGGGTACACCATCAGTCTGCACCATCAGATCAAACCAGGGTACCGGAATACCACGCCAGCTTAATCTGCCAGCCTGTTTCTGGATAATAATATTTGTGCTATTCTTTTTGATTGTGATTGACCCGGAAACCACTATTGTTGCCAGCAGCACTATAACTGCAACACGCGACCAGCGGAATTGGAGAAAGAAAAGCAGCAGTATCAAGGGAATATAAACAATAAAAGACCAAAGAATTGCTGATGGTATGTAACGTGATTCAGTCAATATTGAAGAAATATTGAGGAATATATAGGAAAACAACAGGAGAATGAACATTGAAGACCAGGGATTTTGAAGATTTGCTAAGGGTTTGCGATAGAGTAGTTTGATCTTCTCCTCTTTATCACGGGTTAATAGAAGTACTATTATCAAGCCCACCATCGTTCCCCAGATATCTTTTCCGTTATCGCAGATGTCAAAAACACGACCACTGATAAATATCTGTGCTCCTTCATCAAATACAGAGATGAGTACTGCCTGAAGGGAAGTAAACCAGATGTACTTTACTCGAGATGTATTTATCGATTTATGATAAAGATACGATATCCAGGCAAAAATTCCGTAAGCAAAATAATGCCAGTTATGCTGTAGTTCATAAAAGTCATGATTGAAATAATAATCCGTAGAACTTTGACCAATTCCCATCAGGATGATAGTTATTAATATTACCAGCAGATGAAGCAGACGGAGATGCCTGATATTTATAATGATAACCAGTAGCAGCGCTAAAATGGCAGCACTGAGAACATAAGGAATATTCATGCCGGCAACCGAAAAAGACAACTGACTCAGCATACCTACTGCCTGCTGCAAATAGTTACGCACCAGTAGAAATGGCGTAGCTATTAACAGAAAAGTATAAAGCGCCATATTTATTCGGGCGGCATTGTTTTTCGGTTTCTTTCTTTTCATTTAATCTCTTTATGTTTTCTCTGCTTAATACTTATAACCGTCTCATAACGTCAAATATTTTCTCTCCGTTGATGACATCTTCATTAGATTGTTTTAAACCCACTTTGAGCAAGTTACTCCTCCCGATGTATCGTGAAGAAGTGAGATATAGATCTGAAAAAGGCAAATTATACCGGATTAGCAGAGGTGATGGGAAATTGACTTAATTGAGGTTAGTTAGGATTTGAGAAAACTGGCATCCCCCCGTTTTATTATTCAGGATATGGGGTAATTTCTTATTTAATAAAGTAATATTTAGGATTTATTTCTTATAATTCTCGGTACGGGATAAATTTGTATAGCGTAAGGTTGCCCAGAAGGTGCTATTTTATGTAAAAAATGAGCCCCTCCCCCACCCCATCGGCGCTGCGCGCCGATGGGGTGGGGGTATATGCAACATTCATAAAGTAGTCTCGGATTACCGAGCCAACCTTACGCTATACGAATATATCCCTTTCAGGGAAATGAAACTTCACAAAAGACGAGATATTTAAAAATTTCGGGGGGATGTGAGTTAATGCAAAAACTGGCATCCCCACGTTTTATTATTCAGGATATGGAGTAACTTCTTATTTTATAATGTAATATTTAGGACTTATTTCTTATAATTCCCGGTACGGGATAAATTTGTATAGCGTAAGGTTGCACCGCAGGTGATACCTTTTGTAAAAAAAATCTCCTCCCCCACCCCATCGGCGCTGCGCGCCGATGGGGTGGGGGAGGGATGCATCATTCATATGGTAGTCTCGGAGTACCGATCCAACCATACGCTATACTAATTTATCCCTTTCAGGGAAAAGAAACTCAACCGGAATTGATATTTTTATAAATTTCGGGGGGATGCGAGAGTCAGAATTTGAGAAAAATCTTGACAGTTGAGAATGAGGTAAGCATTTAAGTTTTGATAATAATGTGTAGTGCCGAAGTGGTGAAATTGGTAGACGCAGTGGACTCAAAATCCTCCAAGCTTATGCTTGTGCCGGTTCAAGTCCGGCCTTCGGCACCAGAAAAATAAAAAAATAGCGCTAGCTAAAAAAACCCAAATGGAGGGTAAGAAAGTTAAATTGAGTTGTTCTGGTCGCCTGACTATTCATTTTTTTTCTTCAGCCAAGTATTAGAATTTTATTCGGAGGATTTATATGAAAAAAAGTATTGCCTTAATGACTCTGGTGCTGATGTTGATAGTACCGTCGCTGGTTTTTGCTGTATCGGAAGCCGCTGCGATCTATCTATTAATCGAGCCGAGTTCGCGTTCAGGCGCAATGGGACAGGCACACGTGGCGCAGGTTGACGATGCCTTTGCGGGTTACTGGAATACGGGAGCGATGGCATTCAATCGCTCGACACAATTTGCCTTTATGCACACCAACTGGTTTGGTGAAATTTTTGATGATATTTATTATGAATATCTAGGTGTGAATAAATATTTTGAAGATACCGGTAATCTCGGATTAAGTATAATTTATGCGACTTATGGCACACAGGAGATGTATGATGAGGATGGTACCTTTATAAAGGATTTCAGTTCCTGGGATGTATCCGCTGCCATAACTTATGGCTATCAGGTATCGAAGAATATTGGAGTAGGTGGAGCATTCAAGTATATCCATTCAGATCTGGCACCAGAGGGACAGGGAGAAACGGAAACGGGAGAAAAGGGACAAGGCAGTAGCTTTGCCTTTGATTTTGGCTATCTGCAAAAGAATATCATTCCCATAATACCTATGGGCAGGCTTGATTTTGGCTTCAATATTCAGAATTTTGGACCCAACATTACCTATATTAATGAAGAACAGAGTGATCCATTACCTTTGAATCTGCGTCTGGGATTTTCCTGGAAAGCTTTTGAATCGGAATTAAGCCGTCTTACGGTGAATACCGATATGAATAAATTGCTGGCAAACCGGGAGCATGACTGGTATTCACGACTTGTACAGGACTGGTTTGATCAGCCGCTTGATGCGGAATGGGAAGAAGTAATTCTGGGATTCGGGGCGGAATATGCCTACCTTAATTTATTAAGTCTGCGTAGCGGTTATCTGCTTGACCGCACGGGTTCCATCGAAGGTTTTTCCTTTGGTGGCGGCTTATTCTATATTTACGAGGATAGATTCCGTATTGATGTAGATTTTGCTATGCAGCCCGGTGGAGACCTGCAGGCATATAATAAAACGTTCAGTGTAAAAGTATCGTTTTAGGCTGCTATGCAGAGAAAGAAACTACTGACAGTAGTATTGCTGTTGCTGTTTCTTACTCTCTTATCTGCAGATAAAATTGCGCTTCGCAAAGCAGAACCGCAGCCGCAGAGAGAGAGGAGAATCCACCCCGTTCAGCAATATTTTGAAAAACAGCCACCGCGAGTAAATAGGACATTAAGACCAGGGACGGAAAATCGCCTGCTGGTTATGATGATAGACTTTCAGAAAGACGCAGATACTTCCACTACGGGAAATGGCAAATTCCTGAAGGATGCCGGAGATTATCTGCTTGATCTGGGCAAGCCTCCCCACGATCAGGAATATTACTGGTGGGTGCTGGAAAGCGTTCGCTATTATTATGAGGCAGCCAGTCTTGGTGCATATGATCTGGAATTTGACATCTATCCTCAATATGAATATACAGAAGCAGATACAGCCATTATAGCTTATACTTTGCCTCATGAAATGAGTTATTATACTCCGCCTGGAGCAGATACGGATTTAATGATCAGCAGGTTTGAAGAATATTTCCGCGATGTATTTATCACCGTTGATGCTGATACTACCGTAGATTTTTCCAGTTATGGGCATTTTATGTTCCTGCATGCCGGTGCTGATTCCCAGCATGACATCAGAGGAGACAGTTCTTCCGATATACCTTCTTTTTTCATCCAGATTGGCGAAGGCAAAGAAGTAACAGTTGACGGCGTAGTAATTGATCATGCCTGTAATGTGCCGGAAACCATCAGTCAGGATGGACAGTATGGAGTCCCGAACGGCGTGATTGCTCATGAATTCGGGCATTCGCTGGGTTTTGCTGATTTGTATAGCACTTTAACGGGAGCACCACAGGTCGGCTGGTTTGATATTATGGATTCAGGTGGCATGGGCGAACTGGTGGTTATGGAAATTGATGGCGAACTAATCACCCTGGAAGGCGGACTTCCAACTTTACCAAGCGCCTGGCATCGGGTTCTTGCCTGGGAAGATTATCTGCGTAATAATAAAATGCTGGTTGATATCAGCGAACTGGACTGGAGCCAGCCTATCCGGATTGATCCGGCAGAAAAGCTGTATGAAGGCGGTAGAGTTGAATATCCTTATTTTATAAAAGTGCCTTTAACAGATAAAGAATATCTGCTCATTGAGAACCGGCAGGTTGATCCTGACGGAGACAGCGGATTGAATTTTAAGGGTGCTTTGCCGCAAAATCCTAACAGCACGATCGATAAGAAATACCGCGTCTTGTGGTATCCCACCTATCCTGCACCTGACCCGCGGGATACACCGAACTGGGAATATGATCTCTTTTTACCTGGCTGGCAGAATACCGGTGACGACGGCAGAATATATAATTACGGCGGCGGACTTGTCATCTGGCATATAGATGATGGCATCATCTATGAAGAAGGTGAATGGGAAGGTGACGAGTTTTACTCCAACTATGCGATGAACACGGTGAATGCCCTGCATACGCACAGGGGAGTGAAAGTAATCGAAGCAGATGGTTTTGACAATATCGGCAATTACAATGACAGTTATAATATTCTGGGCTCAGCGTGGGATCCTTTTTTCCGTTATCAGCCCGTTTTAACCAAAAACGGCGAATTTGTACGCTGGGCAGACCAGGGTATAGCTATCAATGTAATATTGAGTAATGAAGATGAGTTTATTCATACTGTAGATTTTAATGGAATATCCATTCCTGCCATGATGACGAATGACGGTGATCCTTCCTTTCTGGGATTATCGGAAATAAGTTCCTATAATATTAACCCGGGTATGGAAAGATATATGTCTTTCCGTTATGGCTGTCAGGCTTATGATGAGATCAGCATCCTGCGAAATTACGATACTCTGAATGCTATCAGCCGACCGGGAATTGTTTATCAATATCCTTCGCTGGCGGTGCTGGCAGATGAAAACATAGAATTATTGACCAGGATCGGAAATGAATGGAATAACTCATATGACGTGATTTATAACTGGGCACATGAGATCACCCAGCCTACAGTAAGTTATGATTATGATAGCGATGGTAACAATGAATTCGTGCTGGTTTCAGACAACATCCTGGCAATAGTGAACGAATTGGATGTCAGCGAAGAGGAATATCCTGCTGCTTTCAGTGACGCCCCCATGTTCCTGCCAACGGGACAGACGATATATCCCCTGGCAGACCGGCTTATGATTAATGAACTGGAATTGACCATAGCAGGTGCAAAAGTAGCCTGGGATGGAGAATATCTGATTGCTCAGACATCTGACCGGCTTTATTACGTTGATATGGTTTCTGCTGATATCCAGGTAGAATATTTACTTCCCGAAAGCAACATTGCCTATTATCCACAAATATTTAGAGATCTGGAAGGAAATACAACCTGTTATACCGCTTCTGAAAATGGCAGTATCCGTAGATATAATCTGAACGGTGAGGAAGAGATCTTCAATTCCAGTGATTATAACAAGGCCGCACCGAGCCAGATCATTTTAACACCACTTGTTTACAATGGAGCGGTAAGAATGGTCTTTGCTGCTGGTGAAAAACTCTTTGCCTTAACCCTGGAAGGTTCACTGGAGACCGGCTATCCCATATTACTGGAAAACAGGGCAATTACAGCAGGCAGCAATATTCAATCACTGCATCTGTCGAACAATATAATCTTAATGCTGCAACGCGAAACCGGCGGTAAATTAGCGGTGGACACAGCAGGCAGTTATCATCAGGAGTATTCCAGTATTCTACCTTCCGGTGGAATTATCCCACAATACTGGCATGATGCGGATACAGAGAGCTTGAACTGGTTTGGCGGTGATGAGAGTGGAGCATTATATAATGCCCTGCTTTATGATCATATAAACAACCCGCTAATCAACTGTGGCTGGCGTCAGAACGATTTTGGAATCTTTATTGGAAAAGCCTGGGATGCTCTACCAGATGAACAGGAATTTTCTGCCTACGCCTATCCAAATCCATCCAGAGAAGGATATGCCCGTTTCAGAGTCACAGGCGCACCGGCAGATATCAGCCTCAAACTTTATGATATTGCGGGAAATCTGGTTTATAAAACAAACAAACTCAAGGAAACCGGAGAATATCAGGACATCCGGCTGGACACAAGTAGTCTGGCAAGTGGTGTTTATTATGCGCGTATCAGCAGCGCAAGTAAAATGTTGACAACTGCCTTGGGCATAGTAAAATAGTAAAAAGTATTTTTGAGAGGGGTATGCAAAATGAAAAAAAGTGTAATTATACTAGCGATGATGGCGATGATGCTGTGGATAAATCTGAGTGCTGAGGAACTGGTAAACGATATATTCCAGGTTGAATACAGCCAGAAGGATGCTCGTACAGCGATGCTGTTTTCTGCACTGATTCCTGGTTCCGGTCAGTTTTATGCCAATCAGAGAGCAATAACTGCTTATATTTTTCCTGTTTTGGAAATAGGACTCTGGTTCGGTTATTTCTATTACCGCAGTGAAGGTGAAGATATCACGAAGCAGTATGAGCAGTTTGCCATTCAGTATTATAGCAGGGAATACCAGTATAGCGCTCAGAAATCACTTATCGATAATCCGCTTTCGGACGATAACTTTTACGCACCTGATGACTATGATCCCACTAATCCTACCGATTATGGTTCCGGTGGACATTTCCGGCTTGATGAAGACAACACTCAGCATTTCTATGAAGACATCGGAAAGTATAACAAATATATTTTCGGCTGGCAGGACTGGGTGGAAATATATGCGACCATCGAAGGCACCAGCACCTGGACAGGACCACACTGGATAATAGATGAAGGTGACAAAAAGTGGAAAGGCAATGATCCGATCAATACCGAATCTGATTATTATGATATGTATCATGATATTTATAACTATAATAACGGAATTTACAGCGTCTTAAGAGCAGAATATATTGAAATGCGTAAAGATGCGGAAACAAATTTTGACAATAAGCGTTTGTGTACTTACGGATTGCTGTTCAATCACCTGCTGGCAACTATCGATGCTGCCCGGGTGACCAGAAGGTATAACATTGACCATCTCACTTATAATCAATGGGGTATAAAAATAGCTCCAACTTATGCTGAAGGAAATATCAATCCTTCTCTGATGTTGACCTATAAATTTTAAGCAAAGGATATTATGAAGAAATATATATTCTGCCTGCTGCTGATAATTATTTTGCTGCCACTGGCGGCAGAAGGTAAATCGGCAGGCAAGGCAATGCTGTTTTCAGCGCTGGTTCCTGGCAGCGGACAGGCGTATCTGGGCTACAATACAAAAGCCGGCATATTTTTAGCTACCGAGCTTCTGACATTGGGAGCAGCCATACGCCTGAACCATGAAGTGGACTGGGTTGAAAAGTCTTATGAACAATATGCCTTGAATAAGGCTAATGTTCCCCTGGGAAGCGATAAAGAACATTATCAGCTGATTCAGAACTATATTTCCAGTGAAGATTACAATCAGCAGATGCGCCAGGATGCCTGGTCGTATTTTGTATTATACTATAATGATCTGGATAGTTACTATGCTTACGTGGAGCAAAATCTGCTTTCTGAAGATGCCAGCTGGGACTGGGAAACCACTGCCAACTGGCAGGAATACCGCAGCATGCGCCGCGAGCGACAAAATTTGGAAACATATAGTAATCTGGCAGTAGCAGCAGTAGTTCTCAATCATTTAGTAGGATTGATAGATACTGCTCTCACCGGAGCCGCAGTAAAAAGAAATACCCGTACTCAGGGTAACGTTTACGTAAATCCTGATTTCATCAGGAAAGGAATGAGCATCGGTTATGCGTATAAATTCTAAAGCAATCACCATTATAATTGTTTTAACATTCTTCTTCGCTTTACAGGCAGAAGATAATATCAGGCCAGGCTTGAATTTTCTCAAGTCAGCAGCTGTCCCCGGCTGGGGTCAGCTATCTTTACAGAAAACTTATGGTTTAGGATTTCTGGCAGTAGAAGCCGGATTCTGGACAATGAATTTCTATTACAATTCTGAATCGGATAATAAAGCAGAAGCTTCCATTAAATATGCCACTAAATATGGCAACATAGATCCTGCAGGTGATTATTCTTACCAGTTCTATGAAGATATGCGCTATTACATTTGCTCAGGATTCAGTGATGGTGGTTATAATGCACATATTGCTCAGATTGCAATAGGACTGTATCCGGATGATCCCGCTGCGCAGCAGGAATATATTGATGCGCATGCTTATGATGAAGAACACTACTGGAGCTGGGAAACTTCCAATAACAAACGGGAATACAGTGTTTACCGCAAACGCATTGAGGAATATTCCGATTATCTGAAAGTTCTGGGAGGTGCAATTGCAGCCAATCATATTATCAGCGCGTTTGATGCCTTGCGGTTATCCAACAAGCTGAAAAGAGTCCGTTTCGGAGTAGATTTCAATTCGGAAAACACCCCCTTGTTATCCTGTACATATAAATTTTAAGGAACGTAATTTACGGATATGATAAATATTGACGGCAACAGCCTGACAATGGCTGAGATCAAATCGGTAGCCTCTAATTTCGCCAAAGTAAAACTCACTTCAGAGGCTGTTAAAAAAGTTGTCAAATGTCGCGAATACGTAGAGAAGATCATAGCTCGTGGAGATATCGTTTATGGTCTCACTACCGGATTCGGGAAATTTGCCACTATAACCATCCCCCCCGAAGAAATTGACCAGTTGCAGGAAAACCTGATCATCTCACACGCCACAGGAGTCGGGAATTACCTTTCTCAGGAAGAAGTACGCGCCATTATGCTGCTGCGTTTGAATGTGCTGGCAAAAGGCAATTCCGGTATCAGACTGGAAACACTGCAGCTTATAATTGATATGCTCAATTGTGGTATTCATCCCCGTATCCCTGAAAAGGGTTCCGTAGGCGCCAGTGG
This sequence comes from Candidatus Cloacimonadota bacterium, assembly GCA_021736135.1. Classification (GTDB taxonomy): domain Bacteria; phylum Cloacimonadota; class Cloacimonadia; order Cloacimonadales; family TCS61; genus JAIPGO01. The sequence goes on from JAIPGO010000020.1 coordinate 38,009, forward strand.
TGATCTGGCACCGCTTTCGCATCTGGCAATGGTTGTCATCGGCAGAGGTGAAGCAGAATATCAGGGACAGATCTTACCAGGAGCAGAAGCTTTGCAAAAAGCGGGTCTTGCGCCTGCCAGACTGAAAGCAAAAGAAGGTCTGGCACTCAATAACGGCACGCAGGTTATGACCGGGATCATGGCTTTGAACCTGCTGCAGGCGGAGAAAATTGTCCGACTGGCAGATGTTTGCGCTGCCATAAGTATTGATGCCCAACTGGGTTCATCGTCGGCTTTTGACGAACTGGTACATCAGGTGCGACCGCATCCGGGGCAAATCGCTTCCGCAAAAAACCTTTCCCGACTGCTGGCAGAATCTTCACTGCGTGATTCACACATGAACTGTACTTATGTGCAGGATGCCTACAGCGTTCGCTGCACTCCGCAGGTCCATGGCGCCATCCGTGCTGCTTTAGAATATAATCGAGCCGTTCTGGAAATTGAGATAAATGCTGCCACGGATAATCCCCTGATCTTTCCGGAACAGGACAAGGTGATTTCGGGTGGTAATTTCCATGGAGAACCCGTTGCCATAGCTGCCGATAGTTTTGGTATTGCCGTGGCAGAACTGGCGAGTATTTCGGAACGCAGAATGGAAAGAATATTGAATCCTGCTCTCAGCAGAGGATTAAAACCGTTTCTGGCAGCTAAACCCGGTTTCAATTCGGGTTTTATGATTGCTCAATATACCGCTGCTGCGCTGGTTTCGGAAAATAAAGTTTTAGCACATCCCAGTTCCGTTGATTCCATACCTACTTCCGCCAATCAGGAAGATCATGTGAGTATGGGCACAATCGGTGCCGTGAAAGCCCGCACTATCCTGCAAAACGTCGCCTGGGTACTGGGAATTGAACTGATGGTAAGTCTGCAGGCGCTTGAAGATAGAGATGTGGCAACTTCACCGGTTCTGGAAAAAATTCACCAGTTCCTGCGAACAAAAGTTGCGCGCCTGGAAACTGACCGCTATCTGAAACCCGATATTGACGCCATGCAGGAGATTTTTCTGCAGGATGAGTTATATAATTATATTCAGAATCTGATCACACTGGAATAAAAAAAATGAAAAGCATAAGATTAATTCTGCTGGGGATACTTTTATTCACCGGCTGCGCCTATTATAATACCTTTTATAATGCCAAAAAGTATTTCACCCTGGCCCAGGAAGAAGACATCAAAGATGGCAAACCTTCGCGGACTGCTATGCAGAATTATGACAAGGCAATGCAGAAATGCGGCATCATTCTCACGGATTATAAAGACAGCAAATGGGCTGAGGATGCGCTCTTTATGATGGCTCAATGCCTATATTACAAAAAGACCAGCCGTCTGGAAGCGAAAGTAAAATTTGAGGAGATCATCCAGTATTATCCTGATAGCGAACATGCCATGCGCTCACATATCTATATTGCCCGGTGCCTCAAAGAAATGAACCAGGATGATAAAGCATATCAGAAACTTCGTGATTTCATTGTTTCTGGTATTTCAAAAAAATATCTGCCGGAAGCGCTGCAATTGATGGCGGAATATTATCTGGAAGACGAGGAATATTCCCAGGCAGAATATTACTATCAGAAATTAATTGATGAGCATCCAAAATCCGAGCTGCAGCAGTCAGCTTATTTCTCACTGGGACTGCTTTATCACCGCAACGACAAATATGAGCAGTCGATCAAAACTTTTCAGGATTTTCTTGATATTAAAGCAGATAAAAAGCTGAAGCTGGAAGCCGGATATTACATTGCCAGTAATAATCTGCTTGCCGGAAATCCTGCTCTGGCAATGGAACAGATCGAAAAGCTCCTGAAAGATGAATATCGTGAACCGGAGCTAAATAAACTTCGCCTTTTGAAAGCACGCGCTTTAGCGAAATTAAATTCCACTGAAGAAGCTGACATCATCTTTGAACTCTTGATCACAGAGAATCCCAAAACGGATATTGCTGCTGAAAGCTCTTTCTGGCGGGCTGAAATGCACTTCCGCATCCTTAATGATTATGAAAAGGCTATTGAATACTATAATAACGTCCGCACCGAAAATTCCAAATCTCCCTTTGTCGAAGAAGCTGTCACTCATAGTTCCGTCGCCAGTCAGATATTACAGTATAACAGCTCATCCTCCGATATAGAACTGGAACAACTCATTAATGAGCAGATGAAACTCGCTGAATATTATGTGGAAGTTCTTGCCCTGCCGGATTCGGCTATGGCTGTTTATAACCGCATCATATCTCATCGTGATATAATCGCCACCCGTATCGTCAATTATCGGGCTGAGCTTGATTCGCTCAGCAGAATTGTTTTCCCGGAACCGGTTATGGAAGATACTCTCGCAGCTATTACAGACTCTCTGGTAATCACTCTGCAGGACTCAATTTCTGTCCCGCCCGTGAAACCACAACCAACTCGCAGTGATACTCTTTTGCAGAAAATCGAGACGGGCGAAAATGAAATTGTACAGTATGATCAAAAATTTATACCCTATGTGCAATTCGTGAAATTGTGGATGCAGAAAACTGTTTTTCAAGACTCTCTTGCCGTGCAAGAGTTATATGACCTGCTGCTGAAAGATTATCCTGATAGCCGCTATACTTATGCTGCCGGTCAATTTATCAACAATGAACCGGTAGATTTTTTAACACCTGCGGAACGAAAAGAAAACGAAACTATGCGCCTGGCTCTGGAAATGATACCTGAGCTGGCAGATTCAGCGCTGGTTCTGCTGACGGAGCTTTCGGCTGATTCCACAGCCACTTATTATGAAAAGGCACTATATACCAGAGCTTATATCCAGTTCCATATTTATTCGGACACTCTGGCAACTAAACCTCTCTTTAACAGGCTATTAGCTTTTAATGAAAATTCTGTTTATGCAGAGAATATTGCCAATGTATATAATGGTGAGAAGTTTTTGATCCTTGACAGACTGCCTGCACTGGTCGAACTGGAAGCAAAAGAACAGGAAGCTTTAGAAACTGAAGAAGCTGAAAACGAGGAAGAGCAAATGATCCTGGAACTGGAGGATATTGAAAAACCGGAATCCGATGCTCCCGCTTCCGCTGCCCCGGAAAGATCCCCACACCCTAAAACAAACGAGTGATGAGACCCGCCAGTCTGTTCCATACTCAGCACCCGCTTCTGAAAGTTATTGTTACGCTGGCTCTGAGTATCGGAATTATTATTGCTCAACCGCTTCAACTTGGTGGACTTTTTCTGCTGCTGCTTTTATATTTTGCCTTGTTTCCTTCCCTGATACTGCACTGGTTAAAGCTGCTCTTAAAACTGCTGCCTCTCTTTATAACTATCTGCCTGTTTGGAATAATTTCGGGAAATGACTTTTACGGAGTTTTAATGCTTTCTGCCCGGCTTGCCATTTTGCTGCTGCTTTCCGCATATCTGTTTAAAACTGTGGAAATTGAGGAACTGGCTGCGCTTTTGCCCCGACATAAAGGCTTTCAGGCTTACCTGGCAGCGACATTACTCTTCGTTCCACTTTTCTTCGCCGGTTTTCAGGAAGCACGCCGGCAGACAAACAATCCGGCAACACTGATCAATTTGAGCCTGGAACTTACCCATGCACATCTGGAAGAAATCCGGGAACAGGTTTATAATTCTAAAAATCCGCAGACGGGATATAGCTATAAAGCTGATGCAACCGGTATTGGCCTTTTAATTATTTCACTTACAATATTTATATTTTTAAGGTAAAATTATGCCCAGATATCTCATTAGACTCAGTTATGACGGCACTCATTTTTCCGGCTGGCAGATCCAGGATCACGCACGCACCGTGCAGCAATGCCTGGAAAAAGCGCTCAGCTATTTTGATGCTCCAGTTCCGCTAACCGTTACCGGTGCCGGACGCACAGATGCCGGCGTGCATGCTCTCCGGCAATATGCTAATTTTGATCTGGAAAAGGAGATCAGCCCTCAGCAAATGGTGGCAGCTTTAAATACACGCCTGCCCGATGATATCAGAGTTTTACAGAGCTGGCAGGTGACTTCTGATTTCAGCGCCCGTTATAGTGCCCTTTCCCGTTCCTATGAATATCACCTCGCAATACACCGCACTCCCTTTAACCGGCTTTATTCCGCTTTCCTGCCTCGCTACCGCATTAATGCCGAGATTATTGAAAAATGCCTGCCTTATTTCCTGGGTGAACATGATTTCAGCACTTTTGCTAAACTGAATCCTGACCTTCATCATCAACGCTGCACGGTGCAGGAATTTACTCTGGAAATAAAAGATGATGAACTGATCTTCCGTATTCGCGCTAACCGCTTTCTGCATAATATGGTCAGACGTATGATAGGCACCAGCATCCGCCTGGGTCATCAGAATAAAGATCCTATGATCATAAAAGATCTTATTGCTGCTGCCAATCCAAACAACGACCTTATCTTTACTGCCCCACCGGAAGGATTATTCTTAGCCGAAGTGGAATACATTTTGGAGTGCATTAGCTCCCGCTAATGCAACGAGACGCAGTCGAGTATAAAGCCGTTGAACGGCTAATGCCACAAGACGCAGTCGAGTATAAAGCTGAGTAATCACATAGTCGCATAGAAACTACCGAAATAACCCTTAAGTCGCATTAACCTGTTAATGCACTCCCAAAACTGGGATCCCCCCGGAAAATTATTCAGAGATATTTATAACAAATTATTCAGTAATAAGATAGTGCAGATTATGATTATGATTATGATTATGATTATGATTATGGAATTTCTTCTATTAGTCGAACAGATATCCAAGCTGAGTCAAGAGTTTTGAACGGTACTCCGGAACAAAGCCTGCTCCGATCTATCGGAGACTTTTGGACGACACCAATGAGATGAAGTTTCTATGTAAATAGTTAATCAGATGCACATTAGTCGCTCAAAAGTCTTGTCCTGGGTACAGTCCAAAACTCTTGGCTTAGCTGGGAGATGATTTCTTTGAATTTCAATTTCAATGATTTAAAAAAAAACGGGGGATGCGAAAATGCACTCCCAAAACTGGCATCCCCCCGTTTTATTATTCATGATTTGTGGTAACTTCTTATTTTATAAAGTAATATTTAGGATTTATTTCTTATAATTCCCGGTACGGGATAAATTTGTATAGCCTAAGGTTGCACCGCAGGTGATACCTTATGTAAAAAATATGCATCCCCCCCCTCCCCATCGGTGCACAGCGCCGATGGGGAGGGAGAGATGCATCATTCATATGGTAGTCTCGGAGTACCGATCGAACCAAACGCTATACAAATTTATCCCTTTCAGGGAAAAGAAACTCAACCGGAATTTATATTTTTATTAAATTTCCGGGGGGGATGTGAATTAATGCACTCCCAAAAAACTTGACACTATTTCACAGGTGGGAATATATTGCACACGTGTGTAATTGGAGGCAAGATGAATAGAAAAGAAAAGGAAATGCTGAGAAGAAAAAGCGATATTATCCAGGCAGCGCATGATCTATTTCTGGAAAAGGGATATGATGACGTTACTATGGAAGAGATTGCGCAGAAAGCGGAGTTTACGCGGCGCACGCTGTATTCCTATTTCAATGGCAAGCGAGACCTGGTCGTGGAAGTATTGATCGAAGCTGTCGATGGATTTGAAATGGAATATCGAAATGCCGTTGCCGCAGCAGCAAACAGTTACCAGGAACTGGCGGGACTGGCTGCCACTTATTTCCGGTTTTATGATCAGACCCCCATGTATTATTTATTGATGCAGCAGTTTGACCTGGCTGTTCATAATGACTGGGATAAATTAAGTGACACGGTCAAAGATGACCTGCGCAATATGAATTTCAGCATGGATGCTCTGGCTGAGGAGATTATCCGTCGGGGTATGGGCAACGGGACATTCCGCGCCGACCTGATCCCGGAACTGGCAGCGACATTTTTCTGGAAATCGCTTTATGGTATTGTGCATCAATACATTTTGCATGCCCAGTTTCCCAATAGTTATTATTTTATCGAAGTCCGTTACATGTTAAGAGGATTAACGATTGATCCTGCCCGTTATGAGGAGTAATTAATGAAGAAATTAATGTTATATTTCATTATCTTAGTGTCAGTTACATCACTCTCCGCTGAAAATGTGAAGGCTTTGATGATTTTGCCGGATAACTACGGAGCCAATTTTTACTGTTATCTGGAGCTTTGCCGGAATCTGGGCTGGGATATTACCACAGCTTCCGTAAACCAGGTTGTAACGCCATGTCCGTCTTATGCAGCGCCACTTGGCTGCGGAAATATTACGGTTGATTCCCTGATCTGTGAGATCAGCGATGTGACGATTTATGATTGCATCATGATCCATTCTTCCACCTCATTCAGCGGAAATCCTTATTATGAATTTTTAAATGACGTGGATACAATGCTGCTTTTAGGGCTGGCAGATGCGGCAGACATCGTGATCTGGACGTCATGTGCCGGTGTGCGGCTTTTAGGAGTTGCCGGAATAGCTCAGGGCGTTTCGATGCAATGCCCGGCAGGTTATCAAAATGAACTGACGGCAGCAGGCGCAAATATTGTCGGCGAAAAGATCCCGCCCGTTATTGACGGCAATATCATCACTACGATGCGCGGACAGTTTTATACCCAGCAGAACGTTTATGCCATCCTCACGGCTTTGAAAAATCTGCAGGAGGTAGAAGAATGAGAATTTATCTATTAATTCTAATAATTTTTGCCAGCCTGACAGTAAGCGCGGAATTTGATCTGGAATGGGAAGCTTATACTGGTGGTGAAAATGCTGAATCCGCCAATGCCTTATGCCGGTTATCTGACGGCAGTTTCGTGGCTGCCGGTTATACGGCATCAGTAGAGGGCAATAATACCGATATATATCTCGTATGTTGTGATGCTGCGGGAAATGAGATATGGAACCATAGCTATGGCAGCAGCGGCTGGGAATATGCCAGGGGAATATGCACCGCCCTTGATGATGATGGTATCGTGGTCTGCGGCTTAACAACTGCCGGTGAAAATGAAGGTTTTGATATTTTCATTTTAAAAACCGATATTCTGGGTAATGAAGAATGGCTGCGCACTTACGGCGGGGACGGTTTTGACACGGCAGAAGCGCTCTGCCGTACGAATGACGGTTACCTGCTTTGCGGATATACAGATTCCAGAGGACTGGGTGAAGACGATATTTACGTTCTCAGAACCGATGTCTGGGGAGATACGCTCTGGACGCAGACTTACGGTTCCGCAAATTCCGATAGTGGTAACGGTATAATTGCCTTATCTGATGGCAGTTATCTGATCACCGGCTCCACGGGTGAATTTGATCAGCCCTGGGCAGGCAGCAGCGGCAGGAATCGCGAAATTGAACTCTTGAAGATCGATGGTGATGGCAACGTTCTGGCAGAAAATTCCTACTGGACGATGAATACGCATCAGAACAGTTATGATCTGGGAAATGCCGTATGCGCCTGTAACGATGGCGGATTTTACGTTATCGGCAGCACTTCGCAGCATTTAGGTGAATTGATGGATGCGGCCTTGATCAAGGTCGATAGCGAACTGAACCACGTATGGAAAAGGCATCTGGAATTTAACGGTTTCTATGATTATGGCTACGACATCTGCGAAGATGCTCAAACGGGTAACGTCTTTATCTGCGGTTCGGCAAATCAGTCACAGGCGCATGATTATCGCGCTTTCGTGGCAGTGGTGGATAGCAATGGCATCAGACTTGATTATGAACTGTTTGAGGGCAATGGCAGCGGGAATGCCCTGTTCCGCGATGATCAGGGATTTTTGACCATTGCCGGTTATGGCAGGCAGGATACTGAAGAGAATTCCGATCTGAAGATATTTCAACTGTCTTATCAGCAGAATCCCGCAGAAGAAAATGATCTGGCAGAAACCTGCATTAAGATATATAATCACCCTAATCCCTTCAATCCCAGCACGACCATCAGCTTCGATCTGCCGGCAGACGAATTGCCTTCTGCCAGTTTCAGCATCTATAACGTGAAAGGGCAACTGGTGAAACATTTCGGCAACCTGCAGGATAATCAGCTTGTCTGGGACGGTAGAAATCAACAGAATATCAGCGTTAGTGCCGGAATATATCTGGGATGTTTAAGTTATGAAGATAAGATAATTACGCGGAAAATGGCACTGATAAAATAAAATGCAGCTCAAGGCTTCTCAGCCAATATACACTCCCCCGATGCGGTTGAGAAGCCGGAGTTGCAGGAATAAAGATATCAACCAGTAGAGTAGAGACAGGCTTCAGTTGAGCTTCCCCCTGTCCCCCTCATCAAACCGTGCATGCGGTTTTCCCGCACACGGCTTTCCGACAAAGTTCGTTCCAAACGTTCACAGTTTCATCAGACGAACCTGC
>JAIPGO010000127.1 GCA_021736135.1 Candidatus Cloacimonadota bacterium
ATCGCATCTTGACTCCTTTTAATTTATTGTCCCGCAAGACATTAAGACAATAATTTGTCAGTTAGGAGGTAGTCAAGATGTTTTTAAGAAATTTAACTTATTCTTTATCAATAAGTTAGGAAATATGAAAAAGGCTTTGAGAGTATATATAATGGAGAAGTACTTGCACAATTCTCTTCAGAATCTACTTATGGGTATGAGCCATTTGTAGCAAGCTTTTATGATGAGTCAATATCAGGGAATCCCATCTTAAGCTGGGAATGGGATTTTGAGAATGACGACATTATCGACAGCTTTGAGCAGAATCCCGAATGGATCTATGAAAGTTACGGAATTTACAGTGTAAGTTTAACAGTTTCCGATGAGTCCGGCAGGGAGACATCAACTAAAGTGAAAAACAGCTATATCATTGTGGTGAATGAAAACATGGAACCGGAGGGTTCTGGAACCGAGGAAGAACCATATCTAATAGCCACTCTGGATAACTTGTTATGGCTATGTATATCTCAGGACAAATGGACAGCTAATCACCATTTTCTGCAGACAGAAGATATCGAGGCAGGCGAAACCCAGAATTGGAACAGTGGAGCGGGTTTCAGTCCGATCGGCTTGAATACATACATTCCTTTTTGTGGTGTTTACAATGGGAATAATCACACAATCAGTGGACTATTTATTATGAGACCCACAGCAGAATACACAGGATTTTTTGGTAGTATCTTCGGTGCACAAATAGAATCTTTAGAATTAACTGAGGTAAATATAACTGGAGGGAATTTAACCGGAGCTCTGGCTGGTTATGTAAACCAGGTATCAACCATTAGTAACTGTTTTGTGAACGGTCAAGTTCAGGGAATGAATCTTACTGGTGGCATAATTGGTTATCTTAACGATCATTCATCTATATCGAATTGTTGCTCTGATTGCAGTGTTTATGGAGCAGAGCAAACTGGAGGGATCATTGGATATATCAACGATCATTCACTTATCGCCAATTCTTTCGCAATAGGTAATGTTTACGGTTCTGACAGTGTGGCTGGATTGGCAGGTCATAGTGCATATTATTCAGAGATTTATAATTGTTATTGCAGCGGTTTTGTTTCCGGAACCGGAACGGGCGGCTGGCTCGCAGCCTTCGTGTGCGTAAATGAAATGGCAGATATCATTAATTGTGTCTGGAATACGGAGACATCAGGACAAAATATGGGAACCTATCACATCGCAGGAGAGTTGACTAATTTTCTGGGAGTTACAACGGAGGAAATGCAGACATTAGATACTTTTCTAGAAATTGGCTGGGATTTTTGTGATGAGACTGAGAATGGAACAGAAGATATTTGGGATAATCATAATGACCTGAATAACGGTTTTCCCTACCTGTCAGATTTGTTTTCTGCTGTTCATGATGGAGACCTGTTTTCTGAATTTGAAGCATCTACTCAATTTGGTAATGCGCCATTAACCATCGAATTTATCAATGAATCGTTGCCGTTAGAGATCATTGAAACCTGGGAATGGGATTTTCAGAATGATGGTACTATAGACAGCTTTGATCGGGATCCGGTATGGTTTTACGAAGAACCAGGATTTTACAGTGTAAACCTGAATGCATACGATGTAATGGGCAGACAGGTTTCATCTGAATTAAAAGTAAATTACATAACGGTATATTATGAGGGTTATATTCCGGAAGGCAGTGGTAGCGAGATCGATCCATATTTGATAGAGTCCCTTGAAAATCTGCTTTGGATCTGTAATACGGACAGCGTCTGGAGCAGCACTCATTATTTCCTTCAGACAGAGGATATTGATGCCTCTGATACACAATACTGGAATGAAGGAGCTGGCTTCAATCCGATCGGTTTTGATGCGGATAATTCTTTCTGTGGTAATTATAATGGAGGTAGTAATACTATTGACAGTCTCTTTATCAACAGACCTGATTCCAATTATATCGGGCTCTTTGGGCGAGCCTTTGAAGCAGTAGTAGAGGATCTGGGTTTAACAAATGTTGATATCATCGGTAACAACTCCGTGGGCAGTTTAGTAGGATGTAACGTAACTTCAATGGTTAGTGGATGTTTTTCCAGCGGGAGAGTTGAAGGTGAGAACAGAACCGGAGGACTGGTGGGATACAATATTACGGGTTCACTGATCACAGATAGTTATTCTTCTTCAAGAACTATAGGAACCAGTTATACTGGAGGACTGGTGGGATTTATTGTTCAATCTGAGATTACTGAATGCTTTGCCACTGGTATTATAAGTGGAGTCTCAAAAGCAGGAGGTCTGACTGGAAGCATCGAAAATGGTTCTAACATAAACAACTGTTATGCCACGGGGCATGTTTATGGAAGTACAGGATATTCGGGAGGTCTGACTGGACATTGTGACGATTCCAGTATAAATAACTGCTATTCGATTGGCAGCATTGCCGGACCATCATTTAACCAGGGAGGATTTGCCGGAGCTAATTATAATGGCATTATCAGCAATAGTATGTGGAACGAAGAAACTTCCGATGAATCGAACGGAGTAGGCGGTAATCAGAATGGAATAGTTTCAAACCTGATCGGAGTGACAACAGCAGAAATGCAATTAGTGAATACTTATATTGGTCTTGGCTGGGATTTTGCCAATGAGGTAGTAAACGGGATAGAGGATATCTGGAATATTCACGAGGATTTTAATGACGGGATTGCCTATATATCCGACCTGTTTGAATTGATCTACAGTGGAGAACTGATGGCCGATTTCGAAGCAGATTACATTCCAGGTAATCCACCCGTAACAGTGAATTTTATAGACGGATCAATATCCGGTAGTGATATCACAATCTGGGAGTGGGATTTTGAAAATGACGGGATGATTGACAGTTATGAGCAGGATCCGGTATGGACTTATACTGAACAAGGAGTTTACAGTGTCAGTCTTACTGTTTATAATGATGCTTCGCGTGATGAATCAACCATCCTGAAAGAGAATCTGATCCAGGTAGTAAATGACAGCAGTATTCCGGAAGGCAGCGGTACTGAAGGTGATCCCTATCGAATTACCTCTTTAGACAATTTATTCTGGTTAAGCAGCAATGAATCTGCCTGGAGTGAAGGTAATTATTATCTTCAGACTGAAGATATAGATGCTTCTGAAACGCAGAACTGGAATAACGGGGCAGGTTTCAACCCGATCGGCAGGGAGGATTACCTTTCTTTCTACGGTATTTATTGTGGAAATGGTCATTTCATAGAAGGACTCTTTATTAATAGACCGGAAACTAACTATATCGGTCTTTTTGGTCGTATTAATGAATCCACAATAGATGATGTTCATTTAACTGGTATGAATATTACCGGAAATTACTATACAGGCAGTATAGCAGGATGTTGTTCAGATTCATATATAAGTAATTGTCAGACAGTTGGTAATGTAAGCGGGAATTATTATACCGGTGGTTTGACCGGGATTGTAAACAATAACTCGATATTGAATGATAATAATACTGGAGCTACGATTAATGGAGTAAGATACGTCGGAGGTCTAACGGGTTCTGCTAATCACTCAACCATCAGCTTATGCTATGCCAGTGGAAGTGTTTGCGGAGAAGAACGCACAGGCGGATTTGTAGGTATAAACGATAATCAGTCATTAATAAATATGTGTTTTGCTACCGGAAATGTGACAGCTAGTGAAAATCATAGTGGCGGATTGGCAGGCTATAACAGGAACTCGACAATCAGTGAATGCTATGCAACCGGTAACGTGAGTGGAAACCATAGTTTTAAGGGAGGACTGACAGGTACAAATTATAATTCTTCTATAGATAACTGCTATTCCACCGGCAGCGTATCGGGTTCTTTTTTCTTAGCTGGTGGATTAGTGGGAGGAAATGAGAATTCTTCTATTTCCTATTGCTACACGTGCAGTACAGTAAATGGCGTTAACCAGTTAGGCGGATTTGCGGGTCGTAATACTTCCTCCTCTATCAGCAGCTGCTTATGGAATAATCAGACTTCCGGGCAGTCATACAGCATTGGAGAAAATTTGAGTGGTGATATCACAGACCTGCTGAGTGTAAATACAGCACAGATGCAGATAATGGAAACATATACCGATATTGGCTGGGATTTTGCTAGTGAAAGCATTAATGGAATTGAGGATATCTGGAATATTGATAGTTCTTTGAATAATGGCTATCCTTATGTATCTGACCTGGGATGGTCTATAGGAGAACCAAGTGTCGTTAATATTGAAATCACATTCGGAGATGGCTGGAACTGGTTTTCTCTCAATATCAGTGGCACCGATATGGGATTGAATAGCGTTCTAAGTTCTTTAGGTGAATCTGGTGATTACATAAAAAGTCAGACCCAGTATTCAACATATTACACAGGTATAGGCTGGTTAGGCAGCCTTAATCTCCTTAATAATTATTCCATGTATAAAATTGATGCAAATTCGGTTGCCAGCTTGCTCTTTTCCGGTAATGCAGTTGCCGTTGAAGATATTGTATATAATGTTAATCCCGGCTGGAACTGGATTTCTTATTCACCCCAGTCGGCAGAGGGTATAGATTATGCTCTCTCAGGTCTGGGTGAATCAGCATCTTATGTGAAAAGCCAGACCCAATATGCTTCTTATTATACCGGATTCGGCTGGTTTGGTTCCTTGACTGAACTTGAACCGGGAAAAGGATATATGTTAGATGTCGTTGATGCTGCTTCTTTTACCTATCCACCACCGGCACCTGCCAGAATTACTTCAAAATCATCAGTTTCCAATGTAAACTCAACAACTGCCGTAAGCCGTTCTGTCTTTAATCCTCTGGCGTATGAATTCAACGGTTCTGTGACTATGTCTTCGGAAGAAGAAATTCCTGAACAATCAAGAATTGTGGCATTATGTAACGATGAGATCAGAGGAGTAAGCGAGTTACTGGATTATACCGAGCTACTGGGCAGAAAATATTATGCCTTAATGGTTTACAGTAATGAAGTTTATGAGGAAGGATTCCATCTATTCTATCAGGAAAATGAAAAAACTGAAATGGTGGAACTTGATTACGGATTTGTTTTTGCAGCGGATATGATATCAGGAGATTTCCAAAATCCAGTGTTACTCACAATCTCTCAGACTAATGTTGATGATGTGCCTCAATATACCAATAGACTAAGCGTGTTCCCCAATCCCTTTAATCCTGAGACAAATATCCATTATGAACTGGCTGAAACCGGAAATGTTTTACTGGAAATCTACAATATCAAAGGTCAGAAAATGACTACTTTGCTTAATGAAGAGAAGGAAGCAGGTAAACATTCCCTCACCTGGAATGCGGAAAACCTGGGCAGCGGAATTTATCTGCTGCGCTATGAAACTCCGGCATTAAAGGAAGTGAGGAAATTGATTTTGTTAAAATAGTGAACGGTGAACAGTGAATAGTGAATAGTGAACAGGAAGAAATCGAAAACCGAGTTCCGAGAAACGGGAGACGGGAGACGGGAGACGGAGAAGACGAAAGTGAGAGGGTGAGAAAATGGGAAGATGCGAAGTTGAGAAGAAAAATTAAATATAGGCCTAATGGGACTAATACACCTAATAAGACTTATAAAAATGGATATTTCTTCTGTTCGTTTTGTTCGTTTTGTTCGTTGCTAAAATAATCTTCTCTTATCGGTGTAAATCCGTGATATCTGTGGCTAAAGTCCTTTTCTTCTAACGAGTTACGATTAACGACTCACGATCAGCTTCAACAGTTCCCTCACCTTCTCCTTTGCCCCTTCGCCGGATTCGGCGGCGGGACCGGTGCAGGCGGGGCAGCCGTCTGTGCAGGTGCAGTTTTCCACTATTTCCTGCGCCTGGTGCATGAGGTAGCGGTGCTGATCATATAGCCGGGCGGAAAGTCCGATGCCGCCGGGAGCGCTGTCATGCATTATGATGGCTGGTTTACCATCTGCCAGGCTTGATCTGCCGTCCATATTAACCTGAATATCGCTCCAGTCGCACATCAGCAGCAGGGGTGCCAGGTTTTGCAAAAGCCAGCTCATACCGGCAAGGGTGCTCTGGATGTAAGCTTCCTGTTCTGCCAGTTTGTGACAGGCGGGACATAATGTAACCAGGTTTTCTTCGCGGTTTGCTTCATACTGGTTACGGTAAGCGCGGAAAGGCTGTTTGTGATGTACGTGAAAAGCCGTGCCGCTTTCAGCGCATTCGCAGGACTGGCAGGTGTAATCATCGCGCAGGCGGACTTTTTCGGTAAGTTTGCGCCAGCCGATGCCGTAGTTATTGGGAACATTATTCCAATAGCCTTTTTCCTTGAGGGTATTTACGGTTTCATCACTGATAGCGATCCAGTATGCCTCGGTGACCATATCGCGGACGGGCATATCAAGTCCGATCTGTCCGAGTATTTCCTGAGAGCCCCATTTGATCTGTTTAAAACCCGTCACCTGACGTTCCACACGCACTTCGCCCCTACTTTTCGAGCAGCCCTTTTCCGGAACTTCCTCATGCAGGTGCAGCAGTTCATATTCCGTGCGGCTGATGGATTGCGTGTAATAATCAAGACCTTCCTCAGTGAGATAGGCGATCTTTTTTTCCAGGTCGAGATCCTTGACCAGGTAGGAAATGCCATTATGCAGATATACTGCCTGCGGATGCACCATCCAGTAAGCGCTGGCTTCATCAACCTTGCCGATGATGGTCTCGCGGCAAAGCAGGAGAAATTCCCCGGCACCGGTAGTGCGCAGAGAGATAGCGGAAGCGGGATAGCTGTCTGATTTCCATAAATACTGTTCTCCGGTTTTGAGCACTTTACCGTATTTCTGCAGCAGGTCGAGGTATCTGCCGGTATCTTCGGCATCCAGACTGCCGAAACTTTCGCCGCTGCGGAAGGGTTTTTCAAATAAAGCGCATTCCATCTGGTGGAGCAGAATAAAGGGATTATCCGGATTGATCAGCGCTTGCTCCGGTGAACCGGCAAAGAGATAGGCGGGATGCTTTACCAGATATTGATCGATGAGAGATGAACCGGCAACGAGTATGCCGAGTGAGCTGCCGCCCGTGCGCCCGGCTCTGCCCCACTGCTGACGCGTGGAGGCGATGCTGCCGGGATAGCCGTTGATGATAATGGCATCGAGGCTGCCGATATCGATGCCCAGTTCCAGAGCATTAGTGGCGACCACGAGACTGATCTCGCCGGATTTAAGGCTTTTTTCAATGGCACGGCGCTGTTCTGCCAGGTAACCGCTGCGGTAACCAAGTATATCGTCCGGCTGTTCCACCTTACGCTGCAGATAACTGACTATCAGTTCCACCATGCGCCGCGTCTGCGTGAAGATCAGGGACTGGATGCCGGTTTTTTGCAGATGCGCACCCAGGGAGACCACGACCTTTAATGATGAAAGCCGGATGGAGAGTTCCTGATTGATCAGGGGCGGATTATAGATGGCAAAATACTTTTTACCCTGGGGTGAACCATCGGTATCGATCACTTCGATATCGCGTTCCAGCAGTTTTTTCAGGAATCCGGCAGTATCCGCTAAAGTTGCTGATGTGCAGATATACTGTATATTACTGCCATAAAAAGCGGCGATGCGCTGCAGCCGGCGCATCACGTTGGCAAACTGGGAACCGAAGACTCCGCGGTACATGTGCACTTCGTCAATGATCACGTAGCGCAGATTAGAGAAGAAATCCGCCCATTTCGTATGGTGCGGCATTATGCCGAGGTGCAGCATATCGGGATTAGTATAAATGAAGTTCGCTCTTTTGATGATCGCCTGCCGCTGGGACTGAGGCGTGTCGCCGTCATAAACGCCGACTCCGCCGCAGGTGCGGTTTATGCAGCCGGCAAGCTGACTGACGAGTTCCGTCATTTCCCGTTTCTGGTCCTGCGCCAGGGCTTTCGTGGGAAAAAGGAAAAGACTGCGCGCTTTGCTATTATCCAGCCAGCTTTGCAGCACGGGTAACTGATAACAAAGGCTTTTGCCGCTGGCAACACCGGTAACCAGGGCAACATCTTTGCCCTGCAGCGCCAGACTTATAGCCTGGGACTGATGTGAATAAAGCTGGCGGATATTCTGCTGCCAAAGCAACTCCTGCAGACGCGGATCCAGTTCAGCAGGAAAGGTGGTGAAATCACCTTTTACTTTTTCCCTGACCTCTAAGGCGGCAATGTTTTTGCGGATATCCTCGTCAGATAAAAAATCCTTTATCCAGTTTTCTTCCATTATTCCCTGCTTCTGTTTTTATCTTTTCCTGACTATGGGTGACGGGTGAAGGTGTCAATATTTTAACGTGAGTCGTGATTCGGAACTCGGAACTAGGAACTCGGAACTCGGAACTCGGAACTCGGAACTCGGAACTAGGAACTCGTGATTCGTGACTTGAGACCCATTGAGACCTTGCGAATGGTCGAATGACCTCCGCAATGGTCGACAAAAGCACTCACAGTTTTATGACAATCTGTACCAGTCGCCACCATTGCTGAGGTCTGCGACATTCGCAAGGTAGCTCAGTTGAAAATAACGTATTATCATTCTGGTGAACAGTGAGTCGGGAGACAGGGGAAAACGAAAATGAGAGGGTGAGAAAATGCGAAGATGCGTGAATCGAGACCGGAGACCCGGAATTTGTATTTCGAGTGCCTGAGATTTTTTCTGATTTACCAATAAAATATGTACTAATCATGTATCAGGTTGGTAAGGAGAGGTCAGGCAGAGCCACAACAAGGAACAATCTAACAATATTCTGCTAGATTGTTCCTTCATTGTGCCCAGTTCCGCAGCGATCGCCGCACCGGCAAAACCG
>JAIPGO010000021.1 GCA_021736135.1 Candidatus Cloacimonadota bacterium
GGTAAATTTGCAAAATGTATCAGTATTTACAGCTCATATAAAACTTCTTTTTTCTAATCCTCTTATCTTTTATCCGTGCTATCCGTAAAATCCGCGGTTCAAATTCTTCTTTTTTTGGTTCTGGCTTGTCCAGGTTAGGATTTTGCAAAGAGTCGTAAGGTTCTGAGTGCAGAGAAGTTAGAAAATGATCACTGAATATTTTTGATATTTATGAACATTTTGTAACTTTCTCTGTGCCAGAAACATACGGCTTTTTGTGAAATCCTATTGCACAAAGTGGGTTAAACCCATTTTGTACAGTAGAAATTTGCGAATAGCGGAAAGCTTTTGGCACAGAGAGAGATAAACAGGGAATTTCCCGGACTGGAATTCGAATACCTGAAGAGATTCAGAAGTGGTATGCAAAACAGGCACAACTAGATACAAGGCTTTGAGGGCAAAATTGATGAAGAAGTATTTTACCCGCTAAGGTGAATCATCTTTCGCCTGATAGATTTTCGCCCAATCACGTCGTGGCTGGCGAAGTCCCCAAAAGTATGAAAGTTAGAAAATTCAAAGTCTGCGCCCTGTATATAGAATATACTCTGTTTTGGCAGATTAATATCTTCTTCCTGCCTCTGTATAGCGTTAGCGATAATGCCTGCATTTGTAATTCAAAATATATACTTCTAAATCCTCCCTTACCCATTTTCCATTTCAATTATTTATTATCCATTATTTATTATTTAAGTCCCACTCTTCGCAAAAGCGCATCCGGATCAGGCTGACGTCCCCTGAACTTAACAAACAGCTCCATAGGATCTTCCGTATTTCCTTTCGCCAGAATATTTTCCCGGAACGATTGCGCAGAAGTCCTGTCGAACAATCCATTTTCCTTAAATATTTCAAAAGCGTCAGCATCAAGCACTTCCGCCCATTTATATGAATAGTAGCCGGAGGCATACCCCCCTGCAAAAATATGTGAAAATGAACAGGATACATTGCGGCCTTCCGCTGGCTCTAAAAGCGATGTTCTGGCAATTGCCTCCAATTCATATTTATATACATCCTCTATTCCACGCGGATCAACGGCATGCCAGGCCATATCAAGGAAACCAAGCATCAATTGACGCAACGACCCAGATCCCGCACGAAATGTCTGAGCTTTCTTTATCTTCTCGATCAATTCATCAGGAATCAATTCACCCGTCTGATAATGCCAGGCAAATAAACTCAAAGTTTCCTTTTCTGTTACCCAGTTTTCCATTATCTGAGATGGTAATTCCACAAAATCCCAATAAACGTTCGGACTCGATAAGGAAACAAGTTTAACCTTTGAGAGAAGCCCATGCAGTGCATGTCCAAATTCATGGAAAACCGTGGTTACTTCATCCAGATTCAGGAGCGATGGTGTTTCTTCAGTTGATGGAGTAAGATTGGCGACAATAGCAACATGCGGTTTAAATTCTTTACCATAAGCAAATCCCTGATCCTGGTAATTTGTCATCCAGGCACCCCCGCGCTTGGTTTCCCGCGGAAATAGATCTACGTAAAGTAATCCGATGTATTCGCCAGTTTCTTCCGTAACTTCATAAACTTTTACATCTTTATGATAAAGGGGAATATCTGTTTTTTCATTGAACTTGATGCCATAAAGCTTTTCTGCTACCTTATAAGCACCTTCAATCACGTTTTCCATCCTGAAATAAGGTCTCAGATCCTCTGTGTCAAAGGCGTATTTCTGCTGTTTCAGCTTCTCGGAATAATAGGCAGTATCCCATTGCTTTATATCTTCAATCCCATCTGTTTCTCTGGCAAATTTACGCAATTCCTCCAGCTCTTCTTTTGCTGGTGCGATGCTGGCAGCATATAATCTTTCCAGAAAATCAAATACATTTTGCGGTGTATGCGCCATGCGTTCTTCAAGAACAAAATCTGCATGCGTATTGTAACCCAGCATTTGTGCTCTCTGGTAGCGCATTACGGCTATCTTCTTCAATAGTTCCTGATTATCGAATTTATCCTGAAAAGCACGACTGTTGTAAGCCAGTGAGATTTCTTCCCGAAACTCACGATTGCGGCAATAACTTAACACAGGTATTACGCTGGGATATTGCAGATTAAAAAGCCAGCCACTTTCATAACCTTTCTGTTTTGCCCGATATGAAGCAGCTTTTAAAGCATTTACCGGTATTCCAGCTATGATGTTCTCATCGGTGATATGTTTCTCCCAGGCGTTAGTGGAACCCAGAACGTTCTGCATAAACTGCGGTGAAAGCTGGGACATTTCCATGTCAAGCTTCTGCAGTTTTTCTTTTTTTTCATCGGAAAGAAGCGCTCCATTGCGGATAAATCCTTTATACTGCTTGTCCACCAGCCGTCTCTGCTCTCCGTCAAGCTGCATTTCTTCCAGGTGGTCATAGACATATTTTACCCGCTCAAATAGTGCCGGATCGGAGATCATTTTACTGCTGAACTGTGACATCATCGGAGCTATCTGCTGCGCTAACTGCTTAAATTCATCATCAGATTCAGAACTCATAAGATTATAATATATGCTGGGAGCGTTGTCAAGAACCTGAGAAAGCTCACTCATTGCCCGGAATGTGTTTTCAAAATCTGGCGTTGCCGGATTATTCCTGATAGCTTCCAGTCTTTCCTGGGCCTGCTGCAGACCAAACTCTACTGCCGGTATAAAATGCTCTAAGCTAATCTCATCAAAGGGAATTGCCTCATATTGCCCTACCCGTTTCAGTGTTATTAATGGATTGTTACCCATAAAATACCTCTCTATGTCTTTATATTTTTCTCGGGTAACGAAATTTCCCTCACTCCTTCCGTCAACTTTTATCCCAGAAAAAATATGTTTCCTTTTCATTTCTACCCGAAATGTTTTGCTGTCCTGTCCCCTGATAAAGCCAGCATTCTTGCAGATAGTTGTCCTTGTCTGGACGTGATGTCTGAAAATCCTCCCTGGAACTGCGAAAGAGGGAGCATAGGAGGATGCCGGAAACATGCGGCTATTTGTGAAATCCTGTTGCACAATGTGGATTTAATGACGAATGGAGTGATGAAGGGTGCTTGTAATCTTCTTTTTTTTTTTAGGATTCGATTATCTGAGTTAGGGATATCATAAATCGGGATAGAGAATTTTGATAACAGTTGGCATGTGGAGGTTATTCGACTATCCGCAGGATGGCTTTAGATATGTAGAGTACATAAGACAGGTTTATCTTGTGGGATTTATTTAAGTTGCAGGATGCGATCAGGCGAACAGGGAACCGTGATTAATCATAAGTACACTAAAATATTATAAATAAATTGACTTTGGTATGGGTTACTTTTTTTTTGTACAGCAATTCAGAGACAGGAATTAAAAATCACGGGATGTTTAATGAAGAATGACAGGAGCAGAATATCAGTTGAATTTCTGGGTAAACGGGCTGCTACACCGTTAGTATTACCAGCGGGTATAATGGGCATGACCTGGAGCGGGATGAAATATACTTGGGAAAATGGTTGCGGCATTATTACGAGCAAAAGTTTGACAATGGAACCACGCAAAG
This sequence comes from Candidatus Cloacimonadota bacterium, assembly GCA_021736135.1. Taxonomy (GTDB): domain Bacteria; phylum Cloacimonadota; class Cloacimonadia; order Cloacimonadales; family TCS61; genus JAIPGO01. The sequence goes on from JAIPGO010000021.1 coordinate 3,546, forward strand.
GGCATGCAGGTCCTGTGATTGCCGAATTTGAAGGTGGAATGCTGAACTGCATGGGATTATGCAATCCCGGAATTGAAGAAGGACTGGCAGAAGTTAACGAATTCAGAAAATTTTATGAAGTTCCCGTGATAGTGAGTATTTTTGCAACAACTATAGATGACTTCCTGACATTAACCCAGAAAGTGAATGAAAGTAGGGGAGATTTTGTGGAATTGAACCTGAGCTGCCCAAATGTGTCAGATGAGTATGGATTACCCCTGGCAGCATCTAAAATCAAAGTCGCTGAGATTGTTTCGGCAGTGAAGATGGTCAGCAAAATACCGGTAATTGCAAAATTATCACCAAACGTATCAGGCTTAACGGAAATCTGCACGGCAGCAGAAGCAGCGGGAGCGGATGCTTTATGCCTGATAAATACATTAGGACCAGGAATGCTGATTGATATTGATCTGCAGCGTAGTGTGTTAAGTAACCGTACGGGGGGAATGTCTGGTCCCTGCGTTAAGCCCGTTGCCTTACGGGCTGTATTTGAGGCATATTCGCGGGTAAAGATACCCATCATCGGAACTGGCGGCGTAAGTAACGGCAGAGACGCTGTAGAGATGCTGATGGCAGGCGCCAGCCTGGTGGGTGTGGGCAGTGCATTATATGAAGGAGGGATTGGGATTTTTGAGCAGATTAACCAGGATATTCTTACATACATGGATCAATATGGATATGGAACAATTACCGATATACCGCGGCTGGAGAAGATGTAATGCTGAAACGAATAACCTTACCTGTTGCTGAAATCGTTAATGAAAATGAGACTATCAGGACATTTTACTTTGAGAAGAAACTGGGAGCGCTACCGGGTCAGTTCATAATGTTGAGTGATCTGGTAACAGGAGAAAAGCCCTTTTCAATCTCCGAATGTGAATCCGGTTATTTTGGAGTAACAATCAAGAAACTCGGCACATTCACGCAGGCATTATTTGAGAAAAAGCCGGGAGACCTCCTATCGTATCGAGGCGCTTACGGTTCATCATTCAGTATTAGTGGAAGAAATGTATTATTAGTTGGTGGCGGATATGCCACACCTCCATTATATTATTTAAGCAAAGAACTTCTAAAAGCAGGCGCTGAACTGACAGTTGTTAATGGAGCTCGCAGTAAAAAAGAACTGGTATTTTGCGAACGGTTTTCCAATTTATCGTTATCCTACCAGAGGATCACAGATGCAGGCTGCCTGGGTAGAGCCGGCAGCAGTGTGGATATAGCGCAGGTATTACTTGAGGAAAACCATTATGATATGGTTTACGTATCAGGACCGGAACTGATGATGAGGGCAATGCGCAATTTACTGCAAAACTACCCGGAGCTTAATTATGAATTTCTATTTGAAAGATATATGAAATGTGCCATAGGAATCTGTGGTAATTGCACAATTGACCCCTTGGGCATTAGATTATGTGTGGAAGGACCCGTTCTGGCACGAGATAAGATTGTGCAGTTAACAGAATTTGGGGAATATCACCGGAATGCAGCAGGGATTAAAGAGTATTTTTAGTGAAAAGTGAACAGAGAATTGTTTATGGTAACGGGAGTAATATGAAACAGGCAGATATTTTATTGGTGAATGTTGAGATCGAAGATGTGGTTAGTAACGTAGTGATCCGGGATAATGTGATTGAATCGATTGGAGAAAAAAGTGCTGATGCAAAAGAAGTGATTGACTGCCGTAAACTCTGGGTGTTTCCCGGAGTCATAGATCCGCATGTGCATATGCGTGATCTGGCTCAATCTTACAAGGAAGACTGGGAAAGCGGTAGTGCTGCCGCAATCAGGGGAGGAGTTACTACCGTATTTGATATGCCGAATAATGTACCTCCCATTATCAATACTGAAAATCTGGAACTGAAACGAAAAGCAGCTCGTAAAGGAAAATTGAATTATCTCCTTTATCTGGGTGCAACAAACAGCAACCGCGATGAACTAAGGCGCATCCTTGACGGTGAACCGGATGATATTGCCGGAATTAAAGTGTTTTTAGCAGCTTCCAGCACTAATGAAATTATGGATAACGTAAAAGAACTGCGCCGGATCTTTGAACTGGGAAAAGAATATAACAGGATCATAACTGTTCACACTGAATTGCAGAAATTCATAGCCCCAAGGTATAAATACCCTTTAAAAATAGAGAATCATAACACAATCAGAGACCGCAAAGCAGCAATTACAGGGCTGGAAATCTGCCTGACCCTGGCACGCAATATCGGTAATAAGTTATATATTGCCCACGTGAGTACGGTAGAGGAACTGGAAATGATCCGCAAAGAAAAGGCAATTGGACAGAATATATATTGTGAAATATCGCCGCATCACCTGCTTCTGGATGAAACGATCTGCCCGCAGATGGGTAATTTTGCTAAAGTTAACCCCCCGCTGCGGACGAAAGATGATAATGCTGCCCTCTGGGAAGCAATTTCAGACTATACGGTCGATACAATAGGCAGCGACCACGCTCCGCATCATTTAAAAGAAAAAAAATGCGCATATTCTTCAGCACTTTCAGGATTTCCCGGTTTAGAGACTACTGTCCCGCTGCTGGCAACCTGCGTAAATAAAGGAAAATTATCGAAAGGACGGATGGTTGATCTGCTAAGCCGGAAGGCTGCCTATATATTTGGACTAAATAAAATGAACGGATTAAAAGAAGGCAATGCCGCAAATCTAACCATAATAGACCCGGCTGGAACCGACACAATCTCTGGAATGAAAAACCTCAGTAAAGCTAAATATACACCCTTTGAGGGCAGAAAAACCAAAGGGCAGGTGGTTTATACTATCGTTAAAGGTGAATTATTTAAATGTGAAGAAAGGAGAAAGAAAGTATGACGCGGAAAGAATTTATCATAGAATTACAAGCCATCGGGGCAGTAAAATTCGGGACATTTACCTTAAAGAGCGGGAAGATATCACCGTTTTACTTTGATCTGCGCGACATGATATCCTATCCGAGGCTTCTGGATGGCATCGTGGATCTGCTGGTGGAGCGGATACAAGGGCTGGAATTCGATGTGATCACTGGCATACCTTATACGGCGCTTCCGATAGCAGCGCTGGTAGCAGACCGGCTGCAGAAACCTTTGATCTATATGCGCAAAGAAGAGAAAGCTTACGGGACGGGCAATAATGTAATCGGTAAATTTCAACCAGGTGCGACCTGCCTGGTGATTGATGATCTGATCACCACGGGAGAAAGCAAGATCGAAACAGCAGAACACCTGGAAGCAGAAGGCGTGAAAGTAAAAGATTTCGTGGTGGTGATAGACCGCAGTTTTAACGGTAAAGAATTATTAAAAAAAGCAGGATACGAGCTGCACAGCCTGATCTCACTGGAGGAAATACTGACAATATTAGCCGGAGACAGCCTTATAACAGCAGAGATGGTAAATAAAGTAAACGACTTCACAAACGGGCTGGGCAATGAGAAGGAAGAATTAATAAAAGAACTGGAAAACAGCCAGACCCTGAGGCTACTGAGCACGATGGAACGCAAACAGAGCAATCTGATAGTCTCGCTGGATGTAACCTCACAGAAGGAATTTTTTGAAATACTGGGTAAAGTGGCTGGTGAGATTGCAATGCTGAAAACACACGTGGACATACTGGAAGATTATGATGACTCCTTTGTGAAAAAATTACGGGATTACAGCATAAAATATGATTTTCATATTTTTGAAGACCGCAAGTTTGCCGACATTGGCAATACAGTGAGGATGCAATATCGCAACGGCATTTACAAGATATGTGACTGGGCGGAATTTGTGACGGTACATCTGGTGGCAGGAGAAGGCACGATAACGGGATTATTCGGGGGATTGGAAGACCGTAGCGGTTTTCTGCTGGCTCGGATGTCCTCGCAGGGTAATTTGATCAATGAGACCTATACCCGAAAAGTTCTGGAAGCTGGCAGAAAAAACAGGAACTGCGTATCAGGATTCATCGGGCATGGAAAAGACGCAGCAGACATCAGCAGATTCAAGGCAAAATTTCCGGTGGGAATGCTGCTTTTAATGCCGGGAGTGAAACTGGAAGCAGGAACGGATCTGCTTGGGCAGCAATATATCACGGTGGAAGAAGCGATAAGCGGAGGAGCAGACTGCATCATAATTGGCCGCGGCATAATTGGGGCAGCAGACCCTGGCGCTAGTGCCCGTGAATATCGCAGACGCGGCTGGGCTGCTTACTGTAGAAGAAAAGGAATTATATAAACAGGAGAATAAATGAAAAATCTGATATCAATGCGTGATCTGGACAAAGCGGATATTATAAAGCTGCTGTCAACGGCTGAGAAAATAGAATCCGGTGAACTCAAGATCAATATTGAAGGCAAACTGGCAGCTTTACTATTTTTTGAGCCATCTACCAGAACGCTTTTTTCCTTCGATACGGCAATGAAAAAAATGGGCGGAAAATCACTGATAATGACGGGAACGGGTACTACTTCCGTGAGTAAAGGTGAATCATTTTCGGATACATTGATGACCATCAGCCAATATGCAGACATAATAATCCAGCGTTCCCCGATCGAAGGGGCAGCGCGTTATGCCTCGGAGGTAGTGGATATTCCGGTAGTAAATGCCGGAGACGGAGCGAATCAGCATCCCACGCAAGCACTTTTGGACCTTTACTCCATAATGAAAACACAGGGAACCCTGGAAAGCCTGAAAATTGGAATGGTAGGAGATCTGAAATTCGGTAGAACCGTACATTCGCTTTGCCAGGCACTGGCGGATTTTCAACCGGAGATTCATTTGATATCTCCTACGCATTTGCGGATGCCGCAACACATACTGGATGATATGGATGAAAAAGAAATTAACTGGAAAGAAGGCGAACGCCTGGAAAATATTATAAAAGAATTAGATATATTATATGTGACGCGAATTCAGAAGGAACGCTTTGCCGATCTTGACGATTATAAAAAGGTCAAAGGATCATATATATTAAGCCGTTCTATGCTGAATGATGTGAAAAAAAACCTGAAAATATTACATCCGCTGCCGCGGGTTGATGAAATTGACACAGACGTTGACGCCACGGAATATGCCTATTATTTTCCGCAGGCTCGTAACGGAGTTTTTACCAGGCAGGCAATAATAGCAACCCTGCTGGGAGAGGTATAAGAACATGAAAGAGATGAAAGTTCAAAGAATTGAGAATGGTACGGTGATAGATCATATCTCTGCCGGAAAAGCTCTATACATAGCACAGCTTTTACATCTGGCAGAATCTTCGCTATTTGTGATCGGCTCCAATCTGCAGAGCAGTAAACTGGGAAAAAAGGATATTATTAAAATTGAAAATTATCAGCTCAGTGAAGCTGAAAAACAGAGTATAGCCTTGATCTCGCCTTCTGCATCATTTACTGAGATAAAAAATTATAATGTGGTTAATAAGGCCCAGGCTGTAATCCCGGAACTTATCATGGAACTGATCGTATGTCCAAACCATAACTGCATAACAAATAAAGAAATAATGAGCAGCTGCTTCAAAATGAATCCCAGAAATATGACACTGCAATGCGCATATTGTGAGAAGAAATATACAATTGATGAAGTTACTTTTAAGAAATTACTTTAAAGCGGGGATAAAATGGCTAAACGCATAATTTATGAACCATCCCGAACCCTGATGGAATTCCGTCTTTTACCTGGCTTGACCACTGAACGCAGTTCAACGGAAAATATATCTTTACGGACACCTCTGGTTTATAGCTCAGAAGATAGATTTAATCTCAATATCCCGATAGTGGCTGCAGCAATGCAAAGCGTATCGGGAGCTGAGATGGGAATCGAACTTGCCAAAGCGGGAGGAGTAGCTTTTATCTATTGCTCGCAGAGTGTGGAAGCACAGTCAGCAATGATCAGCAGGATCAAGAACTATAAAGCTGGATTTGTGAATCCTAGAACTGTTAGTCCCGAAATGAAGATCGGTAAAATGTATTCCATTCGTGAGGAAACAGGCTATTCCACATTTCCGGTAGTTAATGAGAATAATGAATTTCTGGGATTGATCTCCAAATATGATTATGATCTGGGGATGCATCGGGAAGCCACGGTGGGAGAGAGGATGATCTTACGCGAAGCCTGCGAAGTAGGCTATAATATAACGGATCTTAATGAGGCAAACAGGAAACTTCTGGAAAGCCATAAATCAGTGCTGCCGATTCTGGACAGTAACGGGAGATTGCAGTCTTTAGTATTCCGCAAGGACATCAATGATCACTTAAATAATCCTTATGAAGTGCATGATGAATTCAAACGTCTGCTGGCAATTGCGGCAGTGAATACGCATGACTTTCGGGTACGCATTCCAGCGCTGGTGGCAGCCGAAGTTGACGTGATATCCATCGATTCATCAGATGGATATTCGGAATACCTGCAGCAAACCGTGGAATGGTCACTATCGCATTATCCTGACTTGCCTGTCATTGGTGGCAACATTATTACGGCTCCGGCATTCCGTTATCTGGTCGAGATGGGTTGTGCTGCCATAAAAGTAGGCATGGGCGGTGGCTCCATCTGCATAACCCAGGAACAGAAGGGAACCGGCAGAGGGCTGGCATCTTCAATAATTGAAGTCGCGGAAGAACGTGACAGGTATTTTCTGGAAACCGGAAAATATATACCCGTGATAGCAGATGGCGGAGTGACCAGCACCAAGGATATAACCATCGCCTTAGCGTTGGGAGCCGATTACGTGATGATGGGCAGATATTTTGCCAGAATGGAGGAATCCCCCACGGAAAAGATCGTTATTAATAACCGGGTAATGAAACCCTACTGGGGAGAAGGCAGCGCCAGAGCAAGGGACTGGCTGGAAAAAAGATATTACCAGGCTAAGTTTGTAGAAGGCGTGGAAGGCTTTGTGGAATATGCCGGCAGACTGCGTGATAACCTGGAAGAAACGCTGGCGAAGATAAGGTCATCGATGAGCACTTCCGGGTCTGCTAACATCAAGGAATTTCATGAGAATGCCGAACTGGAGCTGATATCGGCACTATCGATCAGAGAAGGTAAAGTGCATGATATATTTATACCTGGTGACACCAATAATGTGGATGCCAGCCATAACTATGAGTAGGATAAAATGAACAAACATAAAGAAAGTGGAGTAAATATTGATCTGGGTAACCAGTGTTCACGCATTGCTTATAACTGGGCAAAGAGTACTTTCATCAACAGGAAAAATAAAGCCGGTGATCTCGAAAAAGGAATTGACGGTGCTTTTTCCAATGTGTTGAATTATAATGGTGTGCGGCTGGGAATAACTTCTGACGGGATAGGCACCAAGATCGAACTGGCTGAGCGTACCGGGATCTATGATACCCTGGGATTTGACCTGGTGGCAATGGTGGTAGATGACCTGGCAGCAAATGGATTTGAAGCAGCGAGCCTTTCCAATATCCTTGATGTGGATTATCTGGATGCAGACATCGTTGATGACCTGATGCGTGGCCTGGCTCAGGCAGCCAAGATTGCGGGTATCGCAGTTCCCGGCGGAGAAATAGCCGAACTGGGGAACCGTATTGGCGGCTGGGGGGAAAGAATGCACTTCAACTGGTGTTCCACGGCAGTAGGAATATTGCCGCCGGAACTGGAACAACCTGTTGCCGGACAGAACATTAAACCCGGGGACAGTATAATCAGCCTGGCAAGCCGCGGTTTCCGCAGTAACGGTTTTTCGCTGATCCGGCGGGTGATGCAGGAAAAGCAGGGAGAGCTCTGGCATCAGGTACCTTACGACGATAAGCATAACTGGGGAGAAATGTTATTGACACCCTGCCATATATATAATCCCTTAATTAACTGGCTGATCCGGAGTGAAATGCAGCTCAAAGGCATTGCCCATATAACCGGAGGTGGACTGGCTGATAACCTGAGCAGAGTATTGAAGGTTCAGAGATGGGGAGCAAAACTGGATAATATTTTCCACCCCCTCGAATTTATGCTGAAAGTTATGGAAATGGGAAAGATCAGTGAAGAGCAGGCATATCTCATCTGGAATATGGGAAATGGTATGCTGCTAGTGGTAGATCCTGCTGATGAGATAGAGACTTTAGAGCTGATCGAGAAATTTGGTATGAAAGCAAGGCTGGCTGGAAGGATCATCAGTGAAAGAAAAGTAATCCTGCAAACCAGAGGTTTACAGCCACAGAAGCTTGTTTATGAATTTTAAAACAGGGAAGTTTTATGATTAATCGGATTCAGATACTTTATAAAGACGGTATTCCGGATACTAGAGGCAGGAAGATAGCCAGAGAAGCACAGAACTTTCTGGGTATAGAAACGGGCAAAATCAAAAGTACAAAAATATATATAATCAATTATGACCTTACTCTGGATCAAGTTAATCAGCTGGCAGAGAATGGTTTATGTGACAAAGTGCTACATAATATCATGCTAAACGAATTATTACAGCCGGCAGGTTTTTATAGTTTTATTCTAGCGGCTAAATTACCCGGAGTAACAGACGATGAAGGAATCTCGGCACAAAATACGCTAAGTGATTTGCTGGGTCTTACGCTTGATATCAGAACGCAGCATATCTTTTCCCAGGAACTTTTGTATCTGGAAAAAAACCTGAGCAGCTCAGAATTGCAAAAGATTGCCGAAACACTGCTGGGTAATAAACTGATCAATCATTTTGAATATGGACTGTTACCCGTGGAAGCTCTCTATTTGCCGGAAGTAAAGATACTTCAGGCTAAATTTAGAGAAACAATTGACCTGGACGTTGATGATGAAGCTTTGCTGGAGATATCCCGCAGCAGACTTCTATCGCTGAATCTGGCAGAAATGCAGGCAATCAGGGATTATTTCCAGCAGCCGGAAGTGCGCATAAACAGGCGCCACCGTGGTATAAACCGAAAAGTAACTGACTGTGAACTGGAAGTGCTGGCGCAGACATGGAGCGAACACTGCAAGCACAAGGAGTTTGGAGCATTAATTCATTATGAGAATGAACAAACCGGTGAAGTGCTGGAAATAGATTCACTGTTTCAAACTTATATCAAAGGCAGTACGGAAATTATCAGCAGACGCCTGGAAGCTGCCGGTAATAACTGGCTGAAACTGGTTTTTACCGATAATGCCGGCGTTGTGCAAGTAAACAAGGAACAGGTTTTAGTCTGGAAAGTGGAAACGCATAATTCACCTTCTGCAATTGACCCTTATGGTGGAGCTATAACGGGGATATTAGGTAACAACCGCGATCCTCTGGCAACGGGAATAGGCGGTGCGCAACTGCTTTTTAACACTAATGTGCTATGCTTCGGACCACCTGATTATAAGAAAGAGCTATTACCAGGGCAACTGCATCCTCGCAGAATATTCAGTGGTGTGCGGGAAGGCATCGAAGATGGCGGTAATAAATCAGGCATCCCCACTGTGAACGGGTCAATAATTTTTGATGAACGTTACAGCGGGAAACCTCTTGTATATTGTGGCACAGGTGGCCTAATGCCGCTTAAATATGGAAACCGTCCTTCCTGGGAAAAGAAAATTGATGCGGGAGACCTGATCTTTATGGCTGGAGGACGCGTTGGCAAGGACGGCATTCATGGTGCCACCTTCTCCTCGGCAGAAATTGACGAAAATTCACCTCAGTCAGCAGTGCAGATCGGCAGTCCCATCACTCAGAAACTGTTATCGGATTTTATGCAGGAAGCAGTAGGAAAAAACCTGATCAAATGTTCCACGGATAACGGAGCCGGGGGATTGTCATCATCAATTGGCGAACTGGCACAGATTTCCGGCGGAGCAATTATTAACCTGGAGAAAGTACCTCTGAAATATGCCAATCTGGAACCCTGGGAAATTTATATCTCCGAAAGCCAGGAACGAATGACCTTCGTTATTGAAGGCAGCAAAGTAAAAGAACTAAGAAAACTGGCAGAACGCAGAGACGTGGAGCTTACGGAAGTAGGCGTCTTTACTTCTGATGGCTATATTGACGTGCGCTATGATGATAAATGTGTTGCCTGGCTGAATATCGAATTTCTGCACAACGGCTACCCCCGCAAAAAGATGGAAGCAGCCTGGCAAAAGCAATATTTGCGGGAACCGGAGCTTATTAATGATGAAGATTATAATGTAACATTAAAACGGTTACTGGCAAGCTGGAATATCTGCTCACGGGAAAGCGTTATCCGGCAGTATGATCATGAAGTGAAAGGCAAAACAATAATTAAACCCCTGATGGGACGCCAGGGTAAAACACCCCAGGATGCTGCCGTGATGCGGCTTGATCATGAAAGCTGGCAGGGAATTGCCATTTCCAATGGCATCTGCCCAAAATATGGTGATATTGATGCTTACCAGATGTCTGCCGGAGCTTTTGACGAAGGTATTCGTCAAATAATCTCAGCAGGAGGAAGGCTGCCTGATCCTGATGATAAAACTGCCCCGTTCTGGTCTGTAAATGATAATTTCTGTGTTCCGGATTCCTCTTATGATGAAATAAGTAATCCCGATGGCAAATTGAAACTGGCAAAACTGGTGCAAATGAATCAAGCGCTGTATGATATGTCTACCTGGTATAATATTCCGATGACCTCAGGTAAAGACAGCATGAAAAATGACTTCAAGGCTGGAGACATTAAAATTTCTGTTCCACCAACGATTCTTTATTCGATGGTGGCAGGTATAGATGATATCAGAAACACCATCACCAGCGATTTCAAGCAGGCAGGTAACCTGATCTATTTAGTGGGAAAAACGCGTAATGAACTGGGCGGTTCGGAATATTACCGGCTGTACGGAGAGATCGGGGCTAATGTTCCGCGGGTTTTCCGTGAAACAGGCTTGAGGATTTATAAGAAGATGATGGCTGCCAATGTTGCAAAACTGATTGTTTCCAGTCATGATATATCTGATGGCGGACTGGCTGTATGTGTAGCGGAATGCCTCTTCGGCACAGGATTCGGAGCAGATATCCGGCTCAGTGAGGATAAGCTTTCCAAAGCAGCCCTGCTTTTCTCTGAAACTCACAGCCGCTTTGTTGTTTCTATTAAAACAGAAAGCAGAGAAGAATTCCGAAAAGTGTTTGGTAGTGATGCCAGCCTGCTGGGTGAAGTGACGACAGAAGAATATTTGAAAATATCAGTTAATAACGAGCAGTTGATCACTACTGCCGTAGAAGAACTCCTGACTTCATGGAGTTCTTCATTACAGGAAATATAAATGAAAGATGTAAAAGCATTAGTTGTAACCGGATTTGGAATTAACTGTGAGGTCGAGATGCAGGCTGCCTTCAGAATAGCTGGCGCTAAAGCGGATATTGTGCACCTGAATGATATTTTTGTGGGAGCAGTCAAACTGGCAGATTTTGATATTCTCAGTTTTCCGGGCGGTTTTTCTTTTGGCGATGATCTGGGTTCTGGCAAAGTTCTCGCAAATAAAATGAAATACAAAAAGATGCCCGACGGCAGGTTGTTTTATGACGAATTAAAGAGTTTTATTAATGCCGGTAAATTCATAATAGGCATTTGTAACGGCTTTCAATTTCTGGTTAAAATGGGACTTTTACCAAATACTGCCGGCAGTTTTGAACAGGAAGTAACACTCACCAGTAATGATTCTTATCAGTATGAAGACCGCTGGGTATACTGCAAAGTCAATCCGCAGTCAAGTTCACCTTTCCTCACCGGAATTGATGTTATTGCTCTGCCCGTAAGGCATGGGGAGGGTAAGCTGATTATTAATGATAAAATAACCGGCAAAATGATAATCGAACTGGGATTGAACTGCCTTTCTTATTGTGATGAGGAAGGTAACATTACTCCCCAATACCCGCTTAATCCCAATGGCTCTGACTTGAACTGTGCCGGATTAACTGACAGCACTGGTCGCGTTTTTGGAATGATGCCGCATCCGGAAGCTTTTTTAGCATTTTATAATCATCCCGACTGGACAAGAAAAAAACTGGAAGATCCAAACCATATAGAAACAGGAGAAGGTTTGAAGATATTTGCTAATATAGTAAATTTCGTTAAAAAACGAGAGTTAAAATAATATGACAATTGCCGAAAAAATACAATCACTTGACTGGCTGCGGAAAAACGTACTCGGTCGTAATAAGCTTTATGACACACCTTTTGGTGAAAGACCTCTGGTATATCTGGATTATACAGCCAGTGGACGATGTGTGCATTATATCGAAGACCATTTAAACTGCATCCGGCAATATTATGCCAACTCGCATACCGAGGATGATTTTACCGGAAAAACAATGACTACGTTGCTGCATGATGCTGAAAAGCGCATTAAAACCTGCGTAAATGCCGGGCCGCAGGGTAAAATCATTTTTGCTGATTCCGGGACAACCGGCGGCATTGTAAGATTGCAGCAGATCCTGGGAGTTTATCTTTCCCCGGCAACGAAAGAAAGATATGATTACTTTCTGGAAAGCTGCCTCTTCCGCAAAGGAGTAAAAAAATCAGATTGTTATGAAGCATTGCTGGATTACATCAGGAATCATAAACCAATTGTCTTCGTGAGTCCTTATGAACATCATTCCAACGAGATAATGTGGCGCTGCACCCTCTGTGACGTTGTGGAAATACCTTTGAATTCTGACTGGCAGCTTGATCTGGAAGCACTGGAAAAGATTGTTTCTGATCCACAATATGCGCTGCGCCCTAAGATCGGTTCATTTTCTGCAGGCTCAAACGTAACCGGGCAATTGACGGATACTTATGCCGTAGCCCGAATTCTGCATCGGCATAACTGCCTTGCCTGTTTTGATTTTGCCGCCTGTGCCCCTTACATTGATATTGATATGAATAAGGATGAGGAAAGTTTTTATGATGCCATTTTCTTCAGTCCGCATAAATTTCTGGGTGGTCCCGGCTCCAGCGGAGTATTGATCTTTAATCAACGCATATACCGCAGTGATCTGCCGCCCAGTATTGCTGCCGGTGGAACTGTGGATTATGTATCTCTGGAGAAAGAGGAATATATCTCAGATATTGAAACCAGAGAGAAACCCGGTACACCTGGAATAATGCAGGCAATACGTACAGCACTGGTTTTCGAGCTGAAAAAGAAAGTAGGTACAAACCTGATAGCAGAAATTGAAGATCATTTTATGAAGCGCTTCTATGATCATTTTCTGCCCAATAAGCAGGTGATTTTTTATGGAGAAAGAGAAGTCGGGAAAAAAGTGAGTATCATTCCTTTCAACATCAAATATGGAGATAATAGTAAAATACTGCATCCCAAACTGGTGACCAAACTGCTTAGTGATCTATTCGGCATTCAAACCAGGGCTGGCTGCTCCTGTGCCGGACCTTACGGTCACCGGATCATGAATATTAATTTGGAAGTTTCAGAAAAATACCGGAAAGTGGTGGCAGAAGATAAATTCTCCGGCATCAAACCCGGCTGGATCAGGTTAAACCTGCATTATATCACTTCTGAGGAAGAATTTCAATATACTGTTGCTGCTATAGATTTTGTCTGCAAAAATGGTTATAAATTCCTCAGCCAGTATGAATTTAACCTTTATACCGGAGAATGGACACACACACGTAAAGGTGATTTTGAAGTTCCCGTTACCCTCGATATCGATGAGCTGTTAGCCTCCAGACCAATTCCCAGAGATCTGCCGGGAATTGCTGAGATCGATTATGCTGACTACCTGAAACAGGCTGAGGACATTGCAGAAGAGCTCAAATTACTGCCGGAAGTCTTACTCCCCGAACATGTTCGCGAACTGGTCTTTTTCCCGGTCTGTTTAATAAAAAAATGTGAAGATAGCATACCGAAAGGAAGTTTTTGTGAATGAAGTAAAAATCAAAAGAGTATTAATAAGTGTTTCTGACAAAACAGGTATTATAGATCTAGCCCGTAAGCTCCTGGAATATAAATGTGAAATCATCTCAACGGGTGGAACTCGCCGAATTCTGGAAGAAGCAGGTATTAGAACAACAGAAATCAGTGCTGTTACTGGAAATCCGGAAGCCTTTGGCGGCAGGATGAAAACCATTTCTTTTGCCATTGAATCCGCCCTGCTTTTCGACCGGGAAAAAGATAAAAAGGAAGCACAAGCACTGGGTATATTGCCCATTGATCTGGTAGTGTGCAATCTGTATCCTTTTCAGAAAAAACGGACTGCAGGAGCGGAACTGCCGGAACTAATAGAAAACATTGATATTGGCGGACCAACCATGCTGCGTGCTGCTGCCAAAAATTACAAATGGGTGGCAACTCTTACGGACATAGCTGATTACCCCGGCTTCCTGACTGAACTGGAGCAACGGCAGGGAAAAACCAGTGAAGAGTTCCGCTTTGAATTAATGCGTAAGACATTCAATCATACTGCAAATTATGATAGCGCCATTGCCCTGGCGATGGATGAAAAATCGAGCATTAAAAGCCAGAGGTTATATTTTACGAATGGTACTAAGCTGAGATACGGTGAGAATTCCCACCAGGAGGCCTATATCTATGAAGATCCGAGCTGTTCCGGTTCCCTGGCAGCTTTGGAATGCCTGCATGGTAAGGATATTTCTTATAATAATATTCTGGATATTGAAGCTGCGGTTTCTGCCGTTTCTGGTTTTCCACAGCAGGCTGTAGCAGTTGTGAAGCACCTGAACACCTGCGGTTTTGCCTGTGGCGAAAAGCAGCACCAGGTTTTTGAACAAGCCTGGAGTGGCGATCCCGTCTCCGCCTTCGGCTCCATTATTGCCTTTAATCAAAAGCTGACTTTACAGACTGTGGAATTTCTCCAGTTAAATGCTTTAGATAAATCAGTGAGGAAGTTTATCGAAGTGATAATAGCCCCTGATTTTGATGAAAAAGCGCTGTCATATCTGAAGTTTCATAAGAATCTGAGGATTGTTCGCTATGATCCTGCCCGGATGCAGAAAGAGATTGAACATCGGCTCGTTTATGGTTCCCTGCTGCAGCAGACTTCCGATAACCGTTTGCTGGATAAACTGGAGCAGGTTACAATTTCAGAGCAGAATGATGTCGATTCCGAACTTGTGGAATTCGGATTGTGTGCCGTGCGTAATATCAGATCAAATGCCATAGTAATTGTGCAAAGGACAAAAGATAATATCTGCCGACTGCTGGGTATGGGTACGGGTCAGCCAAACAGATTGATCTCCACAAAGCTGGCAATAGATAAAGCCCGGGAAAACCTTTTGCGGGAAGTAACAGATATTGAAATTGCCGAAATATTTGCCACCTGCATCCTGGTATCAGATGCTTATTTTCCTTTTGCCGATAATATTGAGATCGCCGCAGAAAAAGGGATCCGCATAATTGTTCAACCTGGTGGCTCTCTGCGCGATAAAGCAGTCATCAAGCGAGCTGAAGAACTCGGCGTGCAGATGATACTCACTGGTCTGCGTCACTTTAAACATTAAAAATTATTATAAAGAGGTTTATGCCATGAATGTTATTAACAAGATTACATCTCCCCAGTTAAAGAAGATCCATGCCGGAAAAGTGCGCGACAGTTTCAGGATTGACGCTCAAACCCGCATGCTGGTGGTTTCAGACCGGATTTCCAGTTTCGACAGTGTATTGAATTCGGAAATTCCTTATAAAGGTGCTGTGCTCAATGGCATCGCTGCCTGGTGGTTTGAACACACGCAGGATATTATCCCTAATCATTACCTGAAATCAATTGATCCTAATATTGCGCTGGTGCGGGAAGCGGTTCCTATAAAAATTGAGATGATCGTTCGCGGTTACCTTACCGGTTCCATGTGGCGCAAATATCAGAATGGCGGTCGCGAGATTTCCGGACTGTCTATTGAAAATGGCCTGACGAAGAACCAGAAATTCTCCTCTCCCTTACTCACACCTACTACCAAAGAAAAGCATGACCGTGAGATTTCACCGGCAGATATAGTTAATGAAGGCTGGATTTCCCAGGAAATATATGAACAGATGGCAGCAATATCCCTTGAACTCTTTGCCCGTGGTACAGAGCTGCTTTATCAAAAAGGTATAGTCCTCGTTGACACTAAATATGAGTTTGGCTTGATCGATGGTAAACTGGTTCTCATTGATGAAATTCACACGCCGGACAGTTCACGTTTCTGGTCACTCGACTCCTACAATGAAAATCCCGCTGATGTTGACCAGATGGATAAGGAATATGTCCGTCAATGGCTCTTGAATAACAAAATTGATGATATAGTGCCGGAAATACTGCCGGAAGAGGTGATTGCCGAAACTTCCCGCCGCTATCTTGCCATTTATAAGATCATTACCGGCACGGAAATGCTCATTGATGATGCCACCGATATCCGTCAGCGCATAACAGCTAATCTTGTGAAAGCTGGTATTATTAAAGACGGCTTTGTTTCCATTATCATGGGTTCTCCCTCAGATAAAGAACATTGCGGTAAAATTAAACAGGTTCTGGATAAATATAATATCTTCACTGAAATGCGAGTTGTTTCTGCTCATAAGAATGGAGAACGCATTCCTGAAATTCTGGCCGACCGCAATAATGCCATTGAACCGGGAGTGATCATTGCCGTAGCCGGCAGATCTAATGGTTTGGGGGGTGCTTTAGCAGCTAATAGTTCACTGCCTGTGATAAGTTGTCCCCCTTTCAAAGATAAGACCGATATGCTGGTAAACATCAATTCCACACTTATAATGCCCTCCCGAACTCCGGGACTTACGGTGATTGATTCCGGTAACGCTGCCCTGGCAGCACTCAGAGCATTAAACCTGCCCAGACTGAGGGACATTTTTAACCTGGAAATTGCTGATATAAAACTTGAACTCATAAAAGCTGACAAGGATATGAATCTATGAAGATTGCAGTAATCGGTTCAGGTGGCAGAGAACATGCCATCATCAGTAAACTTTCTGCCAGCCCTGCTGTGGAAAAAATATTTGCCATTCCGGGAAATGGCGGTACTGAAAACAATATTCCGCTTAGTGTTAACGATTTTGACGGGATTAAAAGTTTTTGTGAAAACGAAGGTGTCGGGCTTATCTTTGTGGGTCCGGAAGACCCCCTGCAAGCCGGGATCGTTGATTACTTCTCCGGTAGCAATATAAAAGTTTTTGGTCCGGATAAACGTGCTGCCCAACTGGAAAGCTCAAAAATTTATGCTAAACAGTTTATGCAGAAATATGGCGTTGCCACTGCCGCTTTTCAGGCCTTTACCGATCTGGAATCTGCCCTGGAATTCTGCCACCAGTGGGAGGGGAACTGCGTTATCAAATACGACGGACTGGCTGCCGGTAAAGGTGTTTTTGTCTGTTCAGACATGGATGAAGCCACTTTTGCTCTTGGTATGATCAATACCAGGTATGGCGCTAATGCCCCTCTGCTTATCGAAGAAAAACTCACGGGTCAGGAGCTATCCCTGCTGGCTTTTACTGATGGTGTAAATTATAAACTGCTGCTGCCTTCTCAGGATCATAAACAGCTTCTCGAGGGCGATGAAGGTCCTAATACCGGGGGTATGGGCGCTTTTTGTCCCGTGGATTTCTGTGATGCCGCCCTATTGGCTAAGATCGAAGAAACAATCATCAAACCTGCCTTTAAAGGTATTGCTGCCGAGAACTTTAATTACCACGGAGTCCTCTATTTCGGGTTGATGATCAATAATAATATCCCCCAGGTTCTGGAATTTAATGTCCGCCTCGGTGATCCCGAAACAGAAGTCGTGCTCCCTGCCTTAAAATCGGATTTATTTCAGCTCGTTAACGCCTGCTTCGATGGCAGCCTTGCCGATCTGGAACTGGAATTCCATCCCGGCTATTTTGTTGACGTCGTCCTTGTTTCTGGCGGCTATCCCGGTGTTTATGTAAAATACTTGCCCATTACAGGACTGGAAAATATAAACTGTCAGGTCTTTCACGCCGGCACAAAACTTAAAAACTCGCAACTGGTAACCAGCGGAGGCAGAGTACTCAATATTGTGCATACCGGTAAAACTTTACCGGAAGCTATTGCCAATTGTTATGCAGAAGTGAAAAAGATTACTTTTAAGGACGTCTTTTACCGTAAAGACATCGGTAACCGTAAAAATATATGAAAGATATTATTATTATGATTTCCGGTCGCGGCTCTAATATGGCTGCCATCCTGGCTGAAATTGATGCCGGTGTTCTCAAGGGACTATGCCGGGTGAAAGCAGTCTTTTCTAATGATGAGACGGCACCGGGTTTAAAGATTGCTGCTTCCTGCCGCATTAGAACAAGTGTTATTCGATCTCAGGGCAGAAAACGCAAAGAATATAACAAGATGCTGCTGGACTGGCTGCTGGAGGAAAATCCTGACTATATCATTCTGGCAGGTTATATGCTAATCCTGCCACCTGAAATTATAAATGCATTTCCCCAGCGTATCATCAATATTCATCCTGCCGATACTACTCAACATCAGGGCTTACACGGCTACGAATGGGCATGGGATAATCATCTGACGGAAACAAAGATCACTGTACACTATGTGGATGAAGGGCTCGATACCGGAAGCATCATCAGCCAGCAGGTCGTTAATCTCCAAGGCACAAAATCGCTGGATGACATAGAAAAAAGAGGCTTACAGACTGAGCATAAAATGTACAGCACCGTCCTCGCCCAACTCTTGTCCCACGACTCTCAACTCACGACTCACGACTCTCAACTCACGACTCACGAAATCGCCATTATTGATTTCGGGGGGCAATATACTCACCTCATCGCCAGGCGTATCAGGAAGCTGGGTGTTTTCAGCGAAATCTACCAGCCCGAAGATTTCCGCATTTCACCGCAAACAATTGGCATTATCTTCTCCGGTGGTCCGCAATCAGTTATTGCTGACTCTGCCTATAAAATAGATATTGACTTGAATGCTATAAAAATTCCCGTTCTGGGAATCTGTTATGGTCATCAGCTTATAGCCAGTCTCACCGGTGGCACTATTGAAAGCGGGAATAATCCCGAATACGGTTATGCTGAAATTGATTGCCAACTTGAAAATACGTTGTTTAGCGGAACAGTCATTCACCAGAAAGTCTGGATGAGTCATGGTGACCAGGTTACCGGAATACCGGCTGGATTTAAAATCACCGCTTTCACTGATACCGTCCCCATAGCTGCTTATGAATCTTTTGACGGCAGAATCATGGGTGTTCAGTTCCATCCGGAAGTTGTCCATACTCAATATGGTAACCAGCTCCTGGATAATTTCCTGAATCGCTGCACTACCAGTCGTGACTGGCTGGTGGAAAATTATAAAGACCAGTTAATTGCCTCTGTTCGTCAGCAGGCAGGTGATAAAGATGTTCTTATACTTCTTTCCGGGGGAGTTGATTCCCTGGTTGCTATGGAACTTTGCCTGGCTGCCCTTGGCTCTCACAGAGTGCATGCTATTCACATTGATACCGGTTTTATGCGCCAGAATGAATCGTTAAATATTATTGAACATCTGGAAAGTCTGGGCTATAAACAGATGCGGCTCATCAATGCGGAAGAACTTTACCTGAAAGAACTTGCAGGTGTTGTTGACCCGGAAACCAAACGCCTGATCATTGGCAGATTATTCGTGGAAATCGCCAGTGAAGCAATTGCCGAATTTGAAAACAAAGATATTCTCCTCGTGCAGGGGACTATCTATCCTGATACGATCGAAAGCGGTGCTTCTCAAAAATCTGCCAAGATCAAGACCCATCATAACCGCGTGGACGAAATTGAGAAACTCATTGCTGCCGGTAAAATCCTCGAACCCATCAAAGACCTCTATAAAGACGAAGTACGTGAACTCGGTATTGAACTGGATATTCCCCCCCAACTGGTAAACCGTCATCCCTTCCCGGGACCGGGACTTGCTATCCGCATACTTGGCTCAGAAACCAGCATTCCCGAACCGGGATTTGACAGCGAAGAAGAGTTGCTTAATAATATTATTAAGGAATATGGACTTAAAGGAATCATTTTACCTATAAAAAGCGTCGGCGTAATGGGCGATTTCCGCACTTATCAGCACCCTGCCCTGATCTGGTTTAAAAGCGGTTATCTTACATCTCCCGTCTCCCGTCTCCCGTCTCCCGATTCCCCCTGGAATTCACTTCAAAAAGCTTCCATCAAAATCGTTAATACTTTAAAAACCGTGAATCGGGTTGTGTTTTCCCTCAATGAACCAGAAAAATATATTCTGAAAGAACATTATCTCACTAAAGAAGCCTGTAATAATCTGCGCCGGGTAGATTTCCTGCTCATGAACGATACTGCTCATATTAAGGAAATCTGGCAGATGCCTGTTGTTCAATTACCACTCTTTGACCTGGATGGTGATCAGGTTTACCTCATGCGACCGGTTACTTCTCTGGATGCCATGACAGCCAATTTTTACGAAATGGATTTTGATCTTCTAAATAACCTGATAGCCAAAACAAAACAGCTCTCGGGAATAGCCAACGTTCTCTATGATATTACTTCAAAACCACCCGCCACTATAGAATGGGAATGAGGCTTTTAAATAATTGAAAATGTAAAATGTAAAATGTAAAGAAAATATCCAGAGCTTCAGCTCTGGTTTTTTTTATCACTGCGTCTGCTGCGTCCACATAAAAAAAATGGTACATGTGTAGGGACTCGAACCCTAGACCCGCTGATTAAGAGTCAGCTGCTCTACCATCTGAGCTACACATGCACTGCTGGCAAAAATCCCTACCAGCCTTTACCTGTCAAACACTTTCCTGAAATCATAAGAATATTATCAGGATAGCTGATTTTAATTGACCAGCGCAGGGGAATCAATAAATTGCCTGATTATGAAGAAAATAGCAATAACCGGTGCCAATGGCTTTATTGGAAGCAGATTAAGCAGCTTTCTACTCTCACAGGGATATGATGTGCGCTGTCTGGTGAGAAAGAACAGCGACCTCTCTCTGCTGGCTAAAGATCTGGAAACCGTTTTCGTTGATTACAATGATTCCGAAAGCCTGCAAACAGCTCTTAAGGATAGTGAAATCGTCATTCATCTGGCTGCTCTTACCCGTGCTAAAACCTGGGAAGAATTCCGCAAAATCAATATTGATCTGGTGGAAACACTCGTCAACATCGTTAATGTCAGTTCTTCCATCGAACAATTCATCTTTATGAGTTCACAGGCAGCTGCCGGTCCTGCTGCATCAGCCTTACCAAAAAGAGAAGATGAGGAATGCAATCCGGTAACAATGTATGGTAACAGCAAACTGGAAGCCGAGGAACTCATCCAGGATCAATGCCTGAAAGCCTGGACTATTCTGCGTCCTGTTTCCGTATTTGGTCCCGGTGAAAAAGATTTGCTGGAATATTACAAAATCGTAAACAAAGGCATCGCACCCTTGATCGGGATGAGGCATAAATATATCAGCTTAATTTATGTGGATGACCTGTGCCGTTTAACTTCTCTGGCTGTCGGCAATGAAGCGGCATATAATGAAATATTCTTCGCTGCCGGCTCTGAAAATATCAGTATGGCAGGTTTTGCCTATTTGATTTCTCAAGCTCTAAATAAAGTAGTAACAAAAATCCGCATATTTGTTCCTGTTTTATGGCTGGCTGCCGTGATACTGGAGCTTTTCGGCTGGTCGAGTAAGCGTCCTCCGGTTCTTAACCGCGAAAAACTGCGCGAAATGAGTCAGCGCTACTGGCTGGCGAGTAATCACAAAGCTGAAGAAATTCTCGGATTCACTCAGGAAGCTACTCTCGTTAAGCAGATGCAAACCACCATTAACTGGTACAAAGAACACAATGTTTTATAGTATGAAAAGACTCACTTTTACTATTATTGTATTCCTGGTTTACTTGACTCTCTTCGGACAGGATGCCGATTCCTTACAGGTATTGTCTCCGGAAGATTCGCTGCTTATACAACAATTGGAAGACGAAACCGGTATTTATGAACAGGACACCTTAAAAATCGACCTTGTTAAACTGCGCCGGCAGATCACTGAAGAATTGGACTCGCGTCTGCAACCTCAACGAAAAGAATGGTTCCGCTGGTGGTATCTTTCCGAAAACCGTCACTATACTTCACTCAAGCAGCCGGTTTTACATATTCGCAAAGAGGGGTTTACCATGTATCCCCACTTCGTGGAAAGCCTGCATATCCTGCAGAGTGAACGTAGTTTTTATAAAATTAACAGTTATGGTCATCATCTTAACCTTGATTCTTATGATTATGATCTGCCGATTACTCTATCTTCTTCTGAAGCCGGGCTGGGCGACTGGCATCATTCACGAGGCAGCCTGGTTATCGAAAAAGGCAATACACCACTGTCTGACAGTCTCGCCTTTTCTGCCGGAGTCAGCGGTATAAACGGATACTGGTTCGGTAATGATGACAGTTCCGCTAATCTCAATTTTAATCTGCGCTACAGAACGCCCTGGGGAAATATCCGCTTTATTCATTCCGACTGGAGCGAAGAATTCGATGGAGCTCTCAGTTTCCTGCCTGAGGCAGATATCGTCACGCGTAGCGGTATTGAAGAAATCATCAAGTTTGAACATTCCGCTTTTGAAGCCGGATTACGCCTGGAAAATACTAAAACCGCCGGTATTGAACGCAAGCAGCAGGCTTTTCTGCTCCGCCGTGAACACTCCGGCAGGCTTCTGCATTATGACCTGAGTGCCGAATATATTACTGAAAAAACACCCGCAGATAGTTCCTGGCTGGTGTTTTCTGCTCAGGCTGACGGTAATCTTCTTTCTCTAAAATATAACCTTGATCTAAATTATTCCGGGAAAAATATTTATTTTATCGATACCGAGCTTTTCCTGCCCTTTTATAAAAGTATAGGAATTACCGGTAATGCCTGGTTCTGGAAAAATGACAGTACGAGTATAAATCCCGTTACCGGGCAATTAAAACGTTATGGCGCTGGACTCGCCTGGCGCGACAGCCTGAATACTCTGGAAATAACAGGTGGTAATCAGGAAGATGACAGCTATGACGACTGGTACCTGGAAACTTATGCAAACTGTACTTTTTCCTGGAAACAGTTTGATCTTATTCTTAAGAACTGGACGTTTTATTTCATAAATCCCAATCTGCAATCCCAGACGGAAGCAGAGCTCCGCTATCGTCTGCCATATAATAACGCTCTCAGACTGCAGTACCGCAACCGTTATTATTCCGAATATCTCAACCGTTACGATGAATACATCCCTTCCGGCATCTGGCATGACCTGCTCATCGGAGTACAGATAACCCGCCGCTTTGAGATCAGATTCGAAGCCGTGAATATCACAAATAATCTCATCTTCATGGGGCAGCAGCAGGCAGGCTACACCATGCTCTATAACCTCTATTGGTATTTCATAAATTAACTAATCCTGATACTCCCTGTTGAAGTCCAGTAGTCAAGTTTTCAAGAAGTCTTTCAGGCGTTCCGTCATTCAGTCCTCCCGTCAATTCTTCCGACTCACTCCTGAACGCAGAAAAGATTTTCATCATTAATCATTAATTATTATTCAGTTACCTTCCCTTCGTCCCCTCGCTCCCTCGTGCTTTCGTGCTTTCGTGCTTTCGCTCCCTCCATCCCTCAATCACTCCATCTCTCATTTCAAAAATTCCTCCCTGGTATTACAGATTGAAAAAAGTAATGAAAGGTAAGGAAAAGGTAATGTCATAACTTCATACATTAATAATAATTACAACAAAATATTACCTTTTTCGCGTTTTTTGAATATATATACCCCTATTTTTAATTTTTTTTAAAAAAAGTCTCCCCGTCTCACTCTGAGCCTTGCGAAGCAATCACTCTGAACGCAGTGAAGATTCATCATTAATCGTTAATTATTAATCATTAATCATTAATCAATTCTCCCCCCCTATTTTTAACTTTTCGGTTATAATCCCGATACGGATTGACTTATGGAGTAAATTAACAGTGTTAATTTGTAGAAAACGAAGTTTTCTTTAGCATTCAATGTTTTCAATTTTACATTTTACATTTTCAATTTTACATTCAGGCGAAGCCTGCTCTAACCGTCTAACCTTCCAACCTTCTAACCCTCTATTTTTAAAACTCCCGTCTCACTCTGAGCCTGGCGAAGCAATCACTCTGAACGCAGTGAAGATTCATCATTAATCGTTAATTATTAATTATTAATCAGTTACTTCCCTTTCGCTCCCTCGCGCTTTCGTGCCTTCGTGTGCATTCGCCCCTCTATCCCTCAATCACTCTATCAGTCAAATCTTCCAATAAACTCTACCGATGATTGAATTCTTTACTAATCCGACATAAGTTTAGATGGCAGCTACATCAGAAGCCGCAATTGGGACTCTTAAACAAGATGGCATCCCAATTGTCTGCGAATTGGGATCTACAAGATTTTCCATTTATATATCCTTAGATACTAAAATCACCCCAACCAGAATAACTGGAACTGATCGTCCCATAATTTTCTCCTCAATATCTTATTTTCTTATCTTATATATTACATCTTCTCCATTATCTTTGTGTCTATCCGTCAATCAGTCCATCAGTCTTTCCTTCTTCCGGTCACCCCGTCAATTAAGCTCTCCATTCTTGATCTTAATAAACATCTCCCACAAAGGCTTATCAATCATATCCTTCAATTCCTCAGAATATATTCCTTTTGCATATGCCAGCAGGAAATCATAATATTTTCTCACTTCAGAATTAGCTTCTTCCCTAAGTTCCTCAATTTGTTGTTGAATTTCCTCTATATGGTCATCCTGAGTCTCATGAGACTTTATAGCCATTATCGTAAATTTAGTTAGGGTCTCAATAATTGTTCTTTGTTGCATCTCATTACGAACATCGTTTACCAGTTCTTTAAAATCAGGGGACAATTTCTCATAATAGCCCATCGCATCCCCTTTCTGAATAAGAACATAAAGGAATTCAATGTATTTCTTCATGTCCACATCAGTAGATAGCAGGGATTTATTGATCTTACTCAAAACATCACAGATATCAGAGCCATTCCCTTTTAACACAATGTAAGTCAAAGATTTGATTATGTATATAATGGACTTATTGATTGAAATAGTATTGGGATGTTCAGCTCCCCAGACAATTTTTGCAATCAATAAAGCCTTTTGAATATATTCCCAAGCTGGATCATGCTCTTGCATAGCCAAAGATATTTGACCCAGATTATTGTAAGCAGTTGCTACATTCGGATTCATCTCCCCAAATTGCTTAATAGCTGATTCCAGTACCTGTTCCATAATGCCCCTCGCTTTTGTATATTCCCTCATGTCTCCATACACCGAGGCAAGGTTAGATTTATGAGCTACTACTCTCGGATGATTTTCTCCAAATATCTCAATATCTGATTTCAGTGCTTGTTCCAATAAATCTTTCGCTTTTGTGCATTCTCTTAATCTACTACACACATTAGCAAGATTAGATTTTGTTGCAGCAATATTCGGATGATTTTCTCCAAATATCTCACCTGCTTCGCATAATATCTGTTCATAGAGTTCCCTTGCTTCATTGTATCTTCCCATATTCTCATAGTTTAATCCCATAGCAGATATCATTTGTAATTCCAATCTCCTGTTTCCAATTTTTTCAGCATTTGTTAAAGCTTCTTTATTGATTTCAAGTGCCAAAGAATAATTTCCATGATAACTCAACAATGAAGCAACATTTTTCATCAAATATATCAACCGATCATTATCAATGGAAAGATACACAATTATGTTAAGACAATAGGGAATAATGAATAATTTATCAATATGATTTTCTTTATCTTGTTCAAATAGACTTATACTCAATAATAAAGAGATGTATTCCTTATAAAAATCATAATCAGGTGGATATTCATTCAATACAAGCTGACTAATTATCCCATGAAGTTTATACTCATTTCGAGTTCTTTCCAACCATCCTCGTTTAGTCAATAAATTAAGATTCAGATGAAACTCTTCTTTATTCTTATCTTCAACCTGCCAAAAGAAATCCAAAACCCTATAATCTTCAAATATAGAAGGCATTATTGCAAGTTTCCTTAAAATGATAATCAGTCCCTCGGGCAACTCATTCACAGGAAAAGTTCTTATCAGATATTCCAGAATGTTTTCAATATTGCTTTCTGAGTGGTCAACATCGACATCAGTTGGGATTGAAATCGTGATTCCCTCTGCATCAGCTTTTTCAGCTAATTCACTCAAGGTCAGTTCATTCATCATTGCCATTTTTGCAAAAAGTTCCACTACCAGAGTGTGATATTTCACTGGTTCAAATATTTTCTCTAGTAAAGCATCATTTTTTTCTGTGGTATAATATTCATAAAATAATTGCCTAGCATCTTCCGGCTCTAAGAAATCAAGATGAAATGGTTTAATTCCAGTAAAATTCTGCCGGGAAGTAACAAGAAGTTTCCAGTTAGGTTTTCCTGGTAACTGTTTTCGCATAGAAGCAAAATCTTCTTTCGCATCATCCAAAATCATCAGGTTATTTCCATCCATATTCTTAAGCCTATTCATGATCAATGCAAAAGCATCTTCTGGTTTCAAGGTTTTGATGTCCTCCACTAAACCAAGATTTGAATGAAGAACATTACTACCAGCAAATGCTTCAACAACTCCTTGAGAAATTTCCAGCCAGACAATATGATCATATACATCAGCGAATTCTACTAAATACTTCCGAGCCAAAGTAGTTTTCCCAATACCACCTAATCCATTCATTAATAACAATGATCGATCAGCATCCAGTTCATTCCTGACCTTTTCCAGGTCTTTTTCCCGCCCCACTACCAATATCTCTTGAGTCGGTGCGTTGGTTAAGTATTTAGTCGATTTATTCTCATATACTTCCTTTTTTAATAATGTATCCAATTTTTGACTGTTTTCTATTGATTGAGCCAATATCTCATCTTGTTTTTCATAGATTTCTTGCATTATTGATGAAATCTTAAAAATCTCCTTTGGGGCACTCTTTTTGCAGAATATCTTTTCAAGTATCTCATCTTCTTTGACTGTTCTATCGAATATGAGAAAGAATTTTTCAATCTCTTCTTGTGTAGGGATTAATATATTGTGATTTTCTGATAGCCTTACTTTGATTGATTGATAATCTAATATCTCATTCTTATCAAATAATCTATACTTTAATAATATATCCATAAACACTTGAGATTCATAAAAAGGAAACTTGCCATCCATTCTTTCAATGGGATGCTCCTTAGCATATTCATCAATCGAATTATTGATTAACTTTTGGAGTTGGTCTTTAAACTCCTTCTCGCTTTTGAATAACTTCCCGTATCCTTGATCCAATAATTTATTAAACCCATAAGAAGCGATCGAATTTGCCAGCCACAATGCAATTTCAGTCATAGTATTCTCCTTTTATATACTCGCTTTTACCAAAAATTACCTTAATATTCATATTTCTTTCTTTTCTGACATTTCTTTTATCTTCTCTATTATCTTTTCTTCTTCTGTCAATTTATGATTATGAGACTTTATTACTTTTGATACTATTTCCTGCCTTTGTTTAAGTAATTTACGTTGTTTAATATCCCCTTGTACTTCACTATATATTTTTTTGTATTCTGGATTCAATCCTTTGAACAATTTATCTGCAGCTTCTTTTTTAGAAATAGCTTCTAAGAAATTGAAATAGTCTCCTATATCCTGATAATGATTGACCTTAATTTGCTTGATCCTGTTCATATCACTAAAGTCAAAGTTTATTTTTTCTGTAACTACTCGCTCAGTAATTTCTTTTAGGGTATGGATTACTGTATCGGAAATAATTTTAGTCTTTGGATGCTCCTCTCCCCAAACATCTTGCGCAATTTCTAATGATTTCAGAAAGTAAAATATTGCAAGTAAATAATTTTGAATAAGCAACTGCAAATGACCAATATTATTATAGCTTTTCGCTGTTGATGGATGCTTTTCTCCAAAGTTGTCTAAATCAGATTTTAGTGCTGATTCCATCAATTCTCTTGCTTTCTCATAATCTCCAATTATTCTATAAATATTAGCTAGATTAGATTTGCGAATAGCCACTTTGTGGCTTCTTTTACCAAAGTTTTTTAGATCTGATTCCAATGCTGCTTCATGTAGCTTTTTCGCTTGTTTGTAATATCCAAGATACTCGTATACAATAGCTAGGTTCGATTTCCTTGTAGCCACTTCCGGATGCATTTCACCGAAGGTTTCCAAGTCTGACTTCAAAGAAGCTTCAAGAAGATATTGAGCTTTGTCATAGTCTCCTAGGTCAATATAGGCATTTGCAAGGTTTGACTGACAATTTGCAACTGTCGGATGATAGTTACCATAGCGTTCCAGGTATGATTTCAACGCTGAATGTAATAAATCTCTTGCAATCTCATATTTGCCAAGATTCATATAAACATTGGCAAGGTTTGATTGACAACGAGCTACATTAACATCCTTTAGACCATAATTAGCAATATCTGATTCCAATGCTTCTTCTTGTAAATCTTTAGCTCTCTCATTATATCCAAGATCAGAATACACATTAGCAAGGTTCGACTTTCTTATTGCAACAGAAGGATGAATATTTCCAGATTTCATCAGTGCAGAATGTAAAACAGCTTCACATAATTCTTTCGCTATTTCATAATTTCCAAGAATTCTATATGACTCGGCCAAATTACTTCTGATTATATCCTGTGATTCGTCATCATCTAATTTTTCTGCAATTGTTAATGCCTTTCGGTAGAAAGAAATCGATGTAGAAAACTTACCTAAAATTTGATAAAAATTTGCAATATTGAAGTAAAGTTCAGAGAAAATCTCATTATCTTCTTCAATATTGTTTATTATTTCCAGACTTATAGGCAATAATATATTTATCTCTCGTAGATCATATCTAATATCTTCGCAATCGCATAAGTTTATAATATTCACAATATAATTTCCGTAGAATTTATATGAAGGTGGATTATTTAAAAATATCATTTTACGGATCATTTCATGAAGCTTATACATCTTATCTCTTTTCGTAATCCAACCTAGTTTCACCAGTTTATTAAGGTTAAGATTGTACTCCCCTTTCTCCTCATCTTCAATCAGTAAAAATGAATCTAAGTCGCTAATATCATAATAAACTGAAGGCATTATTGCCAACTTCCTCAAAATGAGAATCAGCTTTTCAGGAAGCTCATTCACAGGAAACGTTCTAATCAAATATTTTTGAATATTTTCAATATTTTCTGTTGAATGGTCAACATCAACATTAGTATGTATTGAGATTGTTATTCCCTCTGCATCAGCTTTTTCAGCTAATTCAATTAAGGTACATTCATTCATTTCTGCCATCTTTGCAAATAGTTCCACCACCAGAGTGTGGTATTTCACTGGTTCAAATATCTTTTCCAATAAATCATCATCTTTTTCTATGGTATAATATTCATAAAATAATTGCTTGGCGTCTTCTGGGTCTAAAAAATCAAGATAATATGGTTTAATTCCTATAAAATTCTGCCGTGAAGTAACAAGAAGTCTCCAGTTGGGCTTTCCTGGTAGTTGTTTTCGTATAGAAACGAAATCTTCTTTTGCATCATCCAATATCATCAGATTAATGCCATCCATATTTTTCAGCTTATTCATTATCAAGGCAAAAGCATCTTCTGTTTTCAGAGTCTCAATTTCCTTAATTAAACCAAGATTAGAATGAAGAACATTGCTACCTGCAAATGCTTCAACCACTCCTTGAGAAATATCCAGCCATACAATATGATCATATACATCATCGAATTCGACTAAATACTTCCGAGCCAAAGTAGTTTTCCCGATTCCACCTAACCCATTCATCAATAACAATGATCTATCAGCATCCAGCTTTTTAGAGATTTGTTTTAGATCAAAATCCCGACCAATAACAACTGTATCTTGCATTGGTGGGTTGGTTAAGTATTTGGTTGATTTATTTTCTTCTGTTACTTTTTCCAACATTTTCTCATATACTTTCTTAGTGTACTGTAAATTGCTTAGTTCCCAGTCTTTTTCCACGCTTTTGTTAAACTCTTTAATGAGAAAATCTAATTCATCTATTGTAGCTGGTGGAGTTTCATCATAATTATTAGGATTAAAATCTGTGGACTCAATATCTTTTCTATTTAAGTAAACTATATTAAGCAATAGCTTAAGGTTTTCTTCTCGAGTAAGAAAACTATCCAATGGCTTTTTATATTTATCCCTAAATTCTTCAAAGAATACTTTTTCCGTATCCAGGAAAACCTGAAATACTTTATCTCTTAATTCTTTGTCTTTACCAAACAATTTCGAGATTACTCTATAAATTCCACTAACAGCGAATCCTTCCCAAAGTGCCATGCTTTCTCCTCAACTTAACATATCTCCAACATTCTGTCAAACTCAAGATGATTTATCCTTTTACAAGTAGGAGAGTTAATTCTCGCTCATTTATTTTATGAATCCAATAATTTCCCGATATACAACTGCAATTACCTTTTACAAAATTCTTCTTTTCTAAATTATAAATTATTCCATTTACAATTCTTGGATTCACATCTAATTCTAAAGCCAGTTGTTGGCTAAATATATAAAACTTAATATCTAAGGAATTGATTTTATTGATTACTTTGTTTTTGATTGAATTGAAATCTGGATAATAATTCTCCAGATAGGCATAAAAACTATTTGGATTTAATCTAAATTTTCTTACTTCATTCAACATGTTTATATGGGCTAATGAGAAATAGTTCAAATCGTTTAATCTCAATAAAGTATCATTTATATCCGCACGCCCATCACCCCATAAACAATTATCATTTGAATCTTGCTCAACATGTAGTAAATTCTTGCAAATCTCTTTGAAAACACCTAATTCATCATTAGTAAGTTCATTCACATTGAATGAAAATGAATCTATTTTTTTCTTTTCCATAAACTCATAGTAATTGTCTAAATCATCTTTCAATTGTTTAAGAATTGATCTATTAAGAACATCAAAATTATCAGGTATAGAATCCCCAAATGTATGCCTTGAAAACGTTAAAATACCATCGACGCTACCATGAGCGATGTAATCTAAGAGATCTTCTTTATCACAATAATTTTTGTAAGAATACTTCCATTCATCCTGACTTGACGGAATAATATCCAGCAAGCACACAACCTTTATTGACTCACTTTTTGTTATAATTTTTACTGCATGATAATTTTGTTGATCAATAATTAAAAGAACTTTGCAGGGAATTTGTTTATAAAATGGGAAATATTCCTTAATTTTAGGAAAGTTTCTCTCAATAAATATTTTATACTCATGTAAATAAGAAGTATAAAGCTTTGTTACTATTTTCTGTAACTCATCTTTTGAATAATTACGAAATGAGAATACATTAGAATTTGATGTAACAACCCAATCTGGAATAAATGGTTCTACAATTTCATCGATACCTAAAACAGATAGCATGTTTATATATCTCAGTATTGTCTGGTCAACATCATTAAGTTGTTGTGTGATTGATTCAGTAGGAAAGGTCGATGACATTTCTTGAAAATCGAAATCTAGTTTTAATTTGTCAAATAATTGTTTATAACTTTCATCTCGTAAGATTCGATCTACAAATCTATAATTGTAATTTGATTTTGGAAAAATAATATCTTCATGCTTCCGACAAAATTCTTGTATCTGAAATCTATCATAAATAGCCCCTTTAATCTTATTGAGTTTTATTGGTAAGCAGTTTGAACATGGTCTAAATTTATTCTTCATAATTCCTAGAATATATTCGTATTCTTTAATTGTTAGCAACAGTAACCGCTCAATAATCATTAACTTGTTATTTGAAATATCAAAACTTTTTTCATATCTTCTGTGTTCATTTTCTTCTATTAGATCTTCTAATTCCCTTTTTAAATCTTCTTCATGAAACTCAGATTTCAAATCATAACAATAATGCATAGTTGTGATGTTATACTTATTCACTGCTGATGTAAATAAATCAACTGAAGAGGAAGGCTCTAATATTACTGGTGGAACCTTTTCATCAACGGTAGTATATGAGTATGAAGTGCATCGATCAGTTTTTAGATCGACAGTTGCTACAACACCAAAACTACCAGCAGTATAAGGTTGAAGCGCATTTCTGAAGGGAAAGAAATTATTGTCTATAACTCGTTTTCTGGACTCATAGAAATCATTTAGTTTGCGATAAGCTTTTGGGCAAATTTTCTTTTGCATTTCACTATCAGCAATTGAGAGAAATGTGTTTAAAACCTCTAATCGCACATTTACTAATTCCTGTTTATATTTGTTGAAGTATTTTTCATCTTTCGATTCAAAATCTTCAACTTTGAAAGCTATAATATAGTCTCTTAATTTACTGAAATAAAACTCAACATAAGATTCTAATGGATTGATTTGAGTTTTGGCAAGGATGTTACTTTTAAAAAGAATTTCGGGAATATTAGTAATAGATTGGTGAATTTTATCGTAAGAGATTCTATCTTTGTTTTTCTTGAAAATTAATCTTGATATCTCAATCATTGCATAAATATCTGATTCAGTTATATTATAAATCTCTTTCAAATTTCTTAGATATTCAACTATCAATTCTTTTGATGATAAGTCGAAGGAATATTCCGGTTTACCAACAATAATACGAAATGCTACTCTTAATAAGAATGTGTTTTTCCTAAATTCATTAACTACATCCTCAGGAATTCTTTTAGTATAAGAGTATTGAATTTTATATTCTTTAATAATCCTGCTCATTTGTTTCTTTGTAATTTCCTTCAATAAAAAAGCATTATTTTTGTTTCCATCAGCATCCTCTATTTCGTACAAAGATTCAAATAATCTTGATGGACTTCCATGATGATTTCTAAAAGTGTCCCAATAGTATGACTTACATGAAACAATTAAGCGATAGTTGGATTTTGCATACTTAAAATATTCCTCAAATATACTCACTTTATTATTATTTGAGCCTTCATCAAGACCATCCACAAAAATATAAAACAAATTATCTCCAATTAATTTATTTATCTTCTTAAAACCTTGTTGTGGAGATGAAATCTCACTAAAATTCATGCTCCGATTAATATTGTTAGTAATTGTTTCGAAAATACCATATCTAATATCTGCGAACCTTAGAAAATAGACAAAATATCCTTTATTAATTAGTTCATTTGCTTTAAAGCATGTCCAACAGGTCTTTCCCATTCCTGAGGGAGCAATCAATGAAAAAGCATTGAAAGCGGATTGCTGAAAACTCTTAAACTGTGTCTCCAATTCATCTGGTGGTTCGTAAACGAGAGGAAAATATGTTTTATTACTCTTTAAGTCATGAGCTATCAATTGAGAAGTATTCAATTTGTATTCATTAGCAAACAAATCTTTTAGATTATCTTCATTTAAACCTATGAACATTCTAAGAGCTTCATAATATTCATCAATATCCAAAACAACATCATGTTTAAGCAAATCTTTTGTAGAATTAGGTGATACTCTTTCTTTGGTTATTGTATCATATAAAAATAAATTCTGTCCGTTAGTAGTGATGGCAAATGGAGTTATTGGATCTGTTAATCTTGCATATGAAATTGCCTGATCTCGATCAGATTCAGTTAATTCGAGCCCATCCCTTTTAACTTCAACTATAAAATAGTTTTTACCCTTTTCAGGATCTCTCACTAATATGTCTAATCGAGAATTTATACTTTCAACCTGTTTATTAGAATCAACTCTATAAATTCCTCTACCCGCTCTAACATTGAATGATTTTTCAAAAACAAGATTTCTTTCTTCAATATTGAAGTTTTGTTTTAACCAAGGTAGAACTATGTTGATTTTAACTTCTTCTTCGGTTAGATTATGTTGTCCAATTTTTTTCATACAATTTTACATTTACTTTTTCTTTTTCTTTGTTAATCAAATGACTTACACTCATAATAATATTAAAGCTTCAATATTCAAATTATTGTTGCCGACAATATAACTCTTTCTATTCCAATACATGATAGATTAATATAACCAAACATTCGATTAAAGTACTCTTCTTGATCTTTGTTAATAAATCGCAGCTTATTTGCTAATGCATTGGTATTGTTATAATTATAAGCTATGTTCAAAGTATTTACATTTAGTGTTATTTCTGTCGACGCACATTGACATTCATATCTAAAATTGCTACTATAACGATGAGGTGTGTTAACTAAATTTGGCCTTTCGAATTCTTCAATCAGATCTGATAAGGTTATAATACAAGATAAGGGATCCTGGTCAAATTCAAGTCTTAATTGATTATACTCAGGTTGATATTCCTTATTACCTAAATATACTGATTTCATATCATGCATCAAAATGCCAAGAGCAGCCCATTCCACACATAATTGACTTAACGATAAATTTTCCAGTGCAGGATATTCTCTAATAATATCATTTAGATACAAATATCCCAGAGCACCTGAGAAACCGTGCGTTTTAGCAATAGATGTAGATATCATATTGTTTTGTTCCTCTTGCCAATTGCAAGGCACATCATTTGACAATGCTCTGTAACCATTGAAAGGATAAAATATCAACCGATTTTTATACATCTCATAAACTGATTTTGAATTACTTATAGTATTAGTCGGCGAGAAATCTGCTGAACTAAGACAATGCTTAAGTCTGTTAATATATTGCCACGGATATCCAATATCATGAAAAAGAGCAGCAACGTATGCTGTCTCAAAAAAAAGCATTTTCCAAAGTTCTCTATTCAATACATTATCATTATCAAACAAGTCTCGTTCAGAAGGAAAATCATTATTCATATTGTTAACATAGTTTCTAAAATACTCCATCTTAGGAGATTTTAAGATTTGATCAACACAGTGTTCCAATAGACTTGTACCATTGATATCAAATGATTCTCCATAATTTCCTCCTCCAAGAAGTTTATAAACAATATAAGCAGTCAATGGTTGATGTACGGCATGATCTCTGCTGAAATCTTTATGGAAATCAACGATTGATAGCCAGTCATCAATTAACACCTCAGGTAGAATGAATCTATAAGAGGGGAAAATCCTTTCAGAATAACTTTGAGTATTAGTTTGTGCTGGATAAACTTTATCATTATATTCAACTCCAGTTCTTTTCCTCAACTCACTAAATGCAGTTTCTATACTTATCCCTGTTTTTTTATGTTTTTCTTCGAGTACATTATATTTCCTGCGATCCCATCTTAAATATCTAAAGAAGTTTTGAGGAAGATCAGCAGAATTTGTAGAAAACCTAAGAAAGTCATTGTAATTAAAATCCATCATTCATTCCCCATTTTCCATTCCACCAAAATATTTTTAAGAACTTCTTGAAAATCTTTCATATATCTTGCACTTTTCAAACTCTTCAATAATTCATTGTCTGCTCTGGAATGTGGAATAGTCTTATCTATTATTACACTATCAAGAATAGGTTTTATGTTAGGGTATAAGGTGTCCGAACTAAGTTCATTATCAAATGTAACTGTTCTCATTACATTGATAAAAAACTTGATGTCTTTATCTATATCGATATACCTAAGTTGTGCTCTACAAACCGCTTTATAGAATTCCACTGCATTTTCTTCTCGAATTCTCATCGGAAAGTCCAATTTGTAAAATAACTTCTCATATTCCATATAGTCTTTTTCTTCATTAGAAATCTCTGATATAAGAAAATCTCTAAATGATAAATCCCTCTTTCTCTTTTTTCCTCTGTAAATTTCGTTTGCCCTTCTTACTTGAAATGAAACAAATTCTCTAAAAAACATAATGCCTTCATGTTTAACAAATTTAAATGGCAATGCTGTTGCGATCAAACCAATAATTATTACATTGTTGCGTAAGCTCTGTTGTGTATTCTCAAAATCGTCTTCTTCGAATCTGAGTCCTTCTAACTCTCTAAATTCTCTATAAATAAAATGTATCATCTCAAAATTGACGTATCTATCATCATTTGGGTTTCGAAGATCATAATCATAGATTTCATATTCATCAAGAAAATCATTGAATAAATGACGTATTCGATTTAATGGAGCTTGCGGAAACCATTCGTTATCAATTAATTTAGAGGTATTCCATGGCATATTTCTGCTTATATTATCAATTAAGCTTTCTAATTTGTCCTGAAACATTTTAACTTTTTTGCTAAACAATATGATATCATTTTCAGGATCAATACCCATCGGAGTTTTCATCTTTCCTTTATCTAATTCTTGCAGATAATTGTCCTCAATTTTGCGAATACTATTTTCCAGATTAGTAAATTGACCTTTGAGAGTTCTTAAGCTATATTTGTTTGAATATTCACGATCTACTATCATTGAGGATTGATAAAATTGAAAATTGATATTGTCATCGTAGTAAACAATGTTATTATTCTTGCTTTTGATGTTATGTAAATCCAATAGTTCATTAAATTCGTCATTTTCTTTTCCAATAGATTCATTAAAATTAAATGAGACAAGATTATCACGGATTTCCAATATTACTTTGTTAATTAATAATGCCTGATAAAACTTTATCCTATCAATATCAGCATTATTTATTATTGAAGGCTGATATAAAATTTTAAACTCATTTCTTACTGAATCAGATATTAGTCTTTGGTAAAATTGTTTTTCTTCTTTGTTATCAGGATCAAATTTCGGTACAATGTTTTTCTTTGCCTCTATGTATTTCTTTGCTCCCGATAGTTTATTTTTAAACATTGAATGTAAATCTTTAATTGCTTTACTGCATGAAAGGAAATCTTGTTCATCTAAAGAAGAAATTGTTAAGAATTTTCCATTTGCTGTACCTATGTCAGTCAACCATTCATGAATTTCAGGATTTATTCCGACATAACCAGGAGAGTTATCAAAAATAATAACCGTTTTATCTTTTCCACACTCCGTGGAAAATGAATCACACAATTTCTTTAAAAATTCCACAAACCAATATGCATGCAACTCATCAAACAGGATACTGGGATTGCATATCAACCTGTTTTTCCCATTCATATCATAGATTTCAGAACCAAAAATATTTATTTTATCTTTAATGATCACAAAATCTTCTTCCTTATCATTGCTGCTTGCTATCTGCCATTTAGGTAATAATTTCCCAATCATAAAACATTCTTTATACAACCTTAAGAGATTATCACCATTCTCACTAATCTTTACAATATTCTTCTTATCTCTCCAGTAAGTTGACTCCAAAGCATATTTAATGTTAGTTCCTGTAATATCCACATCAATTAACAATACAGCATATCCCATTTCAAGAAGAAGACTAGATAAATTCAATGCAGCAGTAGTTTTTCCAACCCCACCTTTTCGTGACTCAACACTAATAATCTTGTAATTCATGTTTTCCATCCTGATTAATCTCAATTCAATGTTTACTTTTGGCATTTTATTTCATCAATTTCACTCTTTCGTAAATTCACTTTCCTTTTAAAATCTAATCTCAACAAATATTATAGCTTCGTACACGTCAAGTAATATTCCTTATTCCTATATCAAATAATCAAAGGAGACGACTAATTGTAATTGAAAATTTAAGATGTAAAATTGAAAATTATGGTCGAGATCAAGAAATCAGGAAAATGGGATATCCGTCTTCATTTTAATACGATCCGGCAAGCGTGAGAAAGAGACAGTTCACTTTCAAACCACACATTTAAACAATCTAACTATTAAGCGGCTCAGAATATAATCAGAGTTTTATTTTTCTGACATATTTCTGCTCTTTCAAGCTTCTTGAGAAATACTTTTAAAATACCTTTAATCCCGGAATATCTACAAATTTAAGCATACTTGTAAATTATCGTCAAATATTGTGCCTTATTTCGTAATTCAAATTCATTTTTCTATACATCATGTGGAGTTAGAGCAACCCGGAAAATCATAAGCTTATTCAATATATCCTCTTTCAATTTTTATTGAGCCCTTACTGAGTGCCCCTATCACGTGATAACATTTTTATGTTATCACGTGATAGGGGCACTCAATAGGAGGTCAGTAATAATTGAAAGAAGGTGGAAGGAATTGAGGGAAGCGAAATTGTGAAGATGAGAAAGGGCGAAGGGGTGAAAATGGGTCTTCACTACGTTCAGCGTGAATTGTGATGAGTGAATGGAAAGTTAGAAATCAAATTTAATCATGGCAGGGATGCTTTGGAAACGATGAGAATATCAAACTGGAAAGTTTGATCTACATTGATAGATAGCCTTGAGTCGTGAATAGTGTGTCGTTTAACTAAGAAATTATCTGCTTAATCCGTAGCCTACCAGTGACCAAATAGCGACCTACCTGCATCTTTATGTCTCGTGAAGAACGGGCTCAGATTGCGTGAAGGTTGAAATAACGGTTTCATTTTATCAAGGATGTCATAAACCCACTTTGTGCAGTAAGCGCTTACCACTGATATTCTGTCATTTTAGGCAGAATATTTTTTCCACCTTATTGGAAATCATTGGGAGTTATATGTTTACACTATAAAAGAATGTTTTCATTTCTTCCTTCCGTGTTTTCAGTGCCTTCAGTGGTTCAAAAATCTTCCTTTTCTTATTTCTTTAAATGCAGATTTAATTCCTCAACCAGTTCATCCACATTTGTACAAGGATTATGATTCTGAGGATCATTACAATTATGAAATACCCTTAATCTTTTTGCGTTTTCAATTGCAAATCTTTGACCTTCAGCTCCATTTTTATTAACTGACAGTTCCTGCAGAAAATCATACATTCCGGTGTCATTCTTCTTATACTTTTTTCCCATTTTTTTCGTTAGCATTGCTTTAAATCGGGATCTACTAATACCGCTTGTGTGATAATCATAATGCAACAAATACCATAACTCAAAAGCTTCATTTGAATATGCGATTTTTATCTGAATCTTCCTGCCAACCTTCTTCTCATATCTTTTATTCAACTTCTCCTGTTCGGTAGAAATTGTCACAAATGCCTGGTTATAATTCTCTTGTGGGAAATCATCGTGATCAAATACACACCAAAGATGCTCATAATATTTGCCATCATTTGCATAATCTTTCCAAATCTCTACCGCATCACGAACTAGAAAGTCCGTATTATTGCCCAGACCGATTATTTCCACAACAACGCCGGAAACCTGAAAGCCCTTAAAATAATTTGGTTCTGTCTTTTTACCTTCGCAAACTATCAATATGCTGTTACTATATACCCTTTCTGATTCTGACTTTCTTGTTAATTCGCTTGCCTTCCTCTTACGAAATAGATCATCACTCCCCATAACTACACCTCGTTAAACAACGCTTCAAAATTTCCTAAATAAGGTACTGCCCCATATTTACCCATTAAATAATCTTTACTATAAGAGGCATCATTTCTGACTTTCGCATAATCCAAAAGAGAATATAATTCCGATGCACCATACTTATCCTTTTCCACAAGATAAATCTGATCTCTCCTAAAATATCTCTTATCCATAATCAGAGTATTGTGAGTAGCAAAAATCAATTGAGCATTATTCTTATTAGTGCTTGCCGAATTAAACAAAGAAATAATCAGTAAGAATAAATGCGGGTGTAGTTTAGTATCAATCTCATCGATTATTAAAGTTTCTCCATCATCAAGAGCTTTCCAGATTACTCCAATAATCGAAAAAAACTTTTTTGTTCCCTCAGATTCTTCTTTCTCAAGATCAAATCCAACCTGGCCAACTACTTTATGATCGTTATCATATTTATTTCTTAATAACGTAACTTTCTGATGAAGAATATCATTTACTATTTTATCAAATTTGTCCATATTCTCTTCTTCATTAAGGGATTTAAAATTTTTGTGCTGATCCTCAATAACGATATCTTCAAATTTTATATCAGCTAATTGGATGAATTTTACAATCTTCTCTTTATATATATCCAAATTCAGGAGGGAAGCAGTAAAGAAAGTAGGGGTTTCGCCTGTAATAATAGTGATATCTGTTAAATGTAAAAAGAAGCTCATAACCATTTTTGTAATTGGAGCGTTCTCTCCCTTAATATTTACAATTTGAGAGAGAAATAATGTTGATTTATTGATATTACCTACAGCATTATGGACTTTTTTACCTTCTATAAATTTTTCTCCAATCTTAATTTCATCCTCAATTCGGGTAAATAATGTCGATTCCTGAGCGGTAAACCTGGCAAAAAGCCATTCAGCCCAAACCTTAGTTCTATCTAATTGAAACCCATATCTGAATATAATATTTCCACTCTTCGTTAAACCAGCAGTATCTTTTACAAGAAAAGTCATTTCAAATGTTGATGGTTTATCTAATGTTTCTTCGCACAATTTAAAATTACTTACTTCAATATCCTTCCCAAATGTACTTTCTTTAGCTGATTTAGAGATAAATTCTGTCATAAATCCCATAGCTTTTAATAAGTTGCTCTTACCACTTGCATTTGCTCCAAAAACAGCCGCACTTCTCAATATTGAATATTTATCAATAGTAAATACAGCTTCTGGCAAATCCTTAATAGCGGAAGCCATCATACTCAATTTAGCTCTTTCTTTGAAGGACAGATAATTCTCAACCTGAAATTCTAATAACATGATACACCTCGTTTTTTATTCAATGCCAATATCGTCATCATTTAAGATTATTGTCAATGTTTTTGTGAATATTTCTCATATTTGTTGGTTTTAATCTTACTTCATACCATTATTCATCTCTTTAGCAGGTAGTTTTTCATTATGTCGCTTAATATTGTAGCTTAATCTTTCCAGATTAAGTCTTTTTTTTGATTGATAACAGAAGAAATAATCAGGGCAAGATGCCCTGGGAACGGTAAGAAATATCAAACTGGGAAGTTTGATCTACATACTTTTATCTTTAATTAT
Organism: Candidatus Cloacimonadota bacterium; assembly: GCA_021736135.1. Taxonomy (GTDB): domain Bacteria; phylum Cloacimonadota; class Cloacimonadia; order Cloacimonadales; family TCS61; genus JAIPGO01. The sequence continues at coordinate 44,365 of JAIPGO010000021.1, forward strand.
CAGCAAATTCCGCAGTTGTCATTTTAGATATGACTATTCAATATCTCTCTGTGAACTCTGTGCCTCTGTGGTGAAAAATCTTCTCTTCGCATTTTCGCTCCCTCGCATAGTCGCTAAGTCCCTCTCTCGTTGTTCTCTGTGGTGAAAAATCTTCTTTTAGTATTTTCCGAATCACGAGTTTCGGATTTCGGATCACGCTGAACGTAGTGAAGAATATACAGAAAACTGCGTTTTCTGGCATTAGCGGGAGCTAATGCACTCCATATCATTTAACTATCAACATTTTATTTGCTCCAAGAACCTGACCATCAAGGGATAATACGTAAAAGTAAACTCCGGTTGAGACCGTTTTCCTATCCTCATTCCGGCAATCCCAGACGGTGGAATAGGCTTCTCCATTCTGTGTTTCAGTTGTTGCCAAACCTGCTATACGTGCTAAACCGCTGAGACTTTGGGTAAGTTCTATGGTTTTAACTTTCTGACCTTTGGCATTATAAATATTAATAACTGGGTCAATAATCGGGACTTCCGGTAAAGTGAATTCCAGAAACACTACTCCTCTATCATTTTTAAGATAAACGGGATTGGGATAATTTTCAATTTTCAATTTTCCATTTTCAATTACACATTCCCCGTTTCCCACAATCTGATATTCATAACACCCCATATCAATAATATCATTCCAGACACGTTGATTACCAGCCAGATCCATGGGTGGAATATGCAGTCCCAGCGTATCAGGTGTTCCGGCATCAATACAGGGTGAATCCTCGCTAAGCTGGTAAAATAAAGGCATATCCTCTGTTAATAACGGATCTGTTTCGCCGACAAATATCGGTTCCGAGTCCCAGAGATTGCCACTGAAAGTAACATATTCCGGCAGATCAACAAAAAACCAGTCCTCATCTACCAGGTTATTACTCATTACAACGTCATAAGGCACTTCATATATCTCATTATTCAGAAATAATTGTGTGTACATATCGGGGTTATATATGATATTATTACTCAGTTCCGCCATCCCGAAAACGCTCATCATCGTTCCCGAACCCTGGTTATTGGCAATTGTGCAGTTAGCAATATGCATCGGCTGAAACCGGTGCTGCAGATAAATCTCGGCAAAGGCCCAACTGGTTTGGGAAATGTTATTATTTATCACTAAAGTATTCGTAAGATCAAGATTATTCTCACTGATACTTTCAGTTATATTCTGATAGAAGATCAATGTCGCATCATAAGCAGAACAGTTTGAGATTATTGTATTTCTGACTATAACATCCGAATAACCTAAAAATAAACCAGTCTTACTTCCGACATCTCCTATAAAACCCAG
>JAIPGO010000128.1 GCA_021736135.1 Candidatus Cloacimonadota bacterium
ATCGCATCTTGACTCCTTTTAATTTATTGTCCCGCAAGACATTAAGACAATAATTTGTCAGTTAGGAGGTAGTCAAGATGTTTTTAAGAAATTTAACTTATTCTTTATCAATAAGTTAGGAAATATGAAAAAGGCTTTTAATATTCCCCAAAAAAGATGCAGACGGTAATATTAAATTGGGATAGAAGAAATTTATTTACTTTTTCTCAATATCCTACCTGTGATATCCCGGATAACGGAGAGGAAAATATTTACTGATCCGTTTAAGAAGAAATTATTTCCTCTTGACGGAAAACGGCTTAACTTATTGGTGAATTCTTAAGTTGATCGTTATATATGCATAGGGGGTGAAAAGGTTTCGACGGGAATCATGGGGATTGTCGAGGCATGCCGAGGAGACTACCTTCTCGTTAAACTGGTGGTAAAAGAATATTTGCAAACGATAACTTTGCACTCGCTGCTTAATTGACAGCGACGTCCGCTTCAGATGATGTTGTCTTAGCTGAAGACCGGATGCCATAAAATGACAACTGGGTCTGCTGATACCGATATTGCAGGCTGAGAAAACATCGGTTGGCTTTCCGAAAGGTTTGACGGTTAATCCTCCGGAAAGTGAGACCCTGCAAATCGCTAAGCATGTAGAATCGGCTTTTGACATATTTTCGGACGCGGGTTCGACTCCCGCCACCTCCACCATACTTCGCAAAGCTACGGATGGCCTACGACCAGGAGAAGTTTTAGCGAAGGATGGAAAAAAGCTTTCAGTAAAACATAAAGTATCAAAACATCACTCAACAATTAACCTAACAGAAGTGAAAAAACGCACTATCAAACCTGTGGATAATCTCCGACCCGGAGTAGTTTTAGCCAAGAATGCTGTTACTCTTAGGATATATTTATCTTGCTAGTGGAAGATTAGTTGACATAAATTTAATTCATTTTATTATATTTGTGAATGCGGGAGGCAATCATGGATGAGATTAACTCTGAGCTTTTAAGATACAAACACCAGTTACAGGAACTGGAAAAAGAAAAAAACAAACTAAAAAATCACATAAAAGAACTTACAGATTTAAATGAAGTTCATCAGATTGTTAATAAGAATTTAACCGGTTTTTATATAATAACTGATCTGAAAGGTAATTTTACCTATGTTTGCGATAGCGTGAAAAGCAATCTTGGTTATACTGAATCTGATATAAGTGATATGCAGAATATATATTCGCTGATTGACCCTGATCTTATCGACTTTGAAGAATTGTGGGAAAAGGGAGAATTGAAAAATATCGAAACTAAGGTTAGAGTAAAATCGGACAACGAAAGAACATTTCTGATGAATGCAAAAAAGGTTTCTATCAAAAAGGGCAAGATACTTTTTACTTTTCACGATATTTCAAATCAGAAACAAACAGAAGATACATTACATCAGTTGAATCGTGAATTACAAGCCATCAGCAATTGCAACCAGACTCTCCTTCGGGCAAAGGACGAGCAAACTCTGCTCAATGATATATGTCATATTATTTGTGATGAGGCTGGTTATCGATTAGTCTGGGTTGGGTATGCAGAAAACGATGATTACAAGACCTTGCGTCCAGTAGCCTGGGCTGGGATTGACAGTGGATATATTGAGAATGCAAAACTTAGCTGGTCAGAAGACACAGAACGTGGATGCGGTCCTGCGGGAATTTCTATAAGGAGCGGTGAAAAAGTATTTGTTCAGGATTTTAGCAAAGACCCGTTAATTGCACCTTGGCGAGAAAGTGCCTTGCAGCGTGGATATCACTCTGGTATTGCATTACCTTTAAAAGATGAAAATGCAAAAGTATTTGGTGTTCTCCTAATCTATTCGGGTAAAATAAACACAATTACTCCAGATGAAATCCTGCTCCTTGAAGAACTGGCTGGAGATCTGGCATTCGGTATTACTGTTCTACGCACCCGTCTTTTGCACAAACAGGCAGAGGACGCTTTACAAGAAAGCGAGCGGCGGATTCGACTCAAGCTTGACGCCATCCTGTCCCCAGAAGCCGATATCAGCGTTTTGGAACTTTCCGATATTATTGACTGTGAGAAAATTCAGAAGTTAATGGATAAATTTTACAAGTTAACACATATTGGCATTGGCATTATTGATTTTCATGGCAAGGTAATCGTGGGTACTGGCTGGCAGGAAATCTGCACTAAATTTCATCGTGTTAATCCCGAGTCTTGCCGGTTTTAATCGGAATTATGTGAATGAGACATCTTTTTCATAAGGGGAAATAATATCCATTAATTCCGCAGGAAAGTTCTCAAGGTTGGATAGACTAATATATTCGAATCACCAGCCCTCATTAATAGTACACAACACATTGATATTCAATGGATTAAGCATTATCATGGCATTATCATGGCAAAACAAGGCACAATCTAACAGAATATCGTTAGATTGATCTTTGTTATCCCACGGAAAAAGCCATGAAAATGCTTTTGAAAATAATTTTACGGCAATTATCAGCAGCCTGTTTCACCATATAACCGCACACCTTTGACGATTCGTAATGAATGGATCAGGAAACTCAACAATGAGAGTCCGCATATTTTGTCAGAGCAGAAAGCAGGTCATACCTTCCTGATTCCACAATTATCTCATCTGTAAGGAGTTGCTTTTTTTCTGGAAGATCATCCTGACAGAAAGATATCTCGAATGAAAATCTCCAGGTACAACTTTTTGCTGAATTTATAAGTGCTATTAAAAACCGTTCGCAAAGGTTGAAAACTCCTGCGAACGGTAAATATCAGAGTAGATTGACGCTATTTCATCAAGATCATTCTCCTTGTTTGCATAAATTCTCCGGAATGTAACCGGTAAAAATATACACCGGAAGAAACAGCTATATTGTTATCATCTGTGCCGTTCCAGAATACAGAATGCCTGTCTGCCGAAAAGTTTTCCATTCCGAAGCTTTTTACTTTTTGTCCATTAGAATTATATATTACTATTTCTGTGTTGTCGTCTATATCCGTGGGTAAATTGAAGTAGATCGTGGTGGTGGGGTTAAAGGGATTCGGATAATTTGATACTAAGGAGATATCTGAGCTAGTAACAGGAATTTCACCATCAGATATGTCCGCAAAATGAACTGGTTCAACTACGCTGTTTGCGTCCAGAGTTATTGCTGTCTGGGCCAGAAGTCTACCATTAGTTGTGGCTCCTGTATTCAAGGAGATCAGGGTCTGGCATAAAATGATTCCCTTAAACTGAGCTGTTGTGCCGATCGAAATCTGTCCGGCAACCTGCCAGAAGATGTTTTCGGGCTGCGCTCCACCGCTCAAAGCGATGATCGCGCCATCGGCGACAGTGAGATCCTGCGAAATCTGGAATATCCAGGTATCATTTTCCGCTCCGGCAATTGTTAAACCTCCAGCACTGATCAAAATTCCACTGCTCCATTTGTATAGCCCGGGAGTAAGTGTCTGACCTGTTAAATCACCGGCATAAAGTTCAGTATAATCAGGATCAAGTCGCCCGGCAGCATCAGTGTAGGCAATTTCCATATCACCAATCGCAGTAGTTAAGTTCGATGGTGTGGGATCTGTGTAATCAGCAGCAAAAATATTGCCTGTCACCAGCGCTGAAGTCGAATAGGTGCCTGAAGGATCCATTATCAGATCAAAGCCCGTCACAAAAGTTGCTGCTGCAGGACTGATGCCAATACTCCCAACAATGTCTGTTGTCCCGGTCGTAGAAACTCCTGTTTTTGCCAGGATCGCATAGTGGTTCGCTGTTCCAAGATTTACTGTAGCCGGTCCATCACTATAAATGGAGCTCGAGAAAACAATAATCATGGAAATCAATAAAATCATTTTTTTCATAATATCCTCCTTGGATATTTTTTGTCTTTTTCATATTTAAGCATAATGCTTATAGTCTCAATGAAATTCCAAACTGAGTATAGAGGTTATAGCCCCGTTCCCGGGGCTATAACTATTTTAAATTGACTATACCTATTTGATGATAATCACCTTCATATTCGATACGATATTTTCTGTTTTTAGATGTATGAAATATAATCCACTCGACTGATTTTTTGCTTTCCAGATGATATTATATTGACCAGGGATTTTGTATTGATCCATCAGGGTTGTAACTTTTTGCCCACGGACATTATATACTTCCAGTAAGACAATACCAGATTCTGCTATATTAAGCGTAATATTGGTTTCAGGATTAAAGGGATTTGGGTATATTGAACTTATCAAGTCCGCTTTCATAACATTCTGATCTGAATTATCAAAGAACAGATCAAGAACCTGGGGATAAGTTTCACCAGGAATGACAGTAATCGATTGTTCTGAGCTTAAAATGTTTTCTGATTCAGACTTGTAGAGCTTGAATGAGATATTTCGAGATTGCTCACAATTAACAACCAGGGAAGCATAAGCCTGACCATTATTGATAATCAGTTTAGCGGCAGCTCGGCATTCATCTTGAGTGAACGCGGCAATCTGGTCATTTAATGAAAGCTCATTTAATCCTGAAATTCTGGCATAAATCACTGCACTATTTGTAAGGATCACAGGTTGCCAGAATAATTCATCAGGAGCAGCAATCTGATATTCACGAGTAGGAATATTGTAAACCAGTGCGATTTCAGAACTGACTTTGATCCAGTAACTGCTGCCAGGAGTTAGAGTTGAGAGAGTATTGAAAATCGGCGGGATATTGGGATCAAAGCTGTTATATGAGTCTTTTACTTTCAGCAATACATCCCAGATAGAAGCTAATGCATCTTCGAGGGGTTGAGCCATTTGAGGAGTATAAGCAGATAGATTCCATCCCTGCTGGAGAATAATCATAAAATCGTTGGGAACCATTTCACCGGTAATTTCAAGTTCTACCGGGCTATCTACATTAACGAAATACCCGTTTCCTGTTTCAATAAAATGAAGAGTATTAAACACACTCGGGATTGTAGGATCATAACTGCTAAATATGTCTTTTATCTTAACCAGGTTATCCATAATTGGAGCAAAGACAGCTTCAATACTGGAATCTTCTGGAATAACATTAAAAGAGATCATGTTCCAGCCGTTTTCAAAAGAGATAGTTTGGGTAACAGTTCCATTGTTAGAGGCATTAATAGTTAAGTAGTTGGACGGATCACCAATTTGACCTCCCGGATTGGTAGTAGCAGTAGTTTCAGCAAGAATAATCATATTATTACTATCATCCCAGATATAGAATTGGATTTCTTCTACATCATTACCAAAAATCTCTATCTCTATCTGAGCATTACGGATAGCTGTGATTTCGCCAATACCACGGCATTCATCACCTGCAAAAGCACCTACAATATCACCAATTTCGGCTGGCAGACCATTGATATTGATTTCCAGATATGCCATTGTGCTGTTGTCATAAGTAACAATTTCCCAGTTCGGACCATTTTGAACTTCGATATTCCAGGTTTGTGAAACAGTGAATTCTTCATCCATAACATTGACTGTGACTATGAAGAGCCCATCTGTGTTGAAAGTGTAGCTGAATTGATTTTCAACCGTCATCTGGTCTTCACCGTTAACCATCCATTGATATAGTATATTGCTGTCTATATCTTCGGCAACAATACTAAAATCGACAGTGGTTTCATCGTATTCATAGAGCTGCCATCCGGATTCCTCAGGAATAAATCCAGTTATAACCGGCATATCGTTAACTGGAATAACATTTACTATAACCTGATCGAAGGCAATGGATCTATCCTGGTTATCGTTCAATCTAAAGGAGATCGTTTCAGAGCCAAACCAGTTTGAATCAGGAACAAAAGTTACCATAAGAATATCAATATTGATCATAATATTTACAGCTGGTTCTGCTGAAAGTTCCAAAAAGCTACTGTTAGAATTAATGTACTGGGCGAAATCCACAGTCAAATCAGTATCTTCATTGAGAGATATCTCATCAGGAAGTTCAAAAAGCTGTTCACCGGGTTCAACTGGTTCGACTGGAGGAACCACGGTATTTGCGTCAAAAGTTACTGCTGTTTGTGCCAGAAGTCTTCCAGTTATCGTTGAGCCTGTATTCATTGCTATCTGCGTAGAACACAAAATTATTCCCTGAAATTGAGCTGTTGTACCGATCGTCGTTTGCCCGGCAACCTGCCAGACAATGTTAGCAACCTCAGCTCCACCAATCAAAGTAATTATTGCACCATCAGCTACGGTGAGATTTTGCGCTATCTGAAAAATCCAGGTATCTTCTTCAGCTCCGGCAATTGTTACGCCTTCGGAACTGATCAAAACTCCACTGCTCCAATTGTAAAGTCCGGGAACAAGTGTTTGACCAGATAAATCTCCTGCATATAGTTCTGTATAATCGGTATCAGGTCTTCCGGCAGCATCGGTGTAGGCAGTTTCCATATCACTGATCGCTGTGGTCATATTTGAGGGTGTAGGTGGTGTATAATCGGCGGCATAGATATTACCTGTTACCAGAGATGATGTTGAAAATGTTCCGGAAGGATCCATTATCAGATCAAAACCCGTTATATAAGTTGCAGCAGCAGGACTAACACCAATGTTTCCTGTGATGTCTGTCATTCCTGTGGTTGAAACTCCTGTTTTTGACAGGACCACATAGTTTTCCGATGTTCCCAGATTTACTTTAGCCGGTCCATCATTTACCGGGTTAATGATCAATGTTACAGTAACTGTCTCGCTGTAGGATTCTCCATCATAAACTCTATATTCAAAAGCATCAGTGCCATTCCAGTTCATGTCAGGCAGATAAGTAAAATCACCGTTATCAGCAAAATCTAATGCACCATTGTTGACGTCAGTTACCAGCTCTGCGATCAAAGCCATTGGACTTTCATCAGGATCATAATCATTACTCATTACATTATCTGAAATTTCCAAATCTTCATTGAGTATGTATTCATCTGCGTTGGCAACCGGTGCCATGTTTTCGTAATTACTGATGATCACTATAGCGATATCAGTATCTACTCCGCCTTCATTATCAGTAACTGTGAGGGTTACTTCCATTGTTCCAGCCGGGAATTCAACTAATACTTCTTCGCCTGTGGCAGTTCCACCAACAGCGCTCCATTCCCAGGAAACAATCTCACCATCGAGATCATCGGATCCGCTTCCATTGAGCATTATCTCACAGAAACCATTTATATTTACCTGACCAGTATAATCTTCACCTGCATCAGCCACCGGCAAATCATTTACTGAGGTTACAATGATATCCACTACATCAGAAGCCATTACTCTTTCCTGCAGATCATCTATTGTAAAAGTAAGTGTCTCATTGCCAAACCAGTTTTCTAAGGCACTAAAAGTAACATTCAAACCGGTGATATCTGCTATAATGTTTGTTCCTCCTGTTACAGTAAGCGCTAAGTCAACATTGTCCACATCGCTTACATAGCTGGCAAAATCAACTTCAAGCATACCATCTTCTGCAAAAGTGAAGCTGTCTGGCAGTTCAATCATCGGTTGATCATTTACAGGGATTACGTTTATGAGTATTTCATCTGTAAAATTGGATGTTCCATCAAATACGGTAAAACTGATATTCTCCTCACCATTCCAGTTAAGATCAGGTGTGAAAGTGACCTGAAGACTATCTATCGTGATCATCATATTAACTGCGGGTTCTGCTGTAAGTTCAATAAAACTGCTACTGGAAGTAATATACTGAGCGAAGTCCACTGTAAGATCAGTGTCTTCATCAAGAGTAAATTCATTGGGTAGTACAAAAACCTGTTCAACCGGTGCAACCGGTGGAACAACGCTGTTTGCGTCTAAAGTGACTGCTGTTTGAGATAAAAGTCTTCCATTAGCAGTGGCTCCAGTATTCATTGCGATCATGGTAGAGCATAGAATAATACCCTGAAATTGAGCTGTTGTGCCAATTGTAGTTTGCCCGGCAACCTGCCAGACAATGTTGGCTGCTTGAGCTCCGCCGATTAAATTTATAATTGCTCCATCTGCCACTGTTAGATCTTGAGATATCTGGAATATCCAGGTATCATTTTCTGCACCGGCAATTGTTAAACCTCCAGCACTGATCAAAATTCCGCTGCTCCATTTGTAAAGTCCGGGAATCAGTGTTTGACCCGTTAAATCACCGGCGTATAGTTCGGTAAAATCAGGGTCAAGACGTCCGGCAGCATCTGCGTAGGCGATTTCCATATCTCCGATTGTTGTTGTTAAATTCGAGGGTGTGGGTTGCGTATAATCAGCAGCATAAATATTACCTGTAACAAGTGCTGAGGTTGAAAAGGTTCCTGAGGGATCCATTATCAGACCAAAACCGGTTATATATGATGCTGCAGCGGGGCTAATTCCAATATTGCCTGTGATTGCTGTTAAACCTGTGGTTGAAACTCCTGTTTTTGACAGGATCACATAGTTTTCCGCGGTTCCGAGATTTACTGCAGCGGGTCCATCACAAAATAGGGAACTCGAGATAACCATGATCATAGAAACCAATAAAACAATTTTTCTCATTATATCCTCCCTGGATATTATTCAATAAGCCTTTTTCATATTTCCTAACTTATTGATAAAGAATAAGTTAAATTTCTTAAAAACATCTTGACTACCTCCTAACTGACAAATTATTGTCTTAATGTCTTGCGGGACAATAAATTAAAAGGAGTCAAGATGCGAT
>JAIPGO010000142.1 GCA_021736135.1 Candidatus Cloacimonadota bacterium
TCTATAAAGATCAATTATTTTACTGAGAATTACCACTAACACATAAACAGGGACTAAATTCTTAACCTATTTCCCTGCTGATCCATCTAATTTAAATTTTCACCTCTGATATTCTGCCAATTATGCAGAATTCATGAGAACACAATTGCGTGATCCGGCTGTTTTCCTAAAAAAATCAAGACCTTTAAAAAATGAGTTATTAACGGTTTGAGCTGATTTTATCTCAATTGGAACGGTTTCGTCTCCCATTTCATAGATCAAATCAACTTCATTACCGCTGTTATCGCGGAAAAAGTACAGGTTACTGCGTTTCCCTGCATTATAATTGCTTTTAAGAAACTCCATAACTACAAAATTCTCAAATAATTGACCTCTCAAGGGATGATTATTCAAATGATCTTCATCTCTGATACCAAGTAAATGAGCCACCAGTCCGACATCAAAAAAATATAATTTCGGAGACTTGATTATTCGTTTATTGAAATTCCTGAAATAAGGTGGCAGTAAATAGATTATGTAACCAGCCATGGCAACGGAAAGCCAGTTTTTTATTGTTTTCGCATCAACGCCTAATTCGTTCGAGAAACTCTGATAGTTTACAATCTGTCCGATCCGTCCGGCACATAATTGCATAAATCTATGGAACTGCAGCAGATCATGAACCTTTGTAACATTCTTAACGTCTCTTTCTATATATGTTTCCAGATAACTGCCGTAAAATAATTCAGGACGCATTTTTTGATCAAAAATCCGGGGATAAAAACCTGCATAGAGTAAATCATTCTGCGAAACCTGTTTATTACCATATAGTTCATTGTAAGAAAATGGTAATAATTTCAAAATGCCTGTTCGTCCTGCTAAAGACTGGGATATGGAATTCATATATTCAAATTGATTGCTGCCTGTGAGAATATATCTGCCATTACGCTTTTCATTATCAACTATTGTCTGGATATAAGAGAGCAGATCAGGGACTTTCTGGATTTCGTCAATAATCACACTTCCAGGATATTCAGATAGAAAACCACGCGGATCACTTTGTGCATAATTCCTCTTATCCAATTCTTCCAGAGACACATAATCCATTTCCGGAAATACATAACGTACCAGCGTGGTTTTACCGGACTGCCTTGGACCGGTAACCGTTACTACCGGAAAAACATTCATCATTTCACGCAGTAAAGGCTCAATCTCCCTTCTGATCATAGTTTACATACCTCCTTAACATATCAGGAATACAATTCCAGATTTGTAAGGATATGCTGCAATGTCAAATATTTTATGCAGTTACTGTTACTCGAGACCCGTGAATCGAGATTCGTGATTCGTTTTCTATAAAGACATTTAACCGCGAAAGCCGCAAAAATACGCGAAAGAAGATATTTTTCATGTCTTTGTCAATCCGTCATTCCGTCGATCCCTCTTTCCATCATTTTTTTCACCACAGAGGGCACAGAGTAATTTTAATTTTCAATTATCCATTGTCAATTATCAATCAATGAAGTCCTTAATTCATAATCCATACTCCATAATCTATTCACGTCCTTAATCCATAATTCTTAATCCTTTATTTCTTCACATCTTTCATCTCTTAAAGTCCATCGTCAATTGTCCATTGAATAAGTCCATTGTCAATTATCAATTGAAAACCTACTTGCGAATGGTCTTGCACCTTCGCAATGGTGATTCAGTGCTTGTGCCTTCGCGTTTTAACGACTCACGATCCTCGGATCCCGGATTTCCGTTTCTCATTTTCTCATTTTCACACCCTCTCATCTTCGCCCCCTCGCCTCTTCGCCTCTTCGCCTCTTCTCTCCCTCCATCCCTCAATTACTCAAATTCCCGTGGTCTTTCATTTTCCGGCAAATGTCTATGCTTGCTGAAAATCCTCTTTATTTCAGCATCAGCATTTTGTTAATTGATACTGAATTACCGGCGGTTACTTTATAGAAATATAAACCGGAAGCAACAGATTTACGGTTATTATCATCACCATTCCAGGTAACAGTATGTTTTCCTGAGGTGAAGTGACCATTAACAACCTGTCTCACTTTTTGTCCTTTCAAATTGTAAACGGTAACTAAAACATCGGAATCGGAAGAAAGATCAAAACTAATATTAGTGATGGGATTAAACGGATTAGGATAATTTGTAATTCTTGAAATTATGGAACTGGGTTCCGGGATCAGATTATATTCCGTATCTAAAATTCCACACATCGGAATTTGCATATCCGTAAATTCACCTTCTATCACTTCGATTTCATATTCGATAATATCTTCATAAAATACCCTTTCAGCAAAGATATCATAAATCCCTGCAGGTAATTTGATTTGAAAATCACCTATACTATCGGAAAAAGTAAATTCTCGCGATTGATCATCAAATTTTAAAAAAACATAGTTAACTGGTTCATTAGTATCAGGATCATAGGTATTACCCGTAATACCACCAAAAGGAAGTGAATTATACTCATAAGCCCCGATGTCAATAATGGCAGTGCCATCATTATCACCATCCCATACTCTTTGCCTGTAGTCATAATCAAAAGGGTAATAATACCCCAGCGTGTCAAAGCCGGCATCAATAGCAATACTATTAGCTGCTAAGTGAAAATCTCCATTTTGCATATCTTCGAATATTGATTGAGCCTGTAAAGAATCAACGATGATATTTCCACCTCCGTCAATTAAAGGATATTCTAAAGGAAAATCTATTATACAGTTTCTAAATTCAGGAGTTCCATATATTACAAAATCATAGAGTTCATCATTATTGAGTAGGATCATATTTTGAGTAATATAATTATCCGTTAAGAAGTAAAAAAGAGTCTCATTATTATAAAAAACATTGTTGGAAAATTGAATTGAACCCGTTCCTGAAAGACCTGTATCACAGTTATAAAAGATGTTATTAGCAATAAACTCAATATTTCCTGAAAAAGCTATTTGCTCAGTATTATTCATCAAATTATTTACAAACCTGCTTGTATATGAATCATATAAAGATACAGAACACCCGGAAAAGTAATTGTCGGAAATATCTGCATATCCATGATTAGCATAAATGCCATCATTCCCATCCAGAAATCTGTTATTTTTAATATAAAGAGAATCCTCTAAATGAAAAGATTCTATCCCGCAATTACAATCAATAAAATCATTATCGTAAAAATAACATGCAGGTCCCTCATAGGCTACATGTGTTGAACTTTCGATGTTTTGATTATCAACAAAAAATAATGAATTTGAGCCAACGTTTCTTCTTATAAATAAGTTACCTGCCACGAGAGCATGGTTATTTCCGGCTCCGGATCTGCCAACGGATAGCCCTTGTGATCCACCATCTGCAACGCAATTAATGAAATCAGCATCATTGTAAAATATGGTTCCGCTTATTTCCAGCTCATTGATCAGGCTGTATTTGGTGATAATACTTGCCCCTGTATTGATAAAAGAGCATTTTCTTACCAAACATCTTCCATTATAGATGGTTAAAGTCCCCCGGGCTACATCTCCAACAGCTATGCCAATACCTGACGAGTACTCGAATCTACAATGCTCAAAACGGCAGAGTTCCGCTCCTTCTCGGATTGCAATTGCCCCCCAGCAGAAATTCGGTTCTTCAATTATCCGGGTAAAGATGATACTGTCTTCTTCCGTGGCTACTGCAATTATTCTTCCATATACAACGATACTTTTAGCGGCTTCCGGTCCGTATAGAAGCCAGAAATACTCCTCCACTTCATACCATTCTGTAGCGGGTGCACTATTTAATCTCACTTCTGTACCTGCCGATATAGTCAAAGTTACTCCCGCATCAACATATACATTCGATGTCACAAGATAAGGATTATTTTCAGGTTCCCATACAGTATCTTCCGTCAGGTGACCACCTACTTCGATTGCCTGAAGATGTAATGAAAACAAAACAATAATAAGAGCAACCAATAACCTGATATACAGAGAAGATTCTAAAACTATGTGCCGGATACTATTGATCATTTAATTCCACCTTACAATTCTCTTTGACAGAGTGCAAATCTGACATTACAACAGATTTATGTCAAATGAATGTACTTCTACCCGAAATCTATGTATCCGGGTAGAAGCACATGTTTTTACTTCGACATTACTATGCCAATTCTATTTCAGCATCAGCATTTTGTTGACTGATACTGAATTACCGGCGGTTACTTTATAGAAATATACGCCGGAAGCAACAGATTTACGATTATTATCATCACCATTCCAGGTAACGGAATGCGGCCCTGATGTGAAATTCTCCTCAGTAAGCTTCTTAACTTCCTGACCCTTTAAATTGTAAACAGAGATAACAACGTCAGAATCTTCTGCCAGTTCGAAATTGATGCTGGTTATAGGATTGAAAGGATTAGGATAGTTACTGAATGATAGGATGTTTACATTTTCCTGAACCATATTGTTCTGGTCTTTTCCCATGTAGAATGAGTATTGAGCTTCTAACTCATTGACTTTCGCCTGATATTCATCCAGAGTAGAAGTCTTGATCGTACAATTTTCAGGCAATGCCCGTTCATTCTCCTCGGCTAATTTCAAATAGCAGTAACCTTCATCTATCAGGGCAGAAATCACTTCATCCGGCATCTCCGAATTAGCAATAATCTCTTCCAGTCTCGCGATGGCTGTTAAGTAATCCTTATCTTTCATGAAACACTTGGTAATGATCTTCTTTATCGCCATCTCAAGTGGAGTTCCCTCTGTATAGGAAACATTCTCCAGATATTCGATTAATCCTGCGAAATCCTGATCTGTTATGTTTTCAAGATGATATAGATAATATACGGCTATCCCTGCTTCCTGACTTATTGGGTAATCCAGGATGAGTTTCTTAAAAGTTTCCTCTGCCTCTGAGTAATTGCCATCAAAAATATCACCTTCTGCAGTCAGCAATAATAAGTATTCCTCCTCAGGGTCAATCAGGAAATCCCAGGCTTGAACATTGGATGGGTATAATTCATCCAGATCTCCATACGTAATATTTGTTCCTCCAATGTCAACAGGGTGTATTCCATCCCAGAGAATATCCATTAGAAGATAGCCGTCGGAACCTGTGTTGTTCGGATCGCTACAATCATCATCAGTAATCTCGATGTTTGCATTGATTTCATCCATCTCATAAGTAAACTGCCAGCCAGCATATTCGGCATAGCCATTATTACTGATAGTTATATCAGAAAAGTCATCATTTAGAAACAAAGTTCCAGTATAGCAAAGCATACCAAAACCGGAATTTTCTACGATATCATTATTACTAAAGTGTTCCAGGACTGTACCATTTATCCTCAAACCATCGCCAGTATTATACATAAAATTGCAATTGGTTATTGAGGAATTATTAGCTGATGAATCATAGAGGTAAATACCTCCACTATTTTCTAACTCATCTCCCTCGATAAGACCACCCACCCAGACATCTTCCAGAATTACAGTAGATTCATAGGCACAAATTGGGTATGCAGAATTTTCCTGAATTAAGCAGGGATTATTCTCTGTTCCTTGAATACTTAGAGTATGACCATCTCTAACTAAAATCTGCCCTGAATTTGTAAAATCCGTCTGGACTAATAGAAGATTGGCTGAATTCGGTGATTCTGAAACATTTTCGATTGAAAGTTTTTGAATTCCAGAAATACTACAATTGATAAACCAGTTATCATCATTATTGTCAGGATTCTTGATCATGATACCATCCCATTTATAATCCGAGCTGGATTCTATAGATGCTAAGGGAACGTTATTAGGATAACCAGGATGGAATTCGAAGGCATTTTGGTCTCCAGTGGTTACTATTCCCCCATTCTGGGCAATTACCCGGTCTCCTGGAATTGCATGCTCTGCTCCAGCAGCCTGCCCTGGTTCAACAGCTTCCCAGGTCGTTGGAGTTGTACCAACTAATGTACAGCCCCAGTCAAGGTAAAGGATACCGTCGGTATCAATTGTTACTACTGAAGAATTATATAAATTCAACTGTGTATTATTACCAACATTTACTGTTGCATCTGTAATTGTGAAATTTGAGTTTGCTATAATTTTGATAATGGCATTGTTAGTGATCGTAACTTCGGCATTGTTACTTACTTCTGTATCGCTACAGATGTATTTATCTTCTGACCATGTGTTATTACTTGTTATATCTGAAGCAATGAAGGCTGTGTGTGAGATATCCAGGAAATCAGCAAATTCAAATGGGTCTCCGAATTTAGAGATAACAACAAAATCAAATTGATGGATCTTTGTGTCAAGGTCTGCTAATGTTTTTACTGCAATTACATTATACCTCTCTTCATAAGATAAATTATGATGAGGATCATTCAATGGAAAAATATTACCGACAGATGGCGCATTTCGGAAGATGTATAAATTCTTTCCATCAGATAATACGAAATTTGCAATCCTTCTGTATGTATAATTATCGTATTGAGTTGGATTCTCAAGAAAACCCTTTATATTGGAATTAACAGACACATTTTGAAGGCTTGTTTTGGTTAAAGCATCATGAATGCCTGCTACGACATCACAATAATTATCATTGATAATAAAATATAATAGATATCGAAACATTAATTCGCTGTCAATCCATTGAGAAATACTATTATAATTATTATTTACATCCCACATTGAGGGATATTCATCTAAAAATCCATGTTCATCCAGAAATTCGTAGATCGGCACTTTTATGTCATTCGTTAAAGTCCCATTATGCATAAAAGTAAAAGTGGTGACTTCTCCAGTAGTCGGATCTACGTAATCGCAATGAAAAGGATGACTTCCTTCTCCTACCGATCCCTGTCTGGCATGACCTAATACTATTGAGGCCTCGCTTGAATTGGTCATAATGTAATTTTCTGCTAAATCCAGAGCTGTCTTCCAGGCTGGAAGACCACCAGTATAGTAAGTGTTTGAGTTTTGATCTGGATCTGTTTGATACCAGGTCTGAGTAGAAGCGTCAAAGCTGCCATCCTCTGGATAATAAATAAATCCATAACCATCATCATTGTTCTTTACCATATTTACATAAGGTATGGTTGGGCTCGAATTTGTTGAGCGATCTCTAATATAGTTGAAGTAATCGTAGGGGTCATTGAAGTCATCGAGTGGATCTTCAGGATTATCATATTTAGCACTTTTCCAAGAAATGTAATCTCCATCTCTTGCTATCATTGCCATCATATCACAATCCCCATATAAAGATACAAAGATGACACTTGTTAAAATGACTGCCATCAGAAAACGAATCAAGCTTGATTCTTTAGTAAACATAATTCCTCCTAATTTTTTAATAGAATTAAAATTGTTGGTTAAAAATATTGAATATTAAATTCAACAGACGAAATTCATCTAAGCACAATCATAAGCATTTCCTCCTCAGAATGTTGTTTTAAGCAATTTTCTCGCTCAACTTACTTAGTTGCTTTCATTAAAACTTTGTAGTAAAATCAGAATATTTAGTTAGAGTGATGATAGGGTTCTATCAAAGTATAATGCAAAGCTGATAATTTCTTTTACTTGCCTTCTCTCCTGAAAGCATATTATAGTCTTAATTTGCAATTTCTATAATAAACATCAATGTCTGTTTTCGGCTATTACCACATAATAACGTGTAAAGAACATACAATGACCAGACCAAAATTATTGATGCAATTATCAATTATTAATAATCGATATACTTCTTACTCCTCCGTAGTTTTAGGTCAGTTCATTGTCAATTCTCAATAGCCAATCAATCATTAACGAGACAACTAGTTTATTTTGTAATAAAATTGTCAAATAGTTTATTACTTTCTTGGTGTAATCTTTTTAAAATTACAGAATAAATCATTGATGAAATTGATTTTGTAGATTAATCATCCTGATTAATCATTATCGAACTAGAAGTTTAATCAAAACTAAAGATACGAAATTGTTCATTTGTGAATAAATTGTTATCTTCCATTCTTCTGAATACTATCGTTTTCTATAAATCAATCCGGTTAATTTACTCCATATAACCAATCACGAATCACACTTAACGAAGTGTAGAATAACAGAAAACTGTGTTTCTAGCATTAGCAGGAGCAAATGCACTCCAGATAATTTTGAAGGTGAGAAATTGTGAAAATGAGACAAATTAAAGATTAATCCGTGCTCATCTGGTGCGTCACGAAGTGGTGTGCATCCAGTTGGTGAAAATCCAATCCGGTTAATTTTCTGTTCGACCGGAAGTGCAAAAGATGGCTGCATCAGTAATGGAGTAGTCAAAGCTCTTTGAATCAGTATGTAAGCCGTAGTGTGAGCGAACAGGTTTAGCTTCGTTAAACATTGCAGTCGGTGAGTCTCTCGGATAAGACGAAACCTGTAATCTGGCAGGAAGTAACAGAAATATGCACTGTCAGAGGCTGTCGGAGTTATAACTGATGGCGTGCTTACAAAAGGAGGTATGCTGAACGTGAGAGAGCCTTTATGTTAAGGTTGGCAACCTTAATGGCTTCCTATAAGTGTAAACGAAATGGAACTCAGGCATA
>JAIPGO010000129.1 GCA_021736135.1 Candidatus Cloacimonadota bacterium
CTGGTCTGGATTATATTTCCAGTCACCAATCACGGTTTTCGAGTCTCGGGTTTCGGATATCGAATCACCAACCACGGGATTAGTACTTTTACCTGGATAATTAATCAGGGCAGGGATGCCCTGAAAACGTTTCCAGACCATCCCTGGTCTGGATTATATTTCCAGTCACGGTTTTCGTCTCACGTCTCACGTCTCACTTTCTCATAAAGATCAATAAACTCCGGTATTGAAAACGTCTCTGCCCGGCGAGTCAGATTTATTTCCGTATGTTCTTCCAGGGCTGCTATCTGCTCTTTGCTGATGATGTATTTCAGGTTATTTCTTAACGTCTTTCTGCGGCTGCGCAGAGTGCTATCCACCAATCTCCAGAAATAATCACTGTCTTCCAGTTCATATACGTCATCCCGCGGGATCAGACTGATAACTGCCGATTGCACATTCGGTGGTGGAATAAATACATGCGGTTTCACAGAGAATTCATACTTAACTTTAAAATAAAACTGCGCCTTAATAGAAAGAAAACTGTATTCTTTAGTGCCAGGTTCTGCGCGCATCCGCTCTGCCACTTCCTTCTGGATCATGATCACGATCTTGCTCAGATGTTCGCGTACCCCGATCATTTTCATCAGTAAAGGAGAAGTGATCTGATAGGGAATATTGGCGATGATCTTCACCTTGCCTGCTCCTAATCTGCGCTCCCAATCGACGTGTAAAACGTCCTTTTTCACCAGTTCCAGTTTTTCACCAAATTCGCTTTCCAGCCTTTCCCAGAGCGCTTTGTCTATCTCAAAACCAGTCAATTTTGCGTTATATGCTAAAATCTCCCGCGTTAATATCCCGTTACCGGGTCCTATTTCCCAGACGTCTTCACCCTTTTTGATCTCGCCTAAACCGGCTATCTTGGCAGCTATGTTTTTATCTTTTAAAAAGTGCTGCCCTAATTCCTTTTTATGTTTGAAATTACTCATTTCTCCGCCAGGTGTTTTGCGATGATTTCTTTACCATAATGGTACTTTGTATTACAGAAATGACAGATCACAACCACGTCTTCATCTTTATCCAGATTCTCCTGTAATTCTGCTTTATCCAGCAGACTCAGTCCCTGCTCAAATTTCTCTGCCGAACAGTCACAATGATATTCTGCATCCTGAGAAGCCTTAACTTCGGAATGCAGGTCCATCAGGATCATTTCCTTAACTATTTTTTCTATACTGAAACCCATATCCAGCAGATCGGTTAAATTGGGCAGTTTCTCCAGGTTCCTTTCCAAAATATCCACTACCTCTCCCCCGGCTTCGGGCAGTAACTGGATCATAAAGCCGCCTGCCTGACGGATGTAACCATCGGGTTCAATTAATACTCCCAGACCTATCGCCGTTGGCGTCTGCTCTGATTGCACAAAATAATACGCCAGATCGCTGGCTATTTCGCCGTTCTTAATTTCCACCTGACCGGAATAGGGCATTCCCCCAAAAATATCTTTAATAATTGTTAATACTCCCGTGCCAATAGCTCCCGCCACATTGATCTGCCCTTTCTCGTTCAGGGGCACTTCCACTTTGGGATTATTAATATAACCTTTCACGTATCCCTGGTTACTGGCTGTAAGTATTATCTGGCTTACTGCCCCGTCACTGTTGATCTTCAAGGTTATCAGTTCATCCGGTGATTTCAGATCATAACCCATCATCAAGGCTGCTGCCATCAACCTTCCCATTAATACACTGGTAGTAATTGATAGCTCATGTATTTCCTGAATTTTACGGGTTGCTTCTGTACAGTTCACGGCAAAAAATCGAATCTGCGTCTCCCCCGCCATACCCCGAATTATGTGATCATGCATATCTTATCCTTTCAGAAATATTTTAAGAACACATAATTTCTCTCTGAACCTAAAGTCAATAAATATTAGCATTTCCGAAAAACCATCTTTTCCCGAAAAATTATCAGCATTAATTCTGCAAAAAATATATTGACATCTTTATTTACCTCAAACATTTTGGCTGAGCTTTATTTAAAGGCGCTCATAAAGAGTACCGAATTTAGCGGGGGTGTAGTTCAGATGGTTAGAACGTCTGCCTGTCACGCAGAAGGTCGCGAGTTCGAGTCCCGTCACTCCCGCCATTTTTTTGTCTATTGCGTGGGTTGAAGATCGTCCCCTCGATATAATTCGGGAGGAAACGAACTTTTGAGTTCTGATTATGATTTGTTACACATATATACTTTATTCAGAATCTACTGATAGATTTTATATTGGTAGCTGTTCAGATATTGAACTAAGATTACAGCGTCATAATGATGGCTGGAGTAGATCCACTAAACATGGAAGACCCTGGACTATTGTTTATTACGAAGAATATAGAACAAAATCAGAAGCACTAAAAAGAGAAAACGAAATTAAGAAAAAGAAATCCAGAAAATATATTGAATACCTGATAAATAGCAGAAGGTCGTCCCGATGAATATCGGGAAGTCCCGTCACTCCCGCCATTTTTTTGTCTATAGCTGGGTAAGGTCGTCCCCCCGATTTTAATCGGGAGGAAGTCAGATTCCCCTTTTTTTATATCTATAACGTGGGTAAGGTCGTCCCGATGGTAATCGGGAAGTCCCGTTACTCCCGCCATTTTTTTTTGCCCAAAAAAACGATAGCAGAAGATTTTCAACCACTTACATCACCGACAGCACTGACAATGTAAAAGAAGAACGAATTTTTTCGGCATTATTTTCGTCATTGAAGTCAGTGTGCTCAGTGGTTGATATTCTTTTTTCGACATTCAAGATTTCGGATCTGCCTAAAAAAAACTCCCAATCCGTTTGGTACTTTTTGTGTTATCTACAATGGCTAAGTGATAAGCTATCATCCGATAAGTAATACAAGATTTACTAATATAATGACCAAAATGGCTATCAGCTATTAAACCCAAAAACTTCCGCCACTAAGTCCACAAAGTGCTCAATCCCTCGTCAAAGAACTGATCTGGAAAGAGATCTACCTATAGCAAGCTTTCCAGCTTGATTGATTATTTTTTAGACTGATCCAAAACATAAGTATAAGTAATGAGAATAACCTGGCATCCACCCGAAATTAATATGTGGGGAGTAAAGAGTTTTAAGTTAAGACATTACACCGGATTGACTTAAGGCTCTTTAATCTGTGTGGATATTCGATATGTCGCTCTTAAGTCAGTCCGGGATACCTTCCTAACTTAATGGCTTAGCTGGGGTGAAGTTATGAAATGTATGTCAGAATAAAATAAAAAAACGGGGGGATGATAAGTATTGAAAATAACCGCTTGACAAAATTGTGTTGAATTGATGTTATAAATAAGAGGTGCATGCAAATGAAAAGGAAAATGATTATTACGTGTATGTTATCACTGATTTTTGTAATATATGCAGATGGTACCGTACCTGAAGGTTCTGGAACATTAGATGATCCTTTTCTAATAGAGAGCCTGGATAATTTATTATGGTTATCTACTGTAAGCGATCACTGGTATTCTGGTAATCAATACGTTCAAACGGCTGATATAAATGCCGGCGAAACGCGTTTTTGGAATTCAGGTTTAGGCTTTGATCCCATTGGCAGATACAATAACGAATTCGAAGCAGATTATAATGGTGGAGGATATGTTATTGACAGTTTATTTATAAATCGTCCTGAAATGCACAATGTAGGATTTTTTTCTTCTACGTACCAAAATGTTATCTGCAATCTGGAATTGACAAATGTTAATATTTGCGGAGCAAATCGTACTGGTGGAATGATAGGCGAAGCTGATCACACATCTCTCACAAATTGCATAGTTAATGGGCTCGTTCAGGGAATAACACACACGGGGCTGTTATGTGGCTACTGCTATATTATGGAATTATCCAATTGCAATACAAGTGGTTATGTGTTTGGTACTACAAAATCAGGTGGAATTTCCGGCAGTGTTGTCTATTCAGATATTATCGGTTGTTTTAGCGATGCCTTAATTGTGGGAAATGACATTGCAGGTGGATTGTTTGGTTATTGCTACGAAGTAACAATAGACAGTTGCTGGGCAGATTCTCAAATATCATGTAATAATTCTGCCGGAGGTCTGATTGGAATCATAACCAGAACTGAGCTTCTGAACAGCTATGCTGAGTTTGAGATTGATAGTCAGGAAAACTTTGGTGGACTGGCTGGATTTGTTGACAGATCAGAAATTTACAATAGTTTTTATAATTGTACCAGTTCTCTCTTCAATAATGAATCAATAATTACTATTGGTGCATTAACTGATGACTTGTATCAAGACTGGCAGTTAAACGATTTACAATTATCAATTGATGATTACCTGGAAAGCAGCATATCGGGATATAATATCAGTAGCCTGGAAGATTTTTCCACCTTGCTGGCTTTTGGACAATACCAGGAATGCTTTAATTTAACGGCTGATCTGGATTTCAGTGAACTGGATAATTTTTATATACCATATTTTGATGGTGAATTCAATGGTCTTAACCATTTGATCAATGATCTAAATGTCTTTTTACCACAAAATCGTGCAATTGGTTTGTTTGGATATGTTTCAGATGGCATTATATCAAATTTGCAATTATCAGAAGTGCAAATTACCGGAGCAGATAGAACCGGAGGATTAGTGGGAGAAAGCTATGGATATTGTGAAGCAGAAAACTGCCACGTATCTGGTGAGATAAACGGTAATGATTATACAGGAGGTATAGCAGGTTACGGGCTGAATATGAATGTTGATAATTCCAGTTTCGAAGGATCTGTGAATGGAAATGACTTTGTGGGAGGAATATCTGGTATCAGTTATGCTACATTTTGCAGAGGCAGCATGGTGATTGGCAGCATAACCGGAAACATAAGTGTGGGAGGAATTGCGGGAGAAGCTGGTGCTCAATTGCAAAGATGTTATTCTCTGGTTGATATCGAAGCTCAAGAATTTTGTGGTGGATTAGCAGGCACTATGTTCCGGGGAGGAATGTTTGATTGTTTTACGAGAGGCAGTATAGAATCTACGTCAACAGCGGGAGGACTGGTTGGAGAATGCTATGAACCTGCATTCGAAAATAATTATGCTTCCAGGATAATGAATGTTGACGAAACTGCGGGAGGTTTGATGGGAATCTGCGAATTCGGTGATTATGGTAGTGTATATAGTAATGTCTGGAATATTGAACTCTCAGAACTTGCAGAACCTGCAGGGAATGAATATCATGGACCATTTCATAATGTGATAGGTGCAACTAATGCAGAAATGAGAGATATTACTACATTTACGGATATTGGCTGGGATTTTGTGGGTGAAATTAACGGCTTCTATGATTACTGGTCTATTGACCCGACTATAAACAATGGATTCCCATATTTAACAGATATGGAGCCCCCTGTTTGTAATGATAATACAATAATAACTCCAGATATGACTATAGAAAACTTAACAATCTATCCCAATCCTTTTAATCCCCAGGCTTACATAAGTTTTTTGCTGAATGAACCCTCCGAAAGCCTTATTCTGAGTGTTTATAACATCAGAGGACAACGTATCTGGCAAAAAGAAATTACTAACCTAACCACAGGCAGGCATCAAATTCCCTGGGCAGGTTGTGATCTAAATGGACAAAAAGTAGCTGCAGGAATATACTTTTATCAAATATCAGCCAATGGAATGAGAAAAACAGCAAAAGCTGTTTTACTTAAATAAAAGCAATTGGCTGTGCATTACGGGAATAATCGAAACCCGACCTTCAAATGGAGATAAACATTGAAATGAAGTGGTTGTTTGGAGTTTTAAATCATAGAATTTAGGGGAATAAAATGAAATTTACTTTGATCTTGTCTATTGCGTGTTTAATTCTAACAGGATGCAAAAATCCTAAAAATGAAGTAATAGACAAAAAATCAACCAGTTCACGAGCTATAACTCAGATCATAGTAAACAATAGACCGATAGAATTATCTTACGAACCGCTTCCCGTAAATGAATTACCATACGGATTACCGCAAGGGGATTTTTCAGACTCGAACTGGCATCTCGAACATGGCAATATATGCAAAACCTTAGGGTCATCGATATCAAGGATCAGAATAAACTATTATGCAAGCGAATGGGAAAACATAGACTCGGTGATAAAATTTTTAACTGAAATATTGCTGGACTCCGAATCTAAAACTTTTGCTGCTCCTGTCTGGGCACAACCATTTTTCTTAGGTGTCATGTGTTCCATAGATTACAATAACGATGCTGAAGGCAGATGGCTTCTAAGCAAGGATTGCTGGACATCCAGCATCGAAGATCAATCCGGAAAGATATGGTTTGCCACGCATACAAACAATTCCTCTTTTCATAAAAAAGAAAAGCGGGAATAGTAGCCCCCCCCCTTCGCATTTTCTCAATTTCACAATTTCTCAGTTTCGCTTTCCTCTCCCCTTCTCCCCCTTCCACTCTTCCCCTCTGGAACACAGAGAAATGTAAAATGTAAAAAGTAAAATGTAAAAATAAAACGAATGAATTCAGACGCAGTCCGCACTTGATAATTCTTCTGCGCAGCGCAGCTGCTACCTTCATTCAAAATTCAAAATTTATCCCCCCGTCTTTCGATTCACGATTAACGATTAACGAACAACGGCAGCCTGTGGCTGCAAACATTCTCCTTGACTCTAAAAGCAGTAAATATTGATTCAGAACTATGAAATATAAATATGATATAAAACCGGACAGCGATGAAGCTATGATAAATGTTTTTCAGTCTTTTCTAAGGCTGAAAGCGCTTTACCGTCAAGGCTGGCTGCAGAGAAAAATCCCTGAAATTTTTACCGAATCTGTCGCAGACCATTCTTTTGGAATTGCCATGCTGGCACTATTGCTCTGTCCACCGGAACTGGACAAACTGAAAGTTCTGGAAATTGCTTTATTACACGAAACAGGGGAATGTATCATCGGGGATCTGACTCCGTGGGATAATATCACGGATGCAGATAAAAGCCAGATAGAACTGGATGCCGTGCTGGAAATTTTAGGTCAACTCCCGGACGGAGAAAGACTGATCTCGCTATGGAAAGAGTTTGAATATGAGACTTCCGAAGAAGGCAGATTCGTACGTCAACTTGATAAACTGGAAATGGGGCTGCAAGCCGAAGTATATACTAAATTGGGTGACAACGATGCTCAAGCACTGATCAAATCTGCCCACCAAAAGGTAACTGATGAAGGATTGAGAAGACTCTTGAAGAGATTATGAATTATGGATTAAGAATTAAGGACTTGCAGAAATTAAGGATTACGAATTAAGGATTATGAATTCGCATTTTCCCAGTTTCTCAGTTTCGCATTTTCCCCCCGTCGCTCCCTCCATCTCTCAATCCCTCCATCACTCTATTTCCCCCTCTTCCTTCTCACTTCTCACGTCTCACTCTGAACGCAGTGAAGGCCATTTTACATTTTAAATTTTACATTCGGAGTATTCTACCGTCTCACGATTAACGACTAACGCTGAACGAAGTGAAGTTAACCCAATATTACCTGGTGCAACTCAAAGCAAAATATAAAAAATGGAAGAATAAGAGATTTTAACCGCGAAAGCCGCTAAATTACGCGAAAGAAAAAAGACTTTCAACCGCGGATTAAGAGGATTTTACGGATTAAATATTTTCACTGCGTTCAGCGTGATTGGTGACTCGTAACTCGTGACTGGATTTTTAAATGCTAAAAACCTTCGCAAGCATCCGGCTCATCAAGAAAACATGAAAGAAAAGAAGAATTATTCAGCAACGAACAAAACGAACAAAAGAGAAGAATCTTACACCACCACCAGTCTTCATTGTATTATGACGTGGCAGGCAGAGGACACAGAGGGCACAGAGTTCTACTATACAACTACTCGACTCCTGGTTTTCTTATCTTGCTTCTCACTGTTCACCGATCACTTTTCACTGATTAAATATTTATGAAAATTATCTAACTCACTCTGTGCTAAAAGATTGCTGCTATTCGCAAATTTCTACTGCACAATGAGTGTGTGCGAGAACTTTCTGTTTTGTGATCAATATAATAATTCCCCGCTGAGAACAAGAGTTTTGAACGGTACTCCGGGCAAGACTTTTGGGCGACGAATACTCCCCAAGCATCGTTTATATAATTACCTGATAATATTTTAGTCGCCAAAAGTCTTGTCCTTAGTACAGTCCAAAACTCTTGGCTTAAATTGGATGTCGGCATCTTAAATGGACAATTATTAATTCTCGCACAGCCTCCAATATGGGTTAAGCACACTTTCCTTGGAAGTCAAACAGGGAAACCAATTCGAAGCGACTGTTCAACATAATTATTTATCAGGTTTGAATATCTGGTGATTTTTTATGAAAAAGTGCACATCTATTGTATTGAATCTTAGATAAGCAGAATTGACAAAACATACTTTGATGAGATAGTTTAGGAATATTAATTAGTCCGTAGGACTTATTTATTTGTAGAAAAAGATTTTAATCTCCCCCCCCCCCCCA
>JAIPGO010000022.1 GCA_021736135.1 Candidatus Cloacimonadota bacterium
ATAATATCCTTTGCTTGTAATAGTATTAGATCGTTTTGTCAATTTCGATAATTTGCATTCAAAATGATAAATGTGCACTTTTCGATATATTTTTGAGGGCGTAACAATTACCTGATAAATATTTACATTGAACAGTCTCTGATTCGAGCACTGATAGTCATTTTCTGATAAATATTGGAAACCTGACGACCATCTGCAAGGTTTTGACTAAATATTCTGCAAAAATAATCATAATTTCCGTCAGCAATTATTGGGTTTATAGAGCATATCAGGCGTATCGGGCATATGATGCATATTAGGTTAGAGTGAAGAAGCAATTAGAGAAGTGATTGTTAAAATTATTTATAGACAATAATAGAAGTATGCAAATATTTTGTTTTTCCTGATAAAATAAGAACAGGAAGGCGTTATGCAGAAAAAAGATATGTTAATAGAGCTGGGAGTGGAAGAAATTCCGGCGGGATATATACTACCGGCACTGGAGAAATTCCGCACCGGTTTAGAGAAAGAGCTGCAGGCAGCAAACCTGGATTTTGGCGAGATAGAGGAATTCAGCACTCCGCGGCGGTTTTGTTTGCGCATTCGTGATCTTGATGCTGAGCAGCAGGATGAGAGCATTGAGCGGATAGGGCCTCAGGTGGAAGCTGCTTATGACGGGGAAGGGAAATTAACGAAAGCCGCGCTGGGATTTCTGCGGGGAGCAGGAGCAGAAGAAAGCGCTATATATAAGGTAGCAACGGGAAAGGGCGAGAAGATTGCCGTAAGACTGGAAAAGAAGGGTAAGCAGACAGTATCTTTACTGAGTGATATGGTAAAAAATGGCGTAACGGGAATGAGTTTTCCCAAGGTAATGAAATGGGGTGCCACCCAGATGCAGTTTGCTCGTCCTTTACGGTGGCTGGTGTGTCTTTATGGAGCGGAGTCAATAAATTTAGAGATCAACGGAATGAAAAGCGGAAGGAAGAGTTATGGTAACCGTTTTCGTCAGTTACATAATATCGTGGAAATAAGCAGTCCCGGCGAATATGAAAGTTGCCTGGAAAGAGTGGAGGTGATTGCAGAACGTCGGCAGCGTCAGCAGCAGATTATCAGCGGATTGAAGGCAATAGCAGAGCAGGAAAGATTGACTGTTATAACCGATGAGCGCCTGCTGGAGACGGTAACGGATCTGGTGGAATATCCAACGCCCGGGATTGGCAGTTTTAAGGAAAGTTACCTTTCTTTACCGGAGAAGATCATCATTTCAACCTTGAGCCAGAACCAGAAGTGTTTTGCCTTACGGCGGGAAGATGGCAACCTGGCAAACCGGTTCATATATACCAGTAACGGCAATCCTGAATTTGAAGAAATCATTAGAGAAGGAAATGAGAAAGTGATTGCAGCGCGGCTGGCAGATGCGGAGTTTTATTTCCTGGAAGATACAGCGAAGAAACTGGAATCCTATGTGCCGCATCTGAAGGAAGTGCTTTTCCAGAAGGAACTGGGCAATCTGCTGGAAAAAACGGAACGCTTAGAGAGACTAAGTGATTATATAGTCGGGGAGCTGGGAATAGATGGTGAATTAAAAGAAAATATTTTACGCTGCGCTCATCTGGCGAAAGCCGACCTGGTGACCCAGATGCTGGGGGAAAAGGAATTTACTAAGCTACAGGGTTACATCGGCAAAAAGTATGCGGAAGTAAGTGGTGAAAACCTGGAAGTAGCGCAGGGAATATATGAACATTATCAGCCCCGCGGACAGGAAGACGAACTGCCCGTGAGCAGCAGCGGCATCGTGGTGGCGCTGGCTGATAAGCTGGATACCGTCTGTGGAATTATGGGTGTGGGTCTGGTGCCGACCGGTTCCAATGACCCTTATGCCTTGCGGAGAGCTGCCAACGGGATAGTGAGTATTCTGGCAGCAAAGGGACTGGAACTATCACTGGAAAAACTAATTGAGCAGAGTTTTGCCTTACTGGCAGCTAAATTACCGGAACCGGGAAACAATAAAGGCGTGGTCAAGGATTTTTTCCGGCAGCGTATCAACTGGCTGCTGAAGCAGCAGGGAATCGGTTATGACGTGATTGAGAGCGTAATGCACATCGATCACAGCAATATACCTGATCTATTACAGCGCGCCAGAGATGTGGAAAGCTTCCGTCAGCGGGATGATTTTGTGAGGTTGGTATTAGGATTCAAGCGAGTATCAAATATAATCAGCGAAGTAAAAGAATTTGGCATAGTTGAGGAAAGTCTGTTATCAGAAGACGCTGAAAAGCGGTTATGGCAGGAGCTTCTGAATTTAGAAGCAGACCTGGGAGCGAATCTGACAAAGAGGGAATACCGGATAATCATGGAAAAACTGGTAGCTTACAGCGTTTTTATAGACAGGTTTTTTGATGACGTGATGGTAAATGTAGAAGAAGAGCAGTTGCGGAAAAACCGCTATAATCTACTGGGTCAGATACGAGAGAAATTTTTACAGATAGCAGATCTGGCGCTGGTTGTAGTGGAAGACAAAAAAAATAAGTAAGTGATATAGAAGGATTAAAATGGAGATTTTAAAAGATTTCAAAGAGAGAGCAAAAGCGTTTGGTGGCACGGTAATATTACCGGAGACACATGATCTGCGCATTTTGCAGGCAGCAGAAGAGATACTCAAAACGGGAATGGCAAAAGTTGTTCTGGTGGGTAAGCCGGATCAGGTGCATACTCGCGCCAAACTGGAAGGAGTAGATTTAAGCGGAGCGGAGATCATCGAACCGGCAGCATATCCGGAAATAGACGCATTTGCCGATTATTATTATGCCAAGCGTAAACACAAGGGTTTGACGCTTGACGAAGCCTCGGAAATAGTTACACGCCCTCTCTATTTTGGGGCGCTGATGGTGAAATTCGGTAAAGTTGACGGTATGGTGGCAGGAGCAGCCAATACAACAGGTGACGTGTTGCAGGCAGCATTAAGAGTAGTAGGCGTGGCGCCGGGATATAATACGGTATCGAGTGCTCTCATAATGGTAATACCAAACTACCGAGGAGAAGATAGAACGTTTCTTTTTTCCGATTGTGCCGTGGTACCGGTACCAACGGCAGAACAACTGGCAGATATAGCGATGGAGACGGCAGCCACGGGAAGAGCCTTGCTGGGAATGGAGCCGAAAGTAACGTTATTAAGCTTTTCCACGCATGGCAGTGCGGAGCATGAGAGAATAAATAAAGTGCGTCAGGCACGCAAGATATTGACAGAAAGAGAAGTGGATTTTGATTTTGACGGTGAACTGCAACTGGATGCTGCGATAGACCCGGAAGTAGCGAAAAAGAAAGCGCCGGACAGCACGGTGGCAGGAAAATCCAATATCCTGATCTTTCCCGAAATACAGAGTGGAAATATCGGTTGTAAGCTGGTAGAGCATTTTGCAAAAGCCCAGATGATAGGACCTATCATTCAGGGATTGGCAGCACCAATCTGTGATCTTTCACGCGGATGCGAATGGGAAGATGTGGTAAATACCAGCGCTCTTGTATTATTATTAGCTCAGCATAAATAGGAGAAAGTTATGATGATAAGATTATCTCACCGAGCCCGTGACGTGAAACCATCACCGACACTGGAAGTATCTGCTCTGGCAAAGCAGATGACAAAAGCAGGAATTGAAGTAATCAATTTTGGAGTGGGAGAACCTGATTTCAATACACCGGAAATTATCAAGGCTGCCGCCAAGAAAGCGATAGATGATAATTTCACGCGCTACACACCCAGTGCCGGGATACCGGAACTGAAACAGGCAATAGTAAATAAGTTTAAGCGTGATAACGGACTGGATTACAAGCCGGAAAATATTCTGGTAAGCCCGGGAGCCAAGGCTTCACTGATCAACGTGCTGATGGCAGTATGTGATCCACGTGATGAAGTTATTATTCCCTCACCCTACTGGGTAAGCTATACCAGCCAGGTATGGCTTTGTGATGCCCATCCGGTATTTATTGAAACGAGTGCGGAAAACAGCTTCAAGATAACGGCGGAACAGCTTGAGAAAACGCTGATGGACTTAAGCAATCCCAAGGTGCTGATCTTGAACAGTCCCAATAATCCTACAGGTGCAGTATATACTCGAGAAGAACTGGCAGCAATCGGGGAAGTATGTTTGAAGAACGAGATTTTGATACTATCTGATGAGATCTATGAGCGGCTGGTTTATGATGGAGCACAGCATATATCCATAGCTTCCCTATCTGAAGAATTAAAAGAGATCACGATTGTGGTAAACGGCGTATCAAAGGCATTTGCCATGACCGGATGGCGCCTGGGTTATATGGCAGGAGCAAAGCATATCATCCAGAAAGCAGCGGAAATTCAAAGTCACACGACATCCTGCGTTAATTCCATAACCCAGAAAGCCTGCATAGTAGCATTAGAAGAAGAAGACGGCAGTGTGGAAAGGATGCGTCAGGAATTTTCTCGGAGACGTGAATTTATGGTAGAAGGTCTTAGCGCCATCGAGGGTGTGAAATGCTTAAAACCGGAAGGTGCTTTTTATATAATGGCAGACGTGAGTTCATATTTAACCGAGAACAGCCTGGGCATTAATACTTCTCAGGAATTATGCAAATATCTGCTGCAGAATTACCGGGTAGCACTGGTTGCCGGAATAGCCTTTGGAGTGGAAGGCTATGTGAGATTTTCCTACGCTAACAGCGTGGATAATATCCGCAAAGGCATAGAGCTGTTTGCGGCAGGATTACAATCATTAAGGCAGTAAAAAGAATGAAAATATGAGAGTATTTTCAGAGAATCTTCAGCAGCGGCGGAAAGAACGCCGTCAGAAAAGAACAGGGACCTGGAGTGGCTTGCTGATTAAAGTTGCAGCTTTTATTTTGCTCATAATATTGATCCGATTTATCATGGGAACAAGTGGTAAACGCTTTGGTGATTACTGGAAAGAAGTAGCGGGACATTCGACGGCAGAAGTAGTAAATGAATGATTCAGGCAGGAAAGCAGTAAAAATTTAATTGACATTATATTTTACGAAGTTTTTTTGTGAAATGAATAAAATCCAAAATCAAGGGGGATTTTGATGAAGAAGATATTGTTTATATTTATTATAGCGATTTTCATCAGTCTACCGCTATATGCGGGAACCACGGGTAAGCTTGCAGGAAAAGTTAAAGACGATAAAGGCAAAGCTATACCCATGGCAAATGTTTTTGTGGATACTTTAAAGACAGGAGCTACCTGTAACGAAAACGGGCAATACATTATAATAAACCTGCCTCCGGGAACATATGATATAAGATGTTTTGGTCAAGGTTGGGGTACTGCTATTATCACTGGAGTGCAGGTGAACATGGATCAGACGACAGCCTTAAATTTCACTTTAGAGAGAGAGGCTGTGGACATCGAAGGTGTAACTATTACAGAAGCCAAGAATCAGAATATTAAGGCAGACAAGATGTCATCAGGTAATAATGTGAGTGCAGAAACAATTGCAGACATAGGTGCTCAAAGTATTGAAGAAATTGTGGCAATCCAGGCAGGAGCCGCCACCGTAGATGGAGAACTGCATGTGCGAGGCGGGCGTTCTAATGAAGTAAATTATACGGTTGACGGGATGAGCGTATCCGACCCTGTTGACGGTGGTTCCGCTTTAACGATAGACCAGGATGCAATTGCCGATATGAGCGTGATGACCGGAGGTTTCACAGCCGAATATGGTAATGCGCAATCAGGTGTCGTCAATATTGTAACCAAGAGCGGCAGTGGTGCATACAGTGGAAAGATGGAGATGAATACCGACCATTTATTCAGCGACAAGAATGATACATCCAATGAAGATGAAGTGAAACTGGCTATTGGTGGTCCTGTGCTGGGAGATCTGGCTCCATCATTGCGTGATGATTTAACTTTTTTTATTAATGGCGCAGGTTTATGGACAGACGGGCGATTCCGCAAGTATTACCTGTCAGATCCCAATGATGACATTCCGACTCTGGAATCGGATTTCAGTTCCTTTGATCCTTATCAGAATCGCGATGAAATAGGTCTTTGGGATATTGGTGATCGCAATTATAATTATTATAATGGAAATCTTAAGATAAAATACCAGATAAATCCCACGCAGAATCTGACATTTGCCGCGCGTGGAGATATAACCCGTCAGGAACCGTATAGTAATGACTGGCGGTATGCGATGGATCATTATTTTGAATATGAATCACAGCAAAATCAGTATATAGTCACTTATGATCATTTATTTAATCCTCAGATGAACCTGAAGATCAAAGGTTCTGCTTACACCACAAGCTATAAACAACAGCCTAAGGGCATTGACCGGGATATGTATTTTGTTCAGGAAGATGCTTCGGAATGGGAAAAGTATTATATGGACGCCAGCGGCAGAAACACGAGCGCTATCTTTATCCTCGATCCTGAGCAGAATGGAAGAATTGGACTGGAAGGCGCTCTTTACGGTTGGCAATATCTGAGTGACGGAAATTATTACGGGATTGGTGAATTTGTGAGTCCTGGCTCCATAGCGGGAACATACCTGGATGATTCCAGTTCACAATACAGCCTGCGTGCAGATTTTGAATACCAGGTTAATCTTGTGCATGGGTTAAAATCGGGCTTTGAGATAATTAAGCATAATATTGAAAAAGACCGGCTTTTCACACCCTGGACGATTGATGATTTCCGCTATGACGAGTTTTTAGCAAGCTGTGAATGGATAGAGAGCTATGGACCTGGAGATAGCCTTGATATCGATGAAGACGGGATTTATGACATAGAAATAGCCGACAGCACATTTTTTTATTCGCAGACAGATAATTTCAATGCTTTGAAAGCAGCTTCGGGAACCACGGATGGCTACCGGGCTAATCCCTGGCAGGCTGCTTATTACCTTCAAGACAGAATGGAATGGGAAGGTATGATCGTAAATGCCGGCTTACGCTTCGATTTCTGGTATCTGGGTGAAGATTACGATATACTTAATCAGGATGGCACCTATAGGAAGAAAGATTTTGCTGACAAGGATAAATTCCAGTTAATGCTTTCGCCACGGCTGGGTATCTCTCACCCGATATCTGAGCGTTCAGTGTTGCATTTTGCCTATAACTATCAGAACCAGTTACCCCAAATGCAGTATATATTTACTACTGCTGATTCCACAGATGCCTATACGAGTAACACAAATGTGGTTGTGGGTAATCCAGATCTGGAACCTCAGATCACTGTAACATATGAAGTAGGACTGCAGCAGCAGTTAAGCGAATACCTGATCATGGATATTACCGCATATTACAAAAACATTTATAATTATGTGAGCACACAGAAAGTATATAAAGTCGGTGATGAGACAGTTTACTGGTATGAATATATATCGGAGGACTACGGATCTGCTCGCGGAGTGGATATAAACCTGACCAGACCTCTCTCCAATTTTATTTCCGGCTCGGCAGCGTATTCTCTTGCCTGGGCTAATGGAAATAACTCGGATACCGTAGTGCAGGATGAGAACACGAATCTGCGGGAATTTCCGCTGGACTGGGATATTCGCCACAGTGGTAATTTAAATCTGGCATTTAAGATCCAGAAAGATGAAGATTTTTATTTTCCGTACCTTGACTGGCGGGTACCACTGGATGATTTTTCCATTAGTTTTAATTTCAGTATAGCATCCGGTGCACCATACACTCCGGTGAATGAGGAGGACACAGCACTTGATGTAAACAGCGCTAACCGGCCTTATACTTCCAATTCGAATCTCACAATTTATAAACGGTTAACTACCGGAGGCAAATCTTCCGTCAAAGTATATTTTACGATCGATAATTTGTTCAACAAGATCAATTATAGTGGTGTTTACCCACGCACCGGAGATCCCTGGGATGACGGGCTTTACTCTCCCAATCCCAATGGCAGCGGATATATAGATAGACAGGGCGAGTATGTATCGGTGGCAACGTATAATCTTCATCAGCTTGCCCTGAAAAATCCCAGTCGGGCAAGTTCACCCAGAACCTACAGTGTAGGATTCACCTATAACTGGTAAGTAAAGAAATTATGATAAATATTTTAGGAGGATAGAATGAAGAAAAGGTTTTTTAATCTCTTCATACTAATGACAGTGTTAACGCTGCTATTCAGCGTGAGTTTATTTGCCCAGGATGAGCCGGTAGCGGTCACAGCGGATCAGGGAATGAAGTTTGATGAGTCCCCCCAGATAGGTGGTTTTGAAGCTTTTACACGTTCCATAGTGGGAAGCGGTTTTGTAGATCTCTTTATTGATGGCGGGTTTGCCATGTGGCCTATCCTGATCTTACTTGTCTGGGGTCTGGCGGTTATCATCTATAAAATTATTGCTCTCTCCTACGCGAAAATCAGCATTAATGCCTTACTGGACAAACTGATCCCTTTATTAAAAGAGAAGAAATATCAGGAAGCAGCCAATATTTGCGGCAAGACAAAGGGTCCGGTTGCAGCTGTAATTCATGCTGGTTTATTGAAAGCAGATCAGGGTGTTGGCGCTGTGGAAAAGGCAATGGAAAGCGCTGGCACGATAGAAATGGCATTTCTGGAAAGAGGATTTGTAGATCTATCTACAGTTATCAATCTGGCACCTATGCTTGGTTTCTTTGGAACCCTGGTAGGAATGATCCAGGCCTTTGATGCCATAGCAAAAGCTGGAGAAGTTGACCCGACGATCGTTGCCAGTGGTATCAATGTAGCGTTGATCACTTCGGCTGCCGGACTGGCAGTGGCAATTCCCGTACAGTTCTTCAATAATTACTTTCTAGGTAATGTTGACGGCCTGGTACTTGATATGCAAAGAGGATCTGAAAAGGTTGTCGAGACCCTTATTGAGAACTAATAAGGGGGAATTATGAAGGTAAACAGGAAAAGACGGAATCTGGGGGGTATACCAACAACCTCCACGTCTGATATTTCCTTCCTGATGCTGGTCTTCTTTCTGGCAACCACGACCTTTGACATCAAAAAGGGATTGGGTCTGGTGCTGCCTCCTGCAGCGGATGCGGAATCGATCACGGCTAAGATTTTACCTGAAAACATCACCAAAGTCTGGATCAATATAAATGGTGACGTTGCCGTTAATGAGGAAATTGTACCTCTTGACAAACTGGAAAGAAGAATCCGATCAGTTGTGAAAGATAACCCGGATATGGTGATTTCACTAAAAACAGACCGTAAAAGTAAATATGATTATATGGTTAGAGTTCTGGACTTACTGCAGGCAGCCGGGGCAGAAAAAATCTCCCTGTCAACTAACTAAGAAGGTACTATGGCAAAAGTAAAAAAGAATACAAAACCAGAGACATCCATTCCCACAACATCTATGGGAGATATCTCATTTTTGTTGCTTCTTTTCTTTATGGTGAGTACAGTATTTGTAAAAGAAAAAGGGCTGGATGTATTATTACCCCAGGCAAAGAGTATCGAGAAAATTCCACGTAAGCATGCAGCTACAATATACGTAAATCGTTCGGGTGTGATATCAATTGATGATTATGCCGTGGAAATACCGCATGTGAGCGTGATAATGATGCAGAAACTTGCCGATGACATCAATATTCTAACCTGTTTTCGAACGGATAAAGACACGAATTACGGGGTCATGAATGATGTTTTAAATGAGTTAAAAAAAGCCAACACGCTTCGTGTGCAGTTTGAAGCAAAACTGAAGAGGTAGGCAAGATGAATAATAAACCAACTGACTGGAAAGATATTGCCCAGAGTTATTATGACAAAGCCTTTAGTTTAGCGGTCCTGCTGATTTTATTTGCCTTCCTGGTATCACCGAAAATTGATATTAAAGCGTATAAAGCGGAAGTGAAGGTAACAGAAGCTATAGAAATACCACCTGAGATCAGAGAAAAGATCAAACCCCCGGAATCGATTGTTCTACCTAAGGTCATAATTGATTTAGAAGATGATATTCTCAACGATGAAGATGATGATGAAATCCCAATATTAACAACTATTCCCAAGACAACTTTAGATGTCTGGGAAGAAATTGAGCAGCCAAAATTTGGAACAACTCCCAAAGGATTTATCTATTTTGATGATCCCCCCCGTAAATTAAAAGAAGCACCTTTAATCTATCCCAAGTTTGCCAAGGACGCAGGTATCCAGGGAACTGTTTTACTGGAACTTGAAGTATTGACTAATGGGAAGGTGGGTGCAATTGATGTGATAAAATCGGTATTACCGGGTCCCGGAGGACTAGATGAAGCAGCAAAAGATTATGCTCGTCAACTTGAAT
Source organism: Candidatus Cloacimonadota bacterium (assembly GCA_021736135.1). Classification (GTDB taxonomy): domain Bacteria; phylum Cloacimonadota; class Cloacimonadia; order Cloacimonadales; family TCS61; genus JAIPGO01. The sequence goes on from JAIPGO010000022.1 coordinate 10,261, forward strand.
TTGTACCAGCCAAAACCAATAATCAGCCGGTTGCGGTCTGGGTATCATTCCCGGTGAACTTCTTCTTAGATGATTAGAAATTATGGAGGAACCTATATGAAATTGATAAGAACCAGGATAATACTAGTAATTGTTATAATATTCCTGACAAGTGGAGCGCTTTATTCCAGAGCGCTGGTAGAACCTGCCTCCGGTAAGAAGCTGGATCTTGTCCGCTACCATAATGTGGGAAATATCTGGTTACGCATCAGTAACTACGGATTTTTTGGTTCCGGTGGTGATATAACTCCGGAATGGCCATCACTGGAATTTCCCGGTGGCAGCGGCATAGATTATCTTTATCGAGGAGCTTTATGGTTTGGAGCCAAGAAAGTTAGAAGAAACGGGCTAGGCCAGAAATATTACTGGTTACCGAATCCCACTTCAAACGATGATATGGTAACTGAAAGTGATCCAGAATGGGATCCTTCTTTTGACCTGGTGATAGATACTCTGGTAACCACCGGATTTGATGGTGATCTTGATTTGAAAGAATTTCTGCCAGCTTACAATCCCCTGGAAACATCTCCACTGGCACCGAATAACCAGTTTAATAACTATAATGGAGATGATGTAGTAGCCACAACATCCATTCGTCAGCAGCGCCGTGGCGAAGATGATGATGGAGACGGCTGGATTGATGAAGATCCGGTAGGAACCGCCTTCCCTTTCAGGATTGCTGATGAATTGCCAACAGATTTTGCCGGTTATGGGGGAATGTTCCTGCATAACCTTCAAAACGATGAATTCGGGCCTGTTATAGAAAATGACGAAATCTGGTTCCCTCTCGGTTTTGTTGATCTTTCCACTGATCCCAGTGAAGGCACATACTGTTACACTGAGCCGTTTGATGATGATATGGATACTCTGTACGATGAGGACGGGTACCCGGTTTCAGAGCAGGATTTTATTGCTTATTATTATGATTACAGTCCCTTTGGAACGACCACAGAGCGGGATTGGGGAGACAGTAAAGGCTCCTCCGACCATTTCCCACTGAAAATCAGAGTTCGCCAATTGAGCTATCAGTGGAGTTATGAGCATATTAAGAACCTGGTATATGTGGAATTTGATATAACCAATATGAACTTTACCAGCACTTATAGCGATACTCTTTTTGATTGCGCCATGGGTATTTATATGGATTCAGACGTAGGACCACAAGCCTGGGATTCTGTTTATTCCGATGATGTGAGTTCTTATGTGACCGGTGCAGGATATGAATTTGCCTATACTTATGATTTTGATGGTGATTCAGGTCTCACTACCGGACTGGTTGGTTCTCGCGTATGTACGCCGGATCCCGATATTCTGGAATTTGCCTGCTGGACCTGGGATGTAGGCGACGGACCTGATGATACAAGTCCTCAGGACTTTAATCCGCCTTCGGGAGCAGCCTCACATAATGACAAATACTGGCTGCTGACGAATTATGACAATCCGAATGACGATAAATATGTATCTCTGCGGGATTTTCCAACCACTCAGATCGCAACTGGTGGAATTGATACAAGATATCTTTTTGGCTTCTATGGTGCTCAGGAACATACCGGTGACACAGATGGAAATGGGATTCTTGATTATCTGGAAACAGATGATGAGGGAAATTATTACAAGCGCTGGAATCTGGCCCCGGAAAAGACAATGAAGATCGTGGTTGCCGTATTCCCGGGAGACAATCTGCTTGATCTGAAACAGACTTCCATTCATGCCAAAGATACTTACGGACGGGCACAGGACCTGGTGTCAGTTACATTGCCTGATACATTTATCCATTATACTCCTCCAGAACCACCTGAAATTCCTATGATGTTTGCTGAAATGGATACAAAAGGTGATCACATTAAAGTTTACTGGGATAACCGTTCCGAGATAGATAATATTGACACCAAAACCGTGAAAGTACAGCAGATCGGGTGGCAGGATTCACTGACCTATATAGACAGCTATATAGATAACTGGGATGAAAACACTTTCCCTCCTGAATTTGCTCCCTATTTTTATGATGAAAATACCCAGACATATAATTTTAGTATCCCTGTAAACCGTAATAGCAATGCTTACGTTAATCCCTGGACTGGATACCGTCTGCGCCATGATTTTCAGGGTTATTCACTCTGGGGTCGTTCCGGCAGTGGTTCTCAGGAATTCTGGACTCAAAAGGGACGCTGGGATAAAATAGAAACCGAGCAGGATTATACTGATTATCAGGTTAATGCCGGAACTGATCTATTTTTAGAATTCGGCGGAGAGCTGGGAATAGATAAAAATCTTCCTAACCTGCATCCGATAACGGAAGAGGACTTACACTACTATCACTTTGATTCTCTTTATGAACTTATTCCCTATACAACAGAGGATTTAAATAATAATATCAATGTAAATGGATATCCTTTATATGATTACAATATGACTTATGCCCTGGCGGTACCTCTTGCAGTAGGACTCACTAAGGATGAGCAGTCACTTCTTTTTAAACATCCTGATGTTGCTGATGAAATATATCTTGAGCTTTATGACGACAGACTGATACCTCTTTCGGGTCATCTGGGACAGAGTTCCAATGTTTATCCCGAAAAGCTGGAGCTATTGCGTAAGGACAGGCTTGCCCGTCGTTATTACGAAGACACGATCCATTATCCTCCCAAGGGTATTGAATATTATATTGCCGTATCCTCCTGGGATCGCGGTATGCCGTCACTAAGAATTCCGGTACTGGAATCTGCCCGAGATGCAGATGCCAATATGAAAGTATTTTTCCCTGGTCCCGCCAGTAATTCCGATATGGATAATATCTATGTGGTTCCTAATCCCTATATAGGATTCAGCGGATTCGATGGAAAAAGAGATACTGATAATAAAGGTGATAAGAGTCGTCGTCTCTGGTTTGTAAACCTGCCGGAGGATTGTAAAGTAAAGATCTGGACAATGGCAGGAGACCTGGTTGATGAGTTTGACCATAATGGCAGCACCTATTACGAAGATGTAACCACGGTATCGAAGGCAGCACTCAGCGCGAAAGCTGCTGGAGGTATTCATGCCTGGGATTTGTTATCAAAATACGATCAAATCGTTGCACCGGGTGTTTATCTATTCACAGTAATTGACAATGATTCCGGCGATAAGAAAGTCGGCAAATTCGTTGTTATCAAGTAAAGGGGTTAATGATGAAAAAGACTAACTTAATTATAATCCTGATATTGGTTTTACCCTTATTAGTCTCAGCTGCAATTTTCCCGAAAGTCGGCACTGCCGGGGTTCAGTTCCTGAAACTGGGGGTGGATGCCAGAGCTATTGGTATGGGTGAGGCATATACGGCCGTCAGTGATGATATCTCATCGGTATTCTGGAATCCAGCCGGACTGTCACTTAACCCTCAAAGCCAGATACTTCTCTCTCATACCGAATACGTGGCAGATATCAGGCATGAATTTATGGCAGTTTCCCGATTCTATGATTTTGGTGCGCTGGCTTTCAGTGTATCTTTTCTGCACATGGGAGAAATGGATGTTACAACAGAAGAGCAATTCGGACCAACCGGAGAGAAATTCACCTGCTATGATATGTCTCTCGGATTAACATATTCCTATAGGTTCACAGATAAATTTTCCTTTGGTTTCACGGGTAAATATATTCGGGAAGAGCTTGATGTATATCCTGCAAATGGTTTAAGCATTGATCTTGGATCACTTTATAACACAGGTTACAAGAATGTTACTATCGGAATGGCGATGAGGAATTTTGGTCCTGATATGGAATTTAACATTGATGAAGATGATGACGGTCTTTATGACGAAGACCCGTTTGACCTTCTGGATAACGACGGTGACGGACTAATCGATGAAGATAGAGAAGAAATGCCCTTTAAAATACCAATGAACTTCTCTCTTGGTATTTCCGGTGAACTCTATAAAGATGACAGTTCCTGTCTTTTGGCTGCTTTCCAGTTGGACAGCTATGTGGACAGAGAAGAAACTTATAACCTCGGTGCCGAATATTCGATCAATACTTTGCGTCTTCGCAGCGGTTATCAGTTCGGTTATGATGCTGCCGGCTTTAATGCGGGATTCGGTTTTCTGGTACCAACCAGCTATGCCGTCTTTGCCATCGATTATTCGTATTCCTATTTTGGGGACCTGGCTGAAACAGCTATAAAAACCCCTCACAGGCTTTCTATAAAGCTTTTATATTAAATTTAACATAAACAAAAACCAAGTTTTGGAGGAAAAATGAAGAAAGTTTTGATGATGTGTTTGGTGATAGTTTTTGTCGTTTCCTTATTTGCGGAAATAATGCCGGTTAAAACTGATAAGCATACTGCTGTACCTTACGATTTTGCCGGAAATGTCGAAAGAACTGTCAGCCGTGATAGGCCTGAATGGGATTGGGATGTTCCACCTCAAGGTCTGCTAACTAATTATGCAGACTATTTCCAGTGTTACAATCATTTACCTATTTCTTTGCAGCCGGAAGAACACGGCGGCGGCATTTACATTATGTACCGCGTCAAAGATCAGGCTGAAAACAGTGAGATCAGTTACAGCTATATCGATAATATGGGTGTTGTTCAAGCGTCTCAGGGTATTGGAAGCGTTGGTTATTATGCTGATGCCATAGTTGATCAGAATACCGGTGATGTTTTCGGTACCTGGCATTTGCTTGTTGCTGATGGCTCCAGCACTTACGACTGTATTGCCATCTATGATCTTTATCATATTATGTTGAGCCATGGTCTCTGGAAAGATCCGGTTATCACAGTTCTCAATTCAGATGATCAAGATGAACTGGACCCCACATTGAATGATGAATTCATCTGGCCTCAGATTGCCATCGGTCCTTCACCCGTTGCCGGCAAACAGAGAATTTATATCGTTGCCAGTAACCATCAGGTAGCTGATGGTTCGGAAGCTAATCCATCAGAAAACGTGATGATCATGGTGGCTGATTTCAACCAGGATGACCTCGATCTGCAAAGTGATCTGGAATGGACATATAACACTATTCCTGTTTTAGATAGCTGGAATTCGGGAGATCCTTACTGGTATCGTCCCTTCAAATCATTTACGGTAATTGACAATCAGCTAATCTTTATGGGTTATAAGATTTCCGGCGATGCTGCCCCGGACCAGACCGATCAGATGTTCTGCTTCATCAATGATAATTACGGTGAAGGGGATAACTGGTCATACAATTATGAGGATTGGGCTTTTCCAGAAGATAATCCTTCCTGGGAATGGAATGGTACCACCTGGCATATTTTTGAAGATCATGCAGGTTATCCAGATGATCCACCAACATATACGTATACTTCCATTGAACAAGGATTTATTCATACTGGTCATTTTAACCTTGTTCCTACTCATAATAATACCCGTGTTACCTGGCCTGGCGCTATGGGATACACATTTGACAGTGGTTCAGGACCCGGATATTACTGGCTTACCGGATTTTTGATCTATCCCAAAACGTTTTCCTTTGATCTGATTAATGAAGAATTCAGCTTTACTGATGTTTATCCTATGGGTGCGAATCCTAATGATGATCTACCTTCTGTACCCTGGGATCTTGATGAAGACGGGGAAATTGACGAATTTACTGCAGATGACGATGTTCCTCCGCATTATCCACTCTGGTTCGAAGACTGGCCTATCTTCCATTTTGACCCTGATGCAGCTTTCCATTATAATGAATATTACCTTACAACAAACGATGAAAATGGCTGGATGGCATATATCTGGGTTGACGGAACTTATGCCGTAGCTGCTAATGAAGGTTGGACGGGCTATGAAGACTGGGTAGCTAAACCTGAACTGGTTGTTGTTGTTTCCAATGACTGGGGTATGACCTGGAGCGAGCCTATCTTTATGAATGCTAATCCGAACAGTGAAAACTATGTTGAAGAACTTGACGGTATGATCCCCTGTTTTGCCTATCCTGGCGATAGAATCGAAGATGATGGTGACGGATATGGTATCGTGCACCTCTTCTTCCTGGATGATAATGATTATGGTTCTTACCACGGCACTCCGCAGCATGGACTGAATAACGGTTCCACCTTCGAATATGCTGCGATGAGAGTTGAATTCGGTACACCACCTCCAGGTAATGATGATAACGAAGTAGCTGTTGCACCAATTAAGGTAAACAACTATCCAAATCCTTTCAATCCTTCTACTACAATTGCCTTTGAGACTCAGGTTGATGGCAACGTAGTTATTGACGTTTACAATGTGAAAGGTCAGTTAGTTAATTCCCTGGTGAATGATAATTACGATGCAGGTAAGCACACAGTTACCTGGAATGGTACTGACGATAATGGTAACACACTTCCTTCCGGCGTTTATTTCTACAATACAAAGTGTGGAAGATATACAACATCCAAGAAAATGATCTTGATGAAGTAATCTCAGACACTGTATAAAACATGTAAAAGACCCCGTTTTTACGGGGTCTTTTCATATCTTAACCACTAGTATAATTCAATAAACAATGCTTATCCCTTTAAACCCACTTTGGGCAATAGGATTTCACAAAGTGGGTTTAACTCTCTGGATTAATATTTCGTTTCATTATAGATGATTAGTTACTCATACTCTTCGCAGTACCAGACGCCTGTTTCAGGACGCGGGAGCTTGCAGATGAAGCGGTTTTCGCAGTTTGTGCAAAGTCCCTTGAATACTTTTTGAGGAGGCTCCGGCTTTTTATCGCTTTTCTTATTGTCCAAATCATTCTCCCATTTTCAGGAGCTTGGCAGCATCGGTAATGGCATTGATCTTGATTGCATAACTATTCTGACTGGCGATATCGGCATCAGTGATCAGATGCACATCCAGGAGTCCATCTGTTTGATAACCAGTGCGCAGATAATTGATCTCTGCCAGGCAGAGACTCCAGCCATCCAGCCAGGTCAGCAGTTCGCTACGCTGTTTTTCGTCACCATTGCAATGCACAAGCAGATCAATATCGCTGGCAGGACCGGCATTGGCATTTTTTACAGAACCAAAGATATAAATATTCTCCACGCAAAAGCGCTGGGCGTCCAGCTCTCCGGCTATATTTTCCGCCATGCGCAATCTCCAGAGCCAGTGATTTTCCACCGTCGGATCTATGGCAGAAACAGGATTAACTGCCAGGTCTTTCACGTTACCAGGTGTTGAAAGATAAGCGAGAGCTTCATCCAGATCAGCATTCATCAAAATGCGCAGAATCTGATTACTATTCAGGGATGGAATATCTATAACATGTACTGTGGAACTCAGATATTCATATTCCGGCAACAACTGGGGAAGAATATTCGGTGATTTTTTTAAAAATCTTTCATTGAACACAATATCCCTGTCATCGGGATAAAGAGGAAGATATATAATACCCGTTTCCACCAGATCCTGGAAAAAGTGGGTTCCAAAAGAAAGATCGGATGTAAAATTGCCTTTCTTGCGGGCAATCTCGATCAGGGCGGCAGTATTATTGATATCCGAATAAGTTACGTTAACACCCAGTTTAATATCGCCGCGACTGCCCCAGCGCCCGGGACCCATCAAAATAAATTTCCGCTTGGGAAGCAGCTTGTTCAATTTTCCCACAGCTCTACCCACCGCCTGCATATCTTCCAGGGTATCTAACTGGCTGTAACCTTCCGGATCAACGTAAACGATATGGGTTATGTCATTCACCTGCCCATTGCTGATAAAGCGTCTGGCAGTAAAGATGATACCTGCCGGATTGATATCTTTAGGTATTGCCACTGCCAGAGAAATTTCACCGGCGCTTTGAGAACGGCACTGCAAAAGGTAAAAATCCGACCCGTCACTGGCGAATTCGATATCAACCGGTCTGTTTGTGTGTTCTTTCAGAATTTTCAGGATATTGCCTATGAGATTAACGAAATTACCGGCATCACTGCCCTGTTCGTAAAAACCGTGAAATGTGACAACCGGATCGCAGTCTTTAAATTCAACATTAAAGCGGTTTTTATTTATAAGCTCCCCCTGCTCGTAAAAGGAAACCATTTTTTCCACCAGAGGATATTCTTCACCGCACTCCCGGAGCAGATTTTTCATTTCCAGAGTTTCAAAGGAATTGGTTTTTAGATTGATCACGTCCAGTTTTTTGGGAGAATAGCGTAAGATCTCATCCTTGGAAACATTAACCCTCAGGTTAGGCTGACCGGGTGCAATAAGAACAGGATAATCGTCACCCAGTCGGTCAACTGCTCTGGTGCCAAGACCCGGCACCAGCCTTATCAAGCCGTCTTCACGCCGAATGCGCGGTGACCAGCGGAATTCATTATGATTAAAAGCCACTCCGGCAAATGCCGGCAGAAAATAATCACCTACTTTTTTGCCGACAACTTCCTGTATAATGATCGCCATTTCCTCGTGAAAATCCAGTAAACCACGTTCTCTTCTATATTCGATGGGATCAGGTCCAAATGCTGATGCATAAACCTCGGATATCGCATCGGCTATGGCACTCAGACGCTCATGCCGGTTACCCTGGTTTGCCAGGAAAAGACTTTTATATTTCCCGGAAAACACTGCTCCCACGCGGTCTTCCAGCAGACTGGAAGAACGAACTATGATGGGATGCTTCCCAAAATCGTCCAGAGCACGGTTCATTTCCTTGAGGATGTCAGGCGGAAACTGGGAATTCTTGAAAAGCTGTATAATATTGGGATATTCCTCCCGCACCTGCTCGATGTCCTTGTATTTCTGTTCAATGATTTCTTCCAGGTTATTATAATAAAGAAAGCGATGCATTGTGTCGGAAGTTATGTACCAGGTTTTGGGAAATTTGATGTTTATACCCTGTAAAGTATTAGCAGTCAAAGCATTGATGATATTCTGTGCCAGAAAGATACCGGCGCTTTTGCCACCCAGTTTTCCGTGACTGTTTGAAGGAAATATCATTCTCTGCGTTAATTTCCGGAAATAATCGATATCAACGAAATTTTTGGCAATATTAATGAACTCCAGCTGATCGGTAAAGAAACGTAATATCAGTAAAACACTCAGGTTTTTGCGCGTATAATTTGATAATTCTACTTTATCAAGTCCCATAAAATGGAATCTTTCCAGGGCATTCTGGATATCACTCAGCGATGTTGCCAGGTCTTCCAACGCCAGTCCCAGAAAATTGGTCTTGTCTTCCAGTATCCATTTCTGAATATTAAGCAGTATTTCTTCGCCATCAAGATTACTTTCTGCCAGCATGAAAATGCGGGTACTCTGTTCCAGCAGGGCATCTTTATCCATACGGCTGATCGGTTTATTAGTAAAAAGAAGGTTCTGCGGCTCCAGTTCAACTTTCTCACATTCAGTAGGCAGATCATTACAACTGCTGTCCGTTCGTCCAATCCAGAATAGGTAATTCATCAATTTCCTGGCGATGCGCAGATAGGCATCCGTATCTGTTCTCCGCAAAAGTTCGGCTATTGTTTTCCATTCCGGTTTTTGCCTGCGGGATAAATGCGAGCGTTCCAACTCAGCAAAAGCTTCCTTCAGGCTCTTATGATGTAGAAAATTACTGATCTTATCCGCAATTGTCTGCAGTAATTTCTCTTCTTCTTCTAAAAATTCATTAAGATTATCATCATCTTCGCGATAAAAGATGCGAATGCTGCCCACTTCCTTGCCCTCAATACGCAAAGGCTCTTCCTGAAAATAACGACTCTTTACCATATTTGGAGTCTGAAAACTCATGTCCTGATAAACGATCTGCACGCTGCAAAGATCACTGAACTGCCAGCCATAAGGAATTATGACAATCAAACGCTGAAATATCTCCTCTACAGACTGCTCGGTATTACTTAATATCTCACCCACCCGGTAAATACAGTTTAGTTCTTTCTTGCGTTCATTCAGGTTATTCAGGATGGTCTTGATCTCTATTTCATTGCTCATTTAAATATCACTCCCTGATTACTGCTGCTGCAGACAATTATCTGCAAAGGAGTTGCCAGGCTCAAGTGGCTCACGAACTCCCTTTCATTTTCGATTTTCTGCTGATTAAGCCAGTTCCAGTCAATACTTTTTTTCTTTTCTTCGGCAATTGATAGATAAAATACATTAAAGGCGATTAGATTATGGAAGAAATGCGAACCCTGGCTCAGATCAGGTTTCATTTCCGGCAGAGTTGCTTCAATGATTGCCTGTGCCCCGGAAATCTGACTCCAGCTTACGGGAATACCCAGCCAGGGATCTGAGGAACCCCAGCGCCCGAATCCGAGCAGCAGATACGGCTTTTTCTGTGAAACCAGCATACTGTTCAATTCTGAAATCTCTACGGCTATCTGCTGATTGTGAACGGCATCATATCCTTCCCGTTTGACCATGATGATGTCGCAGATATCGTCACACTCTCCGTCTCCAAGCACCAAACTACTTTCAGCCAGCAGAGTCTGCTCCCTTTTTCCGGAAAAATCTGTCTTATTATATTTCTGGCGCACCTGCATCCCGCGCACCTGTAAAAATCCCAGCCGGTAGCTTTCGTTTTCTTTATCAAGAGCAAATTCTATTTCCACTTCACTGCCATAATGCTTACGGCAGATGCTCAGCAGCTCATTTACTGCCTCGTTCAAGGCAATGCTGTTATACTGCAGTACCGGAGCAAAATTCACCAGTCGCGGTCCCTCATACTGAATTCCAGCACGAATGACGTCATTTTGATAATCATATGTGGAGCATACTTCCCTTAATGTACCATCTTTTTCTGCGCTTTCCAAGCTGCGTTTTTCCATAAATTCCACTTCGGAGATGGGATTGAATTCCGGTATCTGTCCCATTTTTATTGCCCAGAAACCCGTCTGACTGCAATTCAGTTGTTCCCTGATACTGCTGAAAGGCGGTGGCGATTTCGGATAAGCTGGACAATACATCCAGCTCCAGCCTCCGTCAACTATCGTTTTTCCCAAACCTAAGGCCAGATTCACCACTCCGTCTTCCCGCCGGGCACGCTGCGTGGGATAATGATTATAAGAACGTCCCACTCCCGAAATCAGCGGATAAAAATAATCCCCGTAACAATTGCCAACCACTTCCTGGATGATGAGCGCCATCCGCTCCTGCCGCACGTCTTTATTTATGATGCGAAAATAATCTCGCGAATCACTAAAAAAAAGTGAAGAATAGACAAATTTTATCGCTTCCGTCAGCTTGCTGAACCGCGTTTCCAGGGATTGCTGGTTGTTTGCCAGCATTTTGGTGGCATAAACTCCGGCGAACGGCTCGGCACTGGAATCTTCCAGCAGACTGGATGACCGCACTGCCAGGGGCTCATGCGCTGCTGCTATCAGGCTGCGCAGATCACCTACTATTATTGGCGGCAGGCTGGCTTTCTGAAAAATATGGGCAATATAAACGTCATCCCTGCTGCCGAGGGCGATCTCCCAGAGATTATTCATTTCCATGAACTGTTCAAATACATCTGTGCGGATCACGGTCATATTAGGTATGGTAATCCGGATATCAGCTATCTTATCCTGTAAATGATATTCCAAAAATACCTTCTGGATGTCCAGCAGGCCATGCGCCTTACCGCCGCATTCACCTTTACCGATGAAATCAACCGGAAATCCCTGCTGATTATGTATTCTGTTCATAGTCGTACCTATTACCTTTGTCTGCATCTGCCTGTCCTCATTAGTTACCGCTTTTCGTGATTATGATTCTTTTGTTTAAAAACGCATGGGACTGTGAACCCGCGTCCCATGCGCTTGTCATGAAGGTTTTGCTTTTTTGGGCGCCTATACCCAACCTCTATCTTTACATGCCTGGGCGACCCGGTTGATAGCAATCACGTAGGCTGCGTCACGCATGTATAATTTCTTTGTTTCCGCAAGTTTACAAACATCCAGGAAAGCGGAGGTCATCTTGATATCCAGCTTGCTGAGCACTTCATCCTTTTCCCAGTAATAATTCATATTGCACTGCACCTGTTCAAAATAACTGCAGGTTACTCCACCGGCATTAGCCAGAAAATCCGGGATCAGAAAGATGCCGTTGCGCTGGATCACTTCATCCGCTTCCGGAGTAGTGGGTCCATTTGCGCCTTCAGCAATGATCTTCACTTTGCTGCTGATATTTTTCACGTTATCTTTGCGAATCTGGTTTTCCATCGCTGCCGGGATAAGAATATCTACTTCCTGACCTATCCAATCCTCGCCGGGAAGAACGTCATAGCCAAGTTCACGTGCTTTGTCTTTTTCTATGCCGCCGAAATGATCGGTGATCGAACGTAATTCATTGAGATTGATCCCGGTCAGTTTGCGGAATGAATATGATTTCTGATCGCCCTGATCCCAACAGGATACGCAGATCACTTTGCCGCCTAACTGCTGGTAAAGATCAATTGCATACTGTGCCACATTGCCGAATCCCTGTACAGATGCTGTTGTTTCTTCCGGCTGGATATTCATCTGACGTAATGCTTCCCGAACTGTAAAAATAACGCCATAACCCGTGGCTTCCGTTCTGCCTAATGAGCCACCCATACCTACCGGCTTACCGGTGATAAATCCCGGAAAACGATGCCCATGAATGGTTTCAAATTCATCAAGCATCCATAACATATGCTGTCCATTGGTCATTACATCCGGTGCCGGAACGTCACGCAATGGTCCCACATCATGCGCTATCTGACGTACCCAGCCGCGACAGATCTGTTCCTGCTCGCGCTTACTAAGATTGTGAGGATCACAGATCACTCCACCTTTGCTGCCACCAAGCGGTATATCCACAACGCTGCATTTCCAGGTCATCCACATGGATAAAGCGCGAACCGTATCTTCTGTTTCCTGCGGATGAAAACGTATTCCTCCCTTGCCTGGTCCACGCGCATCGTTGTGCTGTACGCGAAATCCACGAAATACTTTCGTGGTTCCGTCATCCATCTTTACCGGAATATTAAAATGATATTCACGATTGGGATTGCGTAACAACTCACGCACACCCTGGTCAAGGTTCAAGAGATCAGCGACTTTGTCAAACTGCTCCTGGGCCATCTTAAATGGATTATAACCTTTCAAATCCATAATTACCTCCGTTAAGTAATAACTTAATTTTTGACTTTCTCTATGCACGCACCGTACCACATCAATAAATTTTCTCAGAAATGCCTTAACTTCCTATATTATAATAATTTATCAGCCCTATCCTTCTACTGCTGAAATTATATTTTTACTCAAAAACCGGGTAATTATTCCCCACTGCCCCCTTTCTCTCCACTTAAATACTCCTTTGGTATTTTCCTATCTTGAGGTTATCAGCAATAGTATCGTAGTTATGGGTCACTTGTAGCACAGATGTCTCGTCTGTGAACCGCTTTGACATATACGAAACATTGCTGCAGAATTCCCGGTTAATTAATAAATTTACACAGACGGGACGTCTATGCTACAAGCAGTTTTATAACTTGAGAAATTTAACGTAAAATTAGTAGCTGTCACCCTCCTTTAGCACAGACGTCCCGTCTGTGAACCACTTTGACTTACACGAAACATTGCTGCAGGATTTCCGGTTAATTAATAAATTTACACAGACGGGACGTCTATGCTACAAGCAGTTTTATAACTTGAGAAATTTAACGTAAAAATAGTAGCTGTCACCCTCCTGTAGCACAGACGTCCCGTCTGTGAACCGCTTTGACTTATACGAAACATTGCTGCAGGATTTCCGATTTATAATGTCCTGTCAATGGTCGTTTGACAGAGTAAGATTGGGCGAACACACAGGTTCACCCCTACGGGATATTTTCGGGAGGTAATTTACTGCGCAGGGTTTTACGGTCTATGCCGAGGATACGGGCTGCTTCGGATTTATTACCTCCGGTGAATTCCAATACTCTGGAAATGTGTTCGCATTCCACATCGCTGAGAGTTTTTAAGAGATTCTGCTGGCTGCCGCTGGCATAAGCTTTCATATAGCCCGGCAGGTCTGCGGGTTTGATGACGTCATCGCTACCCATCACCAGCAGGCGCTGCATCAGGTTATCGAGTTCGCGCACATTTCCGGGCCAGGGGTAGCTGCGCAAAATATTGAGGGTATCTTCAGAAATACTGGGCTGCTCAATGCCCATTTCCAGGGCATAACGCCGCATAAAATAACTGATGAGCAATAAAATGTCGTTTTCCCGGTCACGCAGTGGCGGGATTTCAATATTGATCACGTTCAGACGGTAATAGAGGTCTTCCCGGAATAGCCCTTTTTCCACTAAATGCCGCAATTCCTTATTCGTAGCGGAGATGATGCGTACGTCAACTACTGATGGCTTGCGTGAACCGACCATATAAACTTCTTTTTCCTGGATCACGCGCAGCAGCTTTGCCTGCATGCCCAGGCTCATTTCCCCGATCTCATCAAGGAATATGGTGCCGCCGTCGGCAGTTTGAAAAAAGCCGGCACGGGAGGTATCAGCCCCGGTAAATGCGCCTTTCACGTAACCAAAAAGTTCGCTTTCCAGCAGTTCTTCCGGAATCGCAGTGCAGTTTATGGGTACAAAAGGTGCGGAACTGCGTTTACTGTGGTAATGTATGGCACGGGTGATAAGTTCCTTTCCGGTACCGCTTTCTCCGGTGATGAGCACCGTTGCCGGTGTGCGGGAAGCACGCTCGATGATGGAAAAAATCTCCTGCATCGCCTTGGAATTACCAATAATGCCATATTTATCTTTACCATCGTAATCGTTCTTAATTTCCTCACGGCTGCTGATTTTGAGCATGAGTCTGCTCACAGTAGTGATCAATTCAGCATTTGTGAACGGTTTGGGGAGATATTCCTCAACGCCCTGTTTTAGCGCTGTAACTGCCCCTTCGATAGTGGCATAACCGGTTATCATCATGATACCCGTATTCCGGAAATTTTCCCGCACGTAGCGCACGAGTTCCAGTCCGCTGGCGCCCAGCAGTTTCAGATCTGTGATCACGAGGTTGAATTTCTGCTGCTGCAGAAGTTCGATTGCTTCCTGAATGCCAGGAACAGTGAGTACCGTCTGGTAATGAGGTGCAAGTTGGCGGCGGATAAGCTCACGGGTATCGGCAGCATCATCAACTACGAGAATGGACATGCTTGAGATGTTTTTATTCATCTTAGAAATCCTCTCAATTTTTCAGACGAACTGGAAAGGCGACAGTAAATTCGGAACCTTTTTCGAGTTCCGAATCTACTTTAATGCTTCCGGCATGGGCATTGACGATGCCATAAACCACGGAAAGACCCAGCCCTGTGCCTTCGCCTGCCTGTTTGGTCGTGAAGAAAGGCAGAAATATTTTTTTCAGAATTTTTTTACTCATCCCGATGCCGTTATCTTTCACTTTCAAAATTATTTCTCCGGCTGATTCCAGGGTGGTGATCCTGATCCTGCCCCCGGAAGGCATCGCCTGCTGGGCGTTGACCACTAAATTGATGATCAATTGCTTGATCTGTGAAGCATCAGCAGTAATCTCTGCAATGTCTTCCACCAGTTGCAGTTGCAGCTCTATTTTATTTTTCAGAATGCGGTTATCAAGGAACTGCAGGCTTTCCAGTACGAGTTCATTCAGGTTGACGGCATTCAGATTAGTGGGCATCTGCCGGGCAAAGAGCAGTAATTTGCGAACCACATCTCGGGCATGCAGCGAGGAATTTATGATCTTTTCCAGGTCTGCTGCCGCCAGAGACGATTTATCCAGTTCCTGCTGCATTAATTCTCCATAACCCAGGATATTTGCCAACGGTTCATTAAGCTCGTGTGCGATGCCGGCAGCGAGCTGTCCGATGGTAGCCAGACGATCCGCATGGCGCAGTTGCTCGCGCATTACGCTTTTTTCCTCTTCATGTTTCAGTTTACGGTAAATAGCGCCGGTGGTGCTGGCAATGGATTCCAAAAGATCATATTCTTCCGGCAGAAATTCCGGATCATGGGCATTATTGAGAAAAACCTCGATTTCTCCGATTTTATCCCGTTCGTTATAGATGCCATGTTTCATCTTACTGGCAGAGGTCTTAAAACTGGCAGAAGCAAATTTCATATCTTCCAGGAAAAGCCGGCAGCAGGTGTGTTCGGGATATTGAAAAGAATCTGGTACCATATTCACCAGCCTTTGCGCTATTTCCAATAATTCCAGATCATTTTCCTGCAGCAGTTTATTCATGGAATGCAGGCAGGTGAGCTCTTTCACTCTTTCCCGCAGGGCATATTGCGAACGCTGAAAAGCAATGGCAATACCCAGTGCTGTTGCCAGGTTTTCACAAAAAATCTCGTCATCCCGGGTAAAAAAATGTTTTTCTTTTTTCTTCAGAATCAGTAATCCGTTAATATTGCGGCTGGTGACAAAGGAAATATATAGCAGCGAGGCATATCCGGTCAAAATTCCCAGACTCATTCCTTCATCATTATGATAGTGGCTCTCTGTAAATGCATCTTCGACCAGAATACTGCGTTTCTGATAATAGAATTTCAATTCCGGATTATACCTCTGCTGAAAAAGATCGGCACAGAGATTCTCTTCAGTATTTACCAGTGATTGACATGGTATCAGGCTGTTGTCGGCATCCTGAATGAAAGATGAGTCATTGAAAACCTGGATCCCAGCTTTGTCATATTGCCAGATATAAGGTAAAACTGTATCGGCAAGTCGTATATCCAAGGCATCGCAAGCAAGAAAATCAAGAATTATCCCCGATATTTTTTCCAGAAACGAACGCCGCGGATGTCCCTGCTGCGCCAGTTGCAGTATCTGTCTGCTCATCTCATTCGCTGATCGCATAATATTCTCCGGTAATTTCATTGATGACAACTGGAATTTATCGTCCGTTATTGTAAAGAAATATTGGGGAATTTTTACCCAGTGAACGGAAAAGAGGAATCAGATACACTGACGAGATACCGGTCAACAAGCAGTTTATAACTTAAAAAATTACGCTATGAAAGTAGCTGTCACCCTCCTGCAGCACAGACGTCCCCGTCTGTGAACCCGCTCTGCCGAGCCACCGAAAATTCACCGCAAACCCCGCAACCGGTTAAAACACACACAGACGAGACGTCTATGCCACAAGCAAGTTTATAACTTGAGATATTTACCCTATAGAAAGTAGTGTCACCCTCCTGTAGCACAGACGTCCCCGTCTGTGAACCCGCTCTGCCGAACCACAGAAAATTCACCCAGAAACAAATGAATTACAAAAATACTTGACTATTATATTTTTTACATAATTATCTGTATTGAGGCAAAGATAAATGGATAGCAAACTTAAATTTAAAGAATATTACAGGCGTAATCTTCCCCATTACCAGCAGCATGAGAGCATCTTCTTTGTAACTACCAGACTTTTTTTTCAATTGCCTGAAAAATTGAGAAAGCAGTTGTACGAGCATCGCAAGGCAAAGCAGGATTTTTTTCTTGATTTTGACAAGATACTGGCAAATTTAAGTGATTCACCCAAATGGTTAGCGATTGAAAAAGTGAGAGAAACAGTTAAAGAAGCTCTACATTATAATGAGAATAAACGTTACCTGCTTTATGCTTATTGCCTTATGCCTAATCACATCCATATTTTACTACAGCCTATTTCTGGAAATTCTCTCAGTAAAATAATGCACTCTCTAAAAAGTTATACAGCACACCAGCTAAAACAGATCATATCTTACGATAAATATTTCTGGCAAAGCGAAAATTATGATCATCTGATTAGAAATAATGACGATTTGATTAATTCGACAAATTATATTATCAATAATCCGGTTAAGGCAGGTCTGGTAGAAAGCTGGCAAGACTGGAAGGGAACATACTATAATTCCGTTATGTTCGAATAATGCAGTACTGATAAAATTTGTATTTCCTGATTATTATGAAAAAATAGAAAGTAGCTGTCACTCTCCTGTAGCACAGACGTCCCCGTCTGTGAACCCGCTCTGCCGAGCCACCGAAAATTCACCGCAAATCCCGCAGCTAATAAAAACACACAGACGAGACGTCTATGAACCGCTATGCTAGACCTCCAGAATTTACATCAAAGCATGAAGCCAAAAAAATAACACAGACGAGACGTCTATACTACAAGCAGGTTTATAACTTGAGAAATTTATCATATAGAAAGTAGCTGTCACTCTCCTGTAGCACAGACGTCCCCGTCTGTGAACCGCTCTGCTAGACCTCCAGAATTTACATCAAAGCATGAAGCCAAAAAAATAACACAGACGAGACGTCTATGCTACAAGCAGGTTTATAACTTGAGAAATTTATCATATAGAAAGTAGCTGTCACTCTCCTGTAGCACAGACGTCCCCGTCTGTGAACCCGCTCTGCCGAGCCACCGAAAATTCACCGCAAATCCCGCAGCTAATAAAAACACACAGACGAGACGTCTATGCTACAAGCAGTTTTATAACCGATTACCGATTACCGATCACCGATCACCGATCACTGGCAATTCTCTTTTTCCCCTGTTTATGCAATCTCCATAAAAAGAAGAGGATGATCAAAGAGGTAAAGGACAGCCAGCCCATGCGATAATAGGTATTAATAGTACCCGTAGTATCCAGCCAGTGACCCATCAAGGGAGAAAAAAGCGCAAAACCAAGACTTCCTGCCATACTGACCATAGAGCTTACCGTGGCGCGGTTATGGTCTTCCACCTGGTGATTAATATAAAAACTCATCGTCGGCTGGTAAAGTCCCCGCACGAACTGGTGCAGCGCAAAGATAGCGATCATGATGATATGCGGGTGCATCGCAGAAATGATATAAGAAAGGCTCATTACCAGCAGCAGCAAAAGCAGAATGCGCCGGGGACGAAATTCCTGCAGCAAAGGCACCAGCACCCTGGCTGAAAAAGCAGCGCAGATATTAAAAAGGAAGAAAGCAACTCCATACCAGGCAATATCGAGTTTGACCACGGCAAAATATGGCTGATAAAGCCAGAAACTGCAACGAAAGGCAATTCCCATGGCTATGGCAAATCCCAGTGCCCAAAAGATGCGTTTTTTAGTTATCACCAGCCGGGCACATTGCAGCGTGTGGATCAAATAATTATGCTCGGATTTCACCCGGCCATGATCAATGAAAAAAGTGGAAGCGAACATCGCCACTGCCAGGAACATAACGCTGACCAGGAAAGGTATCAGCGGATGAATAGTATATAACAGACTGCTGGCAATCGCGCCTAATCCCTGACCGATGAACATGGCAGACATCGCTTTACCCATTATGGACTGATATTCCTTTTTACGACCCAGAGCCGTGAGGCTTTCATATAGTATGGAAGTATCGGAACCACTGGTAAAAGTTATACCCAATCCAAAGATGATCTCTGCCAGAGCAAATACGAGAAAGGTTTTACCAATAATATAAATGAGCAGCCCTAATGCCGCAAACATACAGCCCAGAAATAGCGAAAGATGCCTTGTCACTTTATCAGAAATAGCTCCGGTAGGCACTTCAAAAATAATTACCGATATAGCGGAAATAGACTGCAGCAGCATCATCTGGGTATAGTCCAGTCCCTTCCAGATAAAAAAAAGCACCAGCACTGGACCGATGATCATCATATTCTGGAAAAATTTATAGTAAATGAATACCTTTACATTACGTTCATGCAGCTTTGTTTCCATAATGCCACAAAGAAAAAGCAGTAAAAAAAGTGTCAAGAACTGAGTGCACGTGCACCGCTGGCGTATTCCGCAAGTGGGGCGCGAGCACGACCATGACAAAGCAATTCTGCCATTTCCCACGCTCCTCGCCACGGCGCCCTAACCTTGTGCGTAGGATGGACTTCCGGATTGCAGTTGGATTGACCCATCACCGTTCACTGTTCACTACTCACTGGTTATATATTTATAAAAACTATCTAACTCTCTCTGTGATGGGGCTGTTTCACAACTCTGGTATTTCTTAAAAACCACTGAAGGCACTGAAAAACACTAAAAAAAACCAGATAAATGATATATTCATATTCTATTATAGATAATGTAGTTACATTTTATTTTACGTCTTTATCTTTTTCAGTGAAATTCTATGCCTTCAGTGGTTTAAAAAAATATTAGGTTGTGAAACAGCCCCACAGCTATTCACAAATTCCTAACTCGGATAAACCGAAACCTGAAAAGATCATCAACCGCGAAAGCCGCGAAAAGCCGCGAAAGTAAGACGAGTAATTGGAAGAAGAATAGGATTTGCTTTCTTTTGTTGAATTATTTCGCGTACTTTAGCGGCTTTCGCGGTTCAAAATAATTCTTTTGCCATAATTTGTATTAATATTGGTAGTATGTGACTACTGCATAATATGGTTTAAGATAGATAAATACTATAAATGTTACTAAATGTTACTTAAATGTTACCCCGTAACTATAAACTATAATGTCAGTTACAGAAAAAAGTAACATTTTTGCCGTTTTTTGAATATACATACCCCATATTTTACTTTTTTTTGAAAAACAGCTTTCTTCACTAATACAGTTATTCAAGTACCTGATTCCAAGTTCTTAACGATTAACGACCAACGATTAACGCTTTAACATTCATTTTCAATCCTGCTAATATCTTAAATCCTGAGAATCCTGATCCTGATATTTTATCCTGAAAATCCTGATCCTATTTGAGGAGATTGATCTTCTCCCTGATTTTCCTATCATTCCAGGTAAGTTCATAAAAATAAACTCCGCTGGCAACGTCTATCTCCTGCTCATTTTTGCCGTTCCAGATAAAGGAATGCGTCCCAGCTTCCAGAACGGCATTCAGCATTGCTTTTACTTTCCTGCCCTTTATATCATATATAGTCAATGTAACTTCACCCTTTGCCGGCAATTCAAATTCTATCGTTGTTCGCGGATTGAAAGGATTAGGATAATTTCTAATCATCAATTGTCCATTATCAATTATCAATTCATTATCGTTTCCCACATTCTCAATCGTCAGGCAGTTTTCATACTTTCTGCCGCCGCGGCCGTTATTAATGCTTACTCCCACGCTGTAAGTTCCATTTGCCGTATAAACATGCACAGGGTTCAATACATTACTGTCAATCTCGCCATCACACTCAAAATCCCATTCTATCTGATAAATATCTTCATTGCTAAACGCTGTAAAACTCACGCTGTTTTCATCCTGCTCCCAACTGAAATCACATTCCGTACCCTGCCATTCATAGCAGCCCATATCAATATTATCCCCATAAACCCGCGGATTGCCTGCCATATCGGTTTCACTGAGTTCATATCCTTCCGGTAAACAAGTCAAGGAACCGCTGTCTAGACAGGGAGAATCCTGCTGTAGCATAAATTCACTCTGTCCCACTCCACAAAATTCAGGGTCTTCATCAATATCCAGATTACCTTCCAGCCATTCTGCCGTCCAATATCCCCCTACATCAACCATATCCTCAAATCCGCCTTCCACCAGGGAATGTGTTACTCCAATATAAGACTCTCCCACCGAGGCATATCCCCCTATCATCAAACTATGATAAAAATTATCATAGATAACCGAATTATATATATTTAAATGAGCACCACTAACAGCTCCCAAAACACTGGATGAATGATTATCAGTTATATTTCCACTGATTGTGGAATTGATCAGATACACATTATTGTATTCATCTCCACATCCAAGTGCATAAGTACTCCCCGAAGGATATAACTGATGAGGGCTGCGGTTATCTGTTTCACATATTAATACATTCTCAAAATAGTAATTCATCGGCTCTTGAATATTAGCACCATTCCACACTCCAATACCAAATCCACCTTCATAGTGCCAGATATCTTCCACTTCCTGGTAATGACTACCTTCAATTAAAAGGTTACGGAACTCTGTATTATAAATTGAACTTAATTGAATAGCACTCCCGATGTAAGTTGTGTTATAAATCTTAACATTGCTTAACTCAATATTATTATTATAAGCAGCACTTATTGCAATTCCACCGATATCACGACAAATTATATCTCTTAATTCACCATTTCCGGACATCCAGCCACAGAAATGAATATTATAAAATACAAATTCTCCCGAATCATTACAAATTGTAAATCCTTCAAAAAAAATATTATCTTTCCATAATAGACTGAATGTTCCTGACTGATTTTCACGATCAAGTATTGTACATTCGGAGCCGCTGCCAATTAACTGCATATTCGATTTCAATGTAGTAACTGGAAATTCATCATTGATGCTGCTCGCATAAGTGCCCGGTGCCAGATGAATGATCCCCGGTTCTTCTTCAGTACCTTCACATTTCAATGTCGCATACCAGATATTCTTCAATGGCGATTCCGGACTCGAACCGTCATTAGCATTATCTCCATCCGGTGATACATACACTTCCTGACTGGTTTCGTTTATATATGTTTCTTCATAACTAACGTTAAACATATCACCAGTTTCATAATTACAATAATAGGATATGTTAGGTGGATTGGAAGTGCCTTTCTGCAGAGGAAAATCATAATCATAGTCAGAAGGCAAGGCATTATAAATATCAGTTCCCAGACCGGAATAATTTCCATAGATACTGTTTAATTCATTATGATCGAAAATTACTTCATCATTACCAAAAATTATTCCTCCTCCACTATCTATTGCAATATTATAGCGTATTATAGTGCCGCGTAAGTATAATGAACCATTCATGATCGCTATACCTCCCCCGTTGTTTTCAGAATAATTATGCTCAATTATACAGTTCGATATATGGGTTATTCCATTGAAATTTATACCAGCTCCCTGATGAAATCCATTCTCCATACCTCGATAACAATATCCATTTGTAATTGTAAAGCCTTGTATCTTAAACTCTTGCGTACTATTTCTTGAATCAATTACATTGGAAGAATGACTGCCATCTAATATTGTACTATAGATAAAACTTGTATCCTGAGTTACAGCATATAAACTCATTAATTGAATATTCTGATTAATAATACGTAAATTCTCATAATATGTTCCCGGATAAATTAATAATGTATCCCCGTCTTCTACCAGATCTATTGCCATCTGAATTTCGCTGAAATCTCCACTGCCATCTAAAGCGATATTCCAGATATTTGCTGATAATATCAACGGCATAATTAGAAGGAATGCTATATATATTTTTTTCATAATACCTCCATTATTTTAGGCAGACGTTCCCGAAAGAACGCCTGCCATTTTACGAATCTCGAATCTCGGATTACGATCTACTTGATCATCAGCATTTTTTCCCTGATGATCTGTTCATTATATATCAACACATAAAAATACATTCCCGAAGCAGACCTTCTGCCGCTATCATCTGTTCCGTTCCAGATGACTTTATGCAGACCTGCCGGTTTTTCGCTTGATAGAAGATTTTTCACCTTCTGCCCCTTGATATTATAGATATCTATACACACATTTCCATATTCCGGTAGGGAATATTCGATCGCGGTTTCAGGATTGAAGGGATCAGGATACTGTTTCGTTCTTACTAAGTTATCACTCATAACCGGCATCTCTTCTCCATTCAATCCCAGGCACACCCGCGTGATCACATTCTCTCGAGGATACATGGATTCATCACGGTAATAAGCAAAATCCTCATCAAAAACACGATATTCCACATCCGGTTCCGTTCTACTGCCTGTATAAACTCTGAATTCCAGGGGTTCGTTTGTTCGGTTCAATTCCTCTGTAAAGGCTCTGATGAATACCGGATATCCCTGAAATACGCTGGCACCAATGCATTCACCACCTTCAAAAACAGCAACTTCCTCAATCGGTTCATTGCTAACTATCGTGTCAATCAGTATAGCCTCATATTCCAGCTTCTCTTCATATTCATAATATACCGTTTGGGGAGGGATGTATTCTTCCATTTCCTCATAGCCCATTATGTCATAATAATCCATTACCGTCGGATGTCCCGAAGCAAGAGTCACATCATACATCTTGCCATAATAGCAAGTCAGGTTCTTACCGGGATCAATAGCAACATTCCAGCTATAGCCTGTACTTTTCCGCCACATTGTCCAGTATTGACCAATTATCTGAACAGCATCATCTATGATATCATCAAAGGCATCATACACGCTGGCACTGCCATGCATAAAATAAGGAATCCAGAAACGGTTCTGCTGTGAATCAAGAAGTATTTCCCTGTCTTCAAATACGTGAACACCATTCAAACCATACTGAAGCAGCCCAATGCGTTGGATATTATCTAATTCCAACTTATAACCTTGAGTATATTCCAGATCAAGTAGTCCAAAATCACTCCATCCAACTGATTGTATTCCATAATTGTAGTAATATAAGATTGGTAAGTAAAATTGCGTTTCTTCTAATTGAGTTAGGGCAGTATATCCGCTGTAATCCACCGGGAAACATTTCCAGTTTACTCCATTGACAGCAAAGTAATTTACTTCTGGGGGATAATCATTATTTTCACCAGTAAATTCTCCAAAGTGTGGGTACGAAATAGCAGCACCGTTAGAATGAAGAACAACTAATTCGAAATTGGATAATTCATTCTCTAATTCCTGGTAAGGAGGGGTTACATCAATATTAAAATCAGGACCAATATTGGTTGATGTCACAACATAAGCATGCTGATCATATTCTACACCTCCAGTTTCAATAATCGCTTCTCCCCAGAATAATTGATGATCATAATCATCGTATCCTACTGTCCCATTCTTATAGATATAAAGTGCTCCTCCATCACTGAAAACAAAATTCTTCCATGCAGAATGTCCAATCTCGGTAGTCCTGTTCATTCTATAGATTGCTTGTTCTAATCCTTTTATAACATCGCGATTAGCTTCGATATTCTTGATAATCCAATAGAAAAATAGTTCTGAATCACAAATATCATCATAGCTTTCTATATCAACATTATGAGGGTTATCGTGAAGATAAGTTATAGCATCATCCAGCCAGTCACTGTCTGATCCTTCTTCCAATAAACCTTCAAGTGCAGTCATGTCAATATCACCATTTGCCATAAAGGCATAAGTTTTATCGTCAGTTCGAGATTCCCAGATAAAGGGGTGATGCTGAATACTATCTCCGGTAGTTCCCACCCTTGCATGGCTCAACATAACATTGGAAGTTAAAATATGTGTATCGTAGTAAGTTTGCAAAATGGGATCTGATACTGAATTAGGTCTATAATGCCAAATTCCATCTGATTCATTGCTATCATAAAATATCAAACGTCTTCCTTGATCGCGAGGACAAGAATTTAATTTAACATTGAGTTCTACACAATAGTGTTTATCCATATCGGGATAATTAAAATAGAATACGCCTCCCTCATGTGTTGTTATCGCTGCTGCCATATCACAGCAGAATATATTATATGCTGTTATCAGCATCAAAGCAATCAAGATATATTTCTTCATTTTTTCCTCCTTTTCTCTTATTTATGCGTTCCATATATCTTTCAAGTTCCTAAATTTGTAAATCATTAAATTATCCCGGCTGCCAGGCAGCCTACTGAAATCCGCTCGGATATCCGTAACTCCTAACTATATATATATATATAGGGTTATGGGCTTACTCAATTCGAAGACACAAAAATCCTGCAGCTTAAACAGCATTTCCCAAAAAATAATAAATAACATATTTCATATCCTCCTCGAATTATTCCCCAATAGCCAATTGAATCAACGAGTTAATATGTTACTATGTCAAAGTGATTTTTCCTAAAACAATGTCAAATTCTTTTCGTTTTTCTCTGGCATCCCCCCGAAATTTTTAAATATCTCTCCTGTTGTGGAGTTTCATTTCCCTGAAAGGGATAAATTTGTATAGCGTAAGGTTGGCTCGGTACTCCGAGACTACCTTACGAATGTTACATTCCTCCCCCACCCCATCGGCGCGCAGCGCCGATGGGGTGGGGGGGGCGTTTCATTTTTTACATATGGTAGCACCTGCGGTGCAACCTTACGCTATACAAATATATCCCGTACCGGGAATTATAAGAGATAAATCCTAAATATTACTTTATAAAATAAGAAGTTACCACATATCCTGAATAATAAAACGGGGGGTGCCAGCTTTTAGTTTTTCTCTTGCATTCCCCCGTTTTTTTAATTTCATTACCCTTTTAAATTCAATAAAGCGGATTTCGGTAAAGTGGACGTTCACCAGAGCGCAGCCTGGGGAATGAACACGACCATTTTGATTCATAATCCTCCATCGTCCATTGTCCATCATCCATTGTTTTCCGTGTTCATTCCCCATGCTGCGCTCTGGTGAACGTCTGACTTAGCTGGGATATCTGTTCTCTAAATTGAAAATATCGATTTCCATTTTAATCCATATACTATATCATAACCAGGTAATAAGTTATAATAATTATTAGAGATAATTCCGAGGGTGATGCCAGTTTATGTTTAACAATCCTAACATCCTGTATTTAATCTTTTATTATGTGACCAGGCACATTATCCTACGCAAAGCTACGGCACGGCAGGCAGGTCTCTCCCGGGAATGTGGTATAACCTCGATCTTTATCTCCTATTGTCTGCCCGCATCACGTGATAACAAAATAATGTTATCACGTGATACGGGCAGACAGTAGAAGGTCAGGATAAATGGAGACTATTATCATATTGAGAATTATGCCTTGCCATAAATGAAAAATTATTATTCTAAGTACTTATGAGATATATCTATTAGAAGGAATAAAGAGCCTATAAGGAGGGTCTCAGGTATCACAACAAGACACAATCAGGCATTATTTTGCTATATTGTGTTTTGTTGTGATACTTAAGACCCTCCTTATTCCCACCTTGTTGGTACTAATATATTTACACAAAGTTTTAGAGAGAATCCGGATGGGATTGTTTTACTTTCTTCGCTGGGAATTATAATATTTTACTTGACTGTAAATAATGCTGAAGATGAATAAAGTAGATAAATAAATCCGGAGGGCAAGATGAGAATTCTGCTTACTTCTTTTATAATTTTTATGATGGCACTGTGTATGGCGGCAACGCCGGACTGGGTGAATAGAACCTTTATAGATGATAACGGTAATGAGATATGGGAAGTGATCATTGATAATGTTCCGCCGGAGAATTTCCGTATGCCGGCAGTTGACGTGGAGCAGGAGCGTTTGCGCCGGGAAGTGGTGATCCTGGATAATGTGCCGGTTTTTGACTGGTGCTATGGTTGTGCCAATACTTCGGCAGCAATGATGATGGGTTATTATGACCGGCTTAATTATTCGCATTTGTATTCAGGACCGGCAGGCGGAGGTTTGTGTCCTTTAAACAATCTGAGCGGTTGGGGCTGGGGTGAAAGCCCGCTTTCTGCCACACATCAGGGCTATGACGGACTCAATGTGCGCGGACATGTTGATGACTATTTTGTTTATGAAGGCTATGAAGGTGAAGACCCGTATATGACCGGTGGCTGGGAACAACATGCTTATGCAGATTGTACCGGTGATTATATGGGCACGAGCCAGTATAACCAGGGTAATCCTGATGGAGGAACTGCCTTCTATTTTCGGGCTGACGGCAGCAGGCTGAGTGAATTACCACAAATACCAGGAATGCGCGAACGTGATGGCTGCAACGGTATTGCGAATTTTGTTGTCTCACGCGGTTATCACACGAGTTTATGCTATACGGAAGGAATATCCGGGATGACAAATTTCACTTTTTCGGATTATATGGCAGAGATAGATGCCGGACGTCCTGTGATGATCCTAGTGGAAGGTCATGCCATGGTCGGAAAAGGCTACGATTCTTTTGACCAGACCATATATCTGCATGATACCTGGGACTGGAGCACGCATACGATGGAGTGGGGAGAAAGCTATTCCGGGATGGAACAAATTGCTGTGTGCTGCTTTACACTGGCATCTAATGAAGTAACTGCAAATTTTGTTGCTGATGAAGTGCATGGTGCGCCTCCACTTAACGTGGAATTCAACAACAATTCGACGGGTTATATCACAGGCAGTAACTGGGATTTTGATAATGACGGCAGCTTTGATTCCACTGAGCTCGATCCGGCCTTTACATATACGGAACCCGGGATATATACTGTAACGCTGCATGCCTATAACTGGGATTATGAAGATACTATAACCCGCACAGAATATATCATTGTGAACACTCCTCCCCAATTCAATCTTCCGGCATCTCTGGGCTTTGAGAACGGCAGCGAACTGGTGGTGGATCTGGCGGAATACAGTTTTGATGCGGATGGAGATGATTATACATTAACCATCGGCGATCTCGCTGAAATCAGCGTGATCCAGAATGGCATGGTACTCACTTTCACGGCACCTGCCGGTTTTGAAGGTGCAGAAACACTGGAATTAACCCTGGATGACGGTATTGATCAAACTTCGGTTGACTGCACAATACTGGTATATCCTGCAGGTGGTGCCGTTATTTATGTTCCTGATGATTATGCCACTATTCAGGCTGCCATCGATAATGCCGGACATGGATATACCATAATTGCGCGTCCCGGGACTTATCATGAAAACCTGGAGATGGGTGACAATCAGATCCGTCTGAGCAGTATGTATTTGCTGAATGGTGATGAGAGCTATATCAACAGCACAATTATCAATGGCAACAGCGGGGATGTGATCACCATCACTGATGGTGAAATTCTTCAGGAAATCTGCGGTTTCAAGATCACGCACAGCATCGGCGGTTCCGGTATTGAAGTGGGTAACCGTCCCGTAAATCTGCATCATATTGTGTTTTATTACAATATGAATACCAGGGGTTCCGCTCTTAATGTGGAAAGCACGGAAGCTTTGGTCGAATACTGCACCTTCTATCAGAATTTCACTTCCGGTGTTGGAGGGACGATCTATTGCGATGGTGCTGAAGTTATTCTCAATAACCTGACTTTCTTTAATAACTACGGTAATGCCGGAAATGCTGTATTAGCAGAAAACAACTCCACGGTGAATATGACCAACTGCATCATCTGGGATAACGATGATCCGGTTCTGGAAAATGACGAAGGCAGTTCTATTTCGATCACCTATTCCGATCTGCAGGAAATGATCGTGGCAGAAGGCAATTTTGTTGCCAATCCCGGATTCGTCAATCCGGGCAGTTATAATCTGCATCTGCAGGCAAATTCACCCTGCGTCGATACCGGTAATCCTGACACAGATGGTGACGGTGTTTCCTGGACAGAAGATATTGATGACCAGGATGCCGACGGCACGCGCAAGGATATTGGTGCCTGGTATTATAACCAGAATTACAGTGCAGATGAGCAGGTTATTCCTGCTGTAATGTCACTGGAAGCATATCCGAATCCTTTTATGACCGGCAACAGGGCACAATTGAAAATCAGTTATTCTTTAAATACTGAAGGATATGGTGCTGCACTTGATATTTATAATATTAAAGGACAGTTAGTGCGCAGCTATCAGCTTCCTTCCGGGAAAAAAGGAAATATAACCTGGGATGGGAATAATGGCAGCAGCGGACTTTATCTGCTTAATCTGCATAGCGGAGCGGAATCAATTTCAAGGAAAGTATTGCTGATAAAATAATAAATTAGAACTATAATAATTGATTCCTGGAAGAAATATAATTTGACTAGAATTTATAAAAATGCCTTTTTTGTGCTGATTACGGGGGGCAGTATGAAATTTTTTTTATTCGTATTTCTATTTGTTTCAATAATACCTTATCTACAAGCTGAAATATATTATTCAGAGAAAGTGATCCTGGAGCAGAATAACTACAAAATTGTGGAAGTAATCATTGGTGGCAAACCGGAAGTAGAAATGCAACAACCAGCTCTTGATCGTGAGGCATTGCGTCAAAACAGGGATATTTACCTGCTTGATGAAGTACCGGCATTCACCTGGAGCTATGGCAGTGCTAATACAGTTGGGGCAATGATGATGGGCTATTACGACAGATTGAATTACGTGGATATGTATAATGGGCCTGCAAATAACGGTGTTTGCCCGTTAACGAATGAGGATTTCTGGGGAGAAGGAGAATGTCCGCTATCAGCCACGCATCAGGGAATAGACGGTTTGACCAGCAGGGGTCACGTAGATGATTATTATATCAGCCAAGGCAATGATGATGAAGATCCGTTCATGACCGGAGGCTGGGAAGAGCATGTCTGGGCTGACTGCGTAGGAGATTTCATGGGAACCAGTCAGTATAATTGGAATTGCGTTGATGGTGAAACTCAATTTATGCTTATCGATGCTGAACCAATTGCTGAGACAGAAATGTTACTCCCGTTATCAGAAAGATTCGGATCAGATATTAGTCTGTTTGTGGAATCACGGGGATATTCGGTAAGTAGTCTCCTGGCGCAGGTAATCGAAGAAGATGACGATCTGGATTATATCCTGAATGATTTTCATCAGGATATAATTCATGGGCGTCCGGTTTTATTACTACTTAACGGCATGTGTGTGACAGGCGTAGGTTATGATTCCTCCAATCAGGATATATATTTTCATGATACCAGGGATGGAGAACTGCATTCCATGGGCTGGTTCGACACCTATGACGGGATGCATCTTATCGGAGCAGTATCCATAGCTTTGGAACCTTATGGCATCACGGCAGGTTTTTCTGCCAACATATTAAGTGGAATCCCTCCTTTGCAGGTTCATTTTAATAATTTCACCGAGGGAGATAACGTCAGCTACGAATGGGATTTTGACTGCGACGGCATAATTGATTCCGAGGAGGAAGAACCCGAATGGACTTATGAAACAGCCGGACTATATTCAGTGAGCTTACATGCTTTTAATGAGGAATTTTCCGATATTCTTACAATAACGGATTATATAAATGTAAATACTCCTCCGGTTCTTGCTTTACCGCAATCTTTCAGCCTGGAAAGCGGGAGTACCCTGGAGATCAATCTGAGCCAATATGCTTATGATGTTGACGGGGATGATATCACCCTGAGCGTTAGCGGAATGTTTAATCTAAACGTGGAGTTAAGCGGATTGATCCTGACAGTACAGGCTCCGGAAAATTTTTATGGTCAGGAAGTACTTTTATTCGAGTTAACTGATGGTCAGGAGACGGTGAACAGCTTCTGTACGTTTATCGTTTTTCAGGGAGTGAGTTACATCTATGTGCCGGATGATTATCAGTCCATACAATCAGCTATAGATGCTTCAGTACATGGTTCGCGGATCATAGTGAGTCCCGGAACCTACCATGAAAACCTGCTGCTGGGCGATAATATGATCACTCTGAACAGTCTGTATGGCGAAACCGGTGATGAAGCCTATATTTCCGAGACAATAATTGATGGAGCTAATGGAAATGTGATCACGGTAACTGATGGTGTGGCCGGTCAGGAGTTATCCGGTTTCAGAATAACCGGAAGTTACCAGGGATCAGGATTAGAATCAGGCAATAGATCATTTTATGCACACCATCTGATATTTGATTATAATATGAATGCCAGAGGTTCAGCCATTAAAATACAGAATGGCTCACCCAGGCTTGAATACATAACTTTTTACAACAATTTTGCCAGCGGTAGCGGCGGTACGGTTTACTGTCAAAACAGCCATCCACTTATGAGGAATCTGACTTTCTATGGTAATCATGGTAACAGCGGCACTGCCATATTGGCAGAAGACGATTCCGCAGTTGAAGTAATGAACTGTATAATTTACGGCAATGAAGTTCCCGTTTTAAATACCGATATTTCCAGCACGATTGACATTAGTTATTCCGATATTCAGATCCCGGTAAACGGAGAAGGTAATTTCTCAATTGACCCGCTCTTCTTAGATCCGGGCAGTTATAATCTGCATCTGCAGAATAATTCACCCTGCATTGATACCGGTAATCCCGATACCGATGGTGACGGTATTTCCTGGATAGAGGATGTTGATGACCAGGATTCCGACGGCACGCGTAAAGATATTGGAGCCTGGTATTATAACCAGAATTACAGTGCAGATGAGCAGGTTATTCCTGCTGTAATATCCCTGGATGCATATCCGAATCCTTTTATAACCGGCAGCAGAGCACAATTGAAAATCAGTTATTCTTTAGAGACGACAAATTCGGATGCCACCCTTGATATCTATAATATTAAAGGGCAACTGGTGCGCAATTATCTGCTTCCCTCCGGGAAAACAGGAAGTCTGAGTTGGGATGGGAATAATGTCAGCAGCGGTTTATATTTGCTGAAACTGCATAATGGAATGGAGTCAGTATCCCGGAAAGTTTTAC
The DNA here is from genome assembly GCA_021736135.1 of Candidatus Cloacimonadota bacterium. GTDB lineage: Bacteria > Cloacimonadota > Cloacimonadia > Cloacimonadales > TCS61 > JAIPGO01. The sequence goes on from JAIPGO010000022.1 coordinate 42,460, forward strand.
TGCTAAAATAGTCCTGGCAGACTGGCAACAATGCGACAGCATGTTGCAAGGCTAAAGAGCTTGTTTTATCTTCACTATGCAACATGCTGTCGCATTGTTGCAAGTTTGTTGCAAGGTTTTGGCTGATATTCAATGCATAAAAAAATATTGAGAGGTATTATGAAAATTCTGATGATTGTAATCTTATTGATGAGTAGTTTTTCGATTTATGCTGTTTCCGAAGCTGCCTGTATATTTACACTGATCAATCCTTCAGCTACAAATACTGCTTTGGGTGTAGTCGGCGGAGGGGCTAATATCTGGAATCAAAATCCGCTTGATACCTGGGATAATCCTGCCATATTAGGTTATCATAAAGGGATAAGTATTGGATATTTACATGATGACTGGTTTGAAAAGGTTTTCGATGATATTTATTTTGATTCAGCTTATTTGACATTGGGCTGGAAAGGACTGGGCTTAATGCTGCCCATGATAAACAACCAACTGAATTTTGGCACTAGTGTAGATTATGGAAAACAGGAGATGTATGATGAAGATGGCTACTTTGTGGGAACATTTGATTCCTGGGAAATATCTACCGGATTTGCTTTGGGAATGAACTTATTAGAATTTTACACATCTTTAAATGATAATGAATCAATTTCAAATTTACAGAAATATTCTGATTTCTCGATCGGGTACAACTATAACTTGATTGAAAGTAATTTAAGTCCAGAAGGTCAAGGAGAAACTGAAACAGGTTATAAAGGGAATGGAAATTCGCATACTGATGGATTAGGAATGATCGTAAGGTTCAGTCCCTTAAATGAAACAAATTTTACCAATTATTCCTTTATAAAGGCTGATCTGGTATCCAGTGTATATTATAGAAATCTTTCTAGAACCAGCATATCATACGTAAATGAAGATCAAAAAGATCCTTTGCCTTATAGTACCGATACTGCTGTTTCCTTCAGAATAGCAATTGGTGCTGAAAATGTTAAAGAGATGATCCCATCTGTTATTTTCGATGAATTATCTGTCTTCTGCAGTGATATTATCTCTGTTTACGGTAATTATGGCAGTTCCAATTTAATGGAGGAAAATGATGAATGGGGAAAAGGTATTGAATTGACTTTATTGGATATTGTATCTTTTCGCTGGGGATACCATCAGGATAAAGATGGACATATTGAAGGAAAAACATCGGGAATTGGTTTGAATCTCAGATACAAAGATTTAGTACGTCTGCAATACAATTACGCAAAATTTCCCGGAGGTGATTTACAGAAATTCCAAAGAAAGTCAGATTTCATGCTCAATGTGAATCTGATGACTTTATTAGGAATAGAGCAATAATCTCTTCCCCTGAAACTTCTTTGGAGTAAATAACCAGGTTAATTTGTAGAAAACGCCGGTTTTCTGAAGTGCTGATCTTCCTGTTTAATTTGGGAAATCAGGTGACCAACCATTGCGGAGGTCTGGCGACATTCGCAAGGTTTTGGCTGATAAACCAGCAAATAGACTAAGAATAGAATATTGAGCATTATATTGATTGAATTTAATTTAAATCCTCTTTGTGCAGTAGGATTTCACAAATAGCCGTCCCGATACATCGGGAGCACAGAGAAAGTTACAAAATAATCAAAAATATTCAGTGATCATTTTCTAACTTCTCTGCACTCATCTCGATGTGTCGGGAATACGACTCTTTGCAAAAGCCTAACCTGGACAAGCCAGAACCAAAAAAAGAAGAATTTGAACCGCGGATTTTACGGATAGCACAGATAAAAGATAAGAGGATTAGAAAAAAGAAGATTTATTTGAGCTGTAAATACTGATACATTTTGCAAATTTACCGGTAAATGACAAATATCAGCAGAGTTGACAAAAGACACATTCCAGGCAAAGCTTTAAAATGAGTTGGATGATTTAATGATAACTTGTTGGCCCATCTTTCGGCAAATTGCAGCTAAGTTATTGAAATATAAGGATCCGATTTTCAATTTAGGCACTACTTTTGAATAGGTATTTTTGTTATTTTTCGATCAGTTTTAATTGGAATATTTAGGAGTTCATATATATCCTGGGCATCCTTTTCCGGAA
>JAIPGO010000130.1 GCA_021736135.1 Candidatus Cloacimonadota bacterium
TAACATTCCCTAAACTATCTCAGGAAATTTAGTTTTGTCAATTACGATAATCCTGCCTAAAGCGTAGCAGATGTGCACATTTCATCTTCATTTTAAGAATTTTGGTAATTATATAAAGAGTTACACTGAACAGTATCCTGCATAGTGATCAGTGAGTCGAAATCCGAAACTCATGCTCTATTAACAATTCCATCAGATAATATTCAGATATTTAAATTTCATCAGTTTTAATCGATTTCTGTCCAGCCACAAGTGCCTCGCCGGTGACTTCTGGCATTATACTTCATAAAAATGTGCTTTTAAACGCCTCATTCCCTTTTCTTTTAACTGTCGGGCTTTTTCTCTGGTAATACCAAGTTTCTGGGCTATTTCTTTCAACGTAAACTGTTCATTAAAGGAGAGAGAAAGCACCATCCTTTCATCATCCGGCATATTTTCTGGAAGATTGATGTTGTCAGGATAGCTATCCTGAACGGCAGGTTCATTTCCGGCGGTTATCTCTTCATTTAGTTCCGTAGAATTCATACTTCCTTTTTTTTCCTGGCTGATAGCTTCTAATACGCGTTTCTTAATCCAGTAGGCAGCATAAGTAGTCAATTTCACCTTTCTTTCCGGCTCATAGCGCTGCATAGCTTCCCATAATCCCCAAAGCCCTTCCTGCAACAGGTCTTCATATGGTACTCCCAGATTACGGTAAGGCGCAATGATACTTTTAATAAAAGGCAGGTAATCTTCTAATTTCTTATCTGGCATATTATTTCGGCAGTGGTATTTCCACGTGGAAGATTGAACCTTCCCCAGGACTGCTTTTCACGGAGATTGTGCCCAGATGCAATTGCACGATGTGTTTCACGATGGAAAGTCCCAGTCCCGTGCCCCCTGATTTTCTGGAACGGGATTTATCTACTACAAAGAATCTTTCAAAGATACGGCTGAGCGCATCTGCGGGAATGCCGATACCGGTATCCCGGCATTCAAAGATCAGGTTACGTTTCTCAAGTTTCAGCAGCAGTGATATTTTGCCTGACTGCGTATATTTGATGGCATTATCGATCAGGTTATTCACCAGTTGCTCGAAGCGGAAAGGATCGATTTTTGCTGTAATGTTGACATCATAATTCTTTTCCAGTTTTAACCCTTTCACTTCCAGTTTCGGTTGAAACAGCAGACAGGCGCTGTCGAGTAATTGCGAAACATTTGTATTTTCCCGGTCAAGCTGTGAAATATCTTCCAGCGAGGCGAGCGTTAAAATGTCATTTACCAGAAAGGAAAGCCGGAAAATATTTCTCTCAATGATTTCCAGCAGATTCCTGTTTTCCGGAATAATACTTTCTCTCAGCAGTTCGGTGTAGCCCTTGATAGAAGCCAGAGGTGTGCGCAATTCGTGAGAAGCATTGATAACGAAATCACGTTTCACTTTTTCCAGTTCCCGCAGCGGAGTGATATCATGCAGCAGAAAAATGATCAAATCTGTTTCAGTCAGATAGCTGACCGACATCAGGAAATCGTGTTCCATAAGTTTTATTTCTCGCATGACTGATTGCTTTGTGCTGATGGTTTCCTTGATGATCTCGTTTATTTCCAGATGTCGAATCTGCTGCCAGTATAATTTATCGGTGGGATCTTTTATGCCCAGGAAGCTGCTGAATGCCTTGTTGGCAAGGGTTATCTTTTCAGTTTCAGCTTCAATGACCCACAAAAGTTCATTGATGTTGTCAATGATATTACTCAATGCTTCTTTTCGGGAATCAGATTCTTCGATAAGTTTCTGCACCTGCTCGGTCATGCTGTTGAAACTCACGGAAAGCTCCTGTAATTCATCATGCGAAGTGGGGATAAGCCTGATGGAGAAATCTCCCGCACTTACTTTCCGTGTGGCTGCTGCCAGTTTTTTTATGGGATTTATAAACTTGCGCGAGAGCAGATAAGTGATGAGCAGTGAAGCCAGAATACCGATAAAAATAACCTGCGTCAGGTCTTTTAAGAGCGCTGACTGCAATTCTTCAATCTGATAATCATAAAAGCTCAACCTCAAATATCCTGAAACCTGACCTGGAATGTCGATCTTTTTAGCATAATAAAGCATTTTATGTTTCACGGAACTGGAATAGCGCCAGGAAAATCCGCTGCCTTTTTCTCGTGCCTGAATGATTTCTGGACGGTTATAGTGATTACCCAGTGACTCCAGGTCTTTATCGGAATCGGCAATTACTTTACCTGCTTCGTTTATAAATGAAATGCGGATGCCTGACTGATTATTGGCAAATTCATTCAATCCCTTAATATCGGAACTGGAAAGGTACGATGTAACCTGAGCACCGATGATTTTCTCAAATTCCTGCAGGTAATGCAGAGAATTATCCAGGTAATTCTTATGCACGTTGCGATAAGTGAAGATGAAGAAGACAAGCGATAACAAGAGCAGGATGGAGAGAAAACTCCAGAACAGTTTGGGGAATAATTTCATTTTTCCATATCCAGTTTATAGCCCACGCCACGAATATTTTTTACCAGATCGCCGGCTGGTCCCAGCTTTTCCCGCAGATTCTTAATATGCACGTCAATCGTGCGGTCTATCACTATTTTGTCATTACCCCAGAGATGGTCAAGTATCTGATTACGGGAATATACCCAGCCGGGGTGCTGAGCCAGCAGGTGGAGTATCTTGAATTCCGTTGTTGTCAGGCTCACCTCCTGGTCATTGACAGATACCAGAAATTTCTGGGGATTGATCTGTAAAATACCAGCCAGATTAATTACTTCAGTTTCCATTTTGGTCTTTGACCTGCGCAAAACCGCCTTTACGCGCGCCACCAGTTCCCGCGGAGAACTCATTTTATCCAGATAATCATCAGCGCCTATTTCCAGCCCCACAACTTTATCCATGGTTTCACCTTTGGCGGTGAACATAATAACCGGTAAATGTTTCGTTCTGTCGTCTCTGCGGATCATTTTGCAGATATCAAAACCGTCATAATCCGGCAGCATCAGATCAAGAATGATCAATTCCGGTTCATTATTTTTCAGATAGTCCAGCAGTCCCTGCCCCGTTTCAAAACATACTGCCTCAAAACCTGCCTTCTGCAGGTTCAGTTCCACCAGTTGCAGGATATCCGGTTCATCGTCAACAACAGCAATAATCTTCTTCATTTCCTGTCCTTTTCATCATCTTATCCAAGATTAATATACCTCAATTTAATGTCAAAATTATACTAAATTAATATAAGCATAATATAAGTTCCCCGTTAATTTTCAGTTAATTTTATACGTCCTGACCCGGACAAGCCAGAACCAATGAAAAGAAGAATATCAACCGCGGATTTTACGGATAGCACGGATAAAAGATAAGATGATAAGAAAAGAGAAGATTTATATAGATAATTACCGAGACATTCCGGAAAAATAACCGGTAAATGGCAAAGTAAGCGGAGCTGACAAAAAGGCACATTCCAGGCTTTTATAATACAACCATAGCGGAGGTCTAAAGACCATCCGCAAGGTTTTGGCTGGGAGATCAAGTGGACGTTCAACAGTGCGCAGCAGGGGGAATGAACACGGAAAACGATGGATGATGGACGATGGACGATGGACGATGGATGATTAATACAATCTTTTCTTCTCCTTATCCGTGCTATCAGGGTTATCTGCTGTGGAAAAAGTCTTCTATCATTTCTACAAATCACTTGTTATTCCGTCATTCATTCCCCATGCTGCGCACTGGTGAACGTCTGACTTAGCGCGGAGGTTTTCAGAAAACTGCGTTTTCTATAAATTAACAGTGTTAATTTACTCCATATAAAGACGGTCTCCATTCGGGTGTTTTGGCTACGATTATTATCAGGATATTGCACCATTGTAATATTATTTATATAGCTGTTAATATTTGTAATATGGTAATATATGTTGATGATTAGTGCATGGGATTAAATAACTCTCTTTTATTTATTTTTGTTGACAGGTTTGAAGTGTACAATTTATTTTTGTCCTTGTATAATCTAATGCACCAATAGAGGCTGATAATGCGAATTAAGAAGAGAAGAGAGTATAATCATTTTCCACTGTGGCAAAGGTTACAGTTTTATTATGGATTCAGATTAAAATTCGGCTGACAAAATTGTCACCCCTTAGTCACCCGTCATAATAAAAAATGTGCCTGAACGCTATCAACAGAACAGGCACACAACCTTTAACGAAAAAGATTAATGCAAACTTAATCAGGAGATAATTATGCGCAAGTTATTTTTTTTGCTGATGATAGTGATATTGCCTTTGGCAACATTTGCCAGGATATATTATGTTGATGATGATGGAGGTCAGGATTTTACTTCCATTCAAGCAGGCTTTGATGACCCCGGAGTTGAAGATGGAGATACTTTATATGTGTATCCTGGAACAAATTATGGACCTTTAGTTATTGGTAACAGAGGTCTTTATGTTTCATCATATCAGGCTACAGGAATAGAAATAAGTGATGACGGTAATGATACACATTGTATAAAGTTTACTTCAAGCTGTATAGAACCTACTTATTTTATTGGGTTTGCAATTGTTGGTGGTGACGCTCAAAATGGTGGAGGTATTTATGCCTCAGACGTAACCAGGACAATACATTTTGATAAGTGCGTTATTAAGGATAATGCTGCATCATCAGGAAATGGAGGAGGACTCTATATTGAGGGTACAAGCAATAATATTTGTACAATAGTATTATCAAATACCATTATAAATGACAATTCAGCCTATTACAATGGTGGTGGATTTTATGGAGAACAGTCTAATTTGGAGATGCATACCGTGGAATTTTATGATAACTCTGCCAATAAAGGCGGAGCATTATATTCTTATGGTCTATGGGCAGTTAATGTAGATAATATTCTTTTTTATGGAAATCAAGGGTATTCTAATGGAGGCGCTGTCTATATGGCTGGCGATTCCAGTATTTATCCTCATGAGGATTTTGACTGGAACAAAGTTACTATTGCTAATAATGAAAGTACTAATGGAATAGGAGGAATATATATTGAAGATCAGGATTATTCGGAATTGGATATCGTGAATAGCATAGTCTGGAATAACGAAGGAGCATACCAATTACCTGATGATCTTGGAGTTACATATAGTTGCGTGGATGCAAATACAGTTTATCCGGGAACTGAGAATATTAACGAAGCTCCTGAGTTTGTGAATACGGCAAGCGATGATTACAGTCTTGAATATTGGAGCCCTTGTATTGACAAGGGTAATAGATCGTCTACTTATGATGATGGTGATGGATCTATGGCTGATATGGGATACAAGTATCACGAACAGTATGAATTTATCTGGAGTACAGGTGGTATATCCGACGCTCACTGGAAATGGTTGAGTTATCCACTATTGCCTCTTGATCATGATGATTATTATGAAAATGGTGGTGAGTATGCAAATGCCGAAACTGTTAGGTGGCACTGGAACAATATTCCTGATAGCATTGCCTGGTATGATGAAAGCAGCGCATCCATCTGGTTTTATGGGTTAGATACAGACTCTGATGAATATTATGAATATTGGTCAAGTGGTGATCCTGGAACAGACTCATTATTAAGTGTCAAGGGCTATAAACTTTGTAGAAATGAAAGTGGCTGTTTACCTTTTACAAGAGGACTTCCATGTAAATACGATACGTATGTTTCAACTTATCAAAATTTTGATAGTTGGTTAGGCTATTTCATAAATCAGACGCAAAGTGCCGAAGATGCTATTCCAAGCGCTGTTCTTGATGATTGTGTGAAGATCCAGACTCAACGTTGGAGTACCAGCAGGGCAACAACGAACGATCCCTGGAGTAAAGATCCGGATTATTGCTATCTTAATTATACTGACTTGGTTGTAATGAAAACTATGAGAGCACGATCTTTTCAATGGAATGATCCAACAAGAGATATTACAGAACCAATTATCAGGCCTTATGCAACTCATTTCACCTGGGAAGAGGAAATTGATTATCTCCCTATATACGTAGAGTTTGATCCTGAAGACGTTCCCAACGAGATCGCTGTTTACGTTGATGGTGAATGTCGGGGGGCAGAGGTTGTAGACGATTTAATTTGTCAAATCTGTAGCTACATCCTCTTCGAAGAGCCAGGGCAGGAAATTGAATTTGAATTCTGGTATGAAGGCAGAGGTTCTGTCGAACGGAAGGGTAATTACCAGATACATGAAAATGGATATCCCGTAACAAGTAACACCTTGTTTACAGGGCAACCGGGGGAATTCTATACTCTTAGTTTTAACCGAGAGGAAGATATAGAATCCGTACCTTATGAATTATGTTGTTACCCTAATCCCTTCAATCCGGAATTGACAGTCGCATTCTCGCTGGATAAAGAAGCAGAAATAGAACTCACGATATATAATGTCAAAGGTCAATTAATTAGAACTCTTGTTAATGAGACATTTAGACCCCAGGATTATAATATCATCTGGAACGGTGATAATAATAATGGCAATAAAGTTAGCTCAGGAGTGTATTTTGTGAGACTTCAAGTTGATAATGATATTCAAACGAATAAAGTTATCTTGATGAAATAAATTTCAAAGGAAGCCTGGATTAATCCAGGCTTCCTTCTTTTAAATTATAAGGAGGGAATATGAAGTATTTCAAAATTCTTTTATTTGGTTTATTTGCTGTAACGCTAAATAGTGGTTTAATAAATGTACCGGATACTGGTGGTGGCATTCATTGTATCCAGTCAGGAATTAATGAGGCAATAGATGGGGACACAGTACTGGTTGCACCAGGTACTTATTATGAGAATATAAATTTCTTAGGAAAGAAGATCACTGTTGCTTCCGAATACCTTATCACAGGTGATGAAGATGATATCGAAAATACTATAATCGATGGTGGAGGTAATGATGCCGTTGTACGGATGGAAAGTGGTGAAGATACTCTCAGTTATCTTTGCGGCTTTGTGATCAGGAATGGAAATAATCCACGTGGAGGCGGGATCAGTATCTATCAAAGTGGAGCAAAGCTGGAACACTTAAAAATAAGAGATAACCTGGCTGAATCCTCAGGTGCCCCCTATGGAGGAGGACTATATGCAGATGGAGATGTTTATCTGCAGGGTTATGAACAAATAATTATCAGAGATACGGAAATTATTGACAATTCAGTCATAGGTAATTATGCAGTTAGTGGGGGTTTTAAGATTGAAAACAGATACGATTTAGTTCTACTGGAAAACGTCACTATTTCAAACAATACTTCTGATGCTTATTACTACGCCTCATGTGGAGGCGGTTATATTACAGGAGTAACAAATGTTTCTTTAAAAAACTGCACAATAAGTAATAATTTTTCAACATGTCCCGAATCAGCAACAATCGGTGGTATGAGTTTGTCGAATGTTGTTGATGTTCAGATTGTTAATTGTCAGATAATTGATAATTCTGTTGAAGGAAGTTGGAGTGTTGGTGGAGGATTAGGTATATCAGCTACTGGAGACGTAATTGTGAGAAATTGTTTAATAGCTGATAACATCGCTGAAGGAGAAGTTTGCGGTATAGGAGGGATGGGAATGTATGAAGGGGATTTTCTTTTTGAGGACTGTGAATTTCGAGGAAACGAAGCTGCCGGGGGTACTGGAGGAATGGCAATGACGGAAAATTGTGACGTCATACTAAATAGAGTTCTTTTTCATGATAATGTTGCAGAAAAAGGAGCAGCTTTAACGATAGGTAGAGCGGATGTTTTATTGATTAACAGTGTTATTTGTAATAACCAGGCGACGCTGAATGGAGGGATACATTTTAAAGAACCTGGAAGATTCCGTATTGTAAATTCCATAATCTGGAATAACGGAGCCCAGGAATTCTGGATTGATGCCCCAACATGCGTACAATTTCAACATAATATCATACAATATGGGGAAGGTGAGATTTCCTGTTCCAATGGAGGAAGTTATTTCTGGGGAGAAGGCAATATGCAATCATATCCGCAATTCGTGAGTATCGGCACGGATGATTTTCATCTGCAATCTAGTTCACCCGGGATTGACAGTGGTGTGAATGCCTGTGAGAAATGGGGTGCTGGTCCTTATCTGATCCCCGGGGAAGATATTATCGGGCAAAACAGGGATATTGGCATATATGAGCAAGGTGATGAGGATTATAGTTTTGATCTGCCCACCTATCTTAGTGTGGATGAGGATGTTTTATTAAATCTTGATCTGGATGAATATCTGATGGGAATGAGCGGTCAGTTTTCAGGCAGTTGCGAGAATAACC